>CAXMOC010000019.1:0-9924 GCA_964194865.1 uncultured Opitutales bacterium | reverse complement strand
CCGCGAGCGATCCCAAGGCAGATCGGGGCCAGCCCCGAAGCCAGAATGTACGTCGCGGGCAGGCGGTAGAGCGGGCCGGGATGCACGGGGGCGTCTTGTACGAAATCGACGACGAATTCCGAAGGAATCTCCAGATCCTTGACGGCGAAGTCCAGACTCGCCGTACCTCGCATCCCGCCTACGAACCAGGTGTCGATGACCTCGGCGCTCTCGATCGGAAACCACGCCGCCCGACCCAGGCGAGGCGCCTCCCCTTCCACGATGAAGCCACCGACCACCCAGCGGGCGTGAGAGATGCCACTCGCGAACTGCCAGCGGCCGCTCAACACGTAGCCATCAGGAACGCGCCGGGCCTTCCCGCTAGGCGCTCCCGCACCGGCGAGGACGCCGTTGGCATCCGCCGAAGAGATGCGGCGCGCCACGTCCTCGGAGAGCCATCCCGCCAGAATGCCGCCCGCGGAGGCTCCCACACCGCTGTTCCAACCCACGGCGCCATCCAGACGAGCCAGTTGCTCGACCACGCGCAGCCATGTCGGGTGGTCCCACTCCCCACCTCCGGCCACAGACGGAACCAGCGCCCGGAACACGTCAATTTGGCCGAGTGCATCCAGAATCGGCTCCGGTAGCTTGCGATCGCGGTCGATGGCCTCGCGATTCTCCTCGACGAGCTTGCCGAGGTCGCGAGCCGCCGCCAGCTTCTCTTCGCGGTTGACTTGCATGACTGCCCCCTCAACGGTCCTGCACTGGACCGCCGCCCAATTCTACACGTTTGGGTCTATCTCACTGGATTGCGACGGCGCCGTGCAGTGATGCCGCCGGGTTTGAGGATCGCGTAGAAGGCCGGCACGACGGTGAGGGCCCCGATCATGTTGATCGCCATCAACACGATCAGCAGCTGGGCCATTTCCGCTTGGAAGCGAAGGCTCGAGAAGATCCAGAAGAAGATGCCACCGACCACCGTGGTGGCCGTGAAGGTGACTGCCGTTCCCGTGGTGCGGACCGCGATGCGGATCGACTCGTCGATGTCGCCGGTACGCGCACACTCCTGCCGAATCCGATCCACGATGTAGATCGCGTAATCGACCCCGATTCCGACGCCGACGGCCTGAACCGGCAGGGTGTTGATGTTGAGCCCAATCTCCCGAATCGCCATGTACGCCAGGGAAAGCAGGGTGGCTGTCGCGATCTGGAGCAAGATGATCGCACCGCTCACGAGCGACCGATAGGTGAGTGAGTGGAGCACGAAGATGGCTACAAAGATCAGTGAGATGTTCGCCAGGTGACCGCGCTCGACCTCGTCGTTCACTGCCCCGAGCATTCCCATCAGTCCGCCAGCGAGCACCAGCTGCACCCCGCGCGTGAACGATTGGGTCGGTTGAAAGGTGGGAACTCCGCCCGGTGCGCGTTGATCGTGAACGACCAGTGCGCTCTCCCCGATGGCGGCCGCGCGCAGCCCGAGATCTTCGCTCTCCCACCACTCGTCGATGTCGGATAGCTCCCAGTCGGCCAGGTGGTCCGGCCAGGTGAAGACCCGGCCGTTGACCGCCTCACTCTTGGCCTCGTCATAGGCGTAGAGAGCTTCCTCCCGAAAGGGCTCCGCCCACTCCGGAAGTCCGTCCCGGGCGACGACCTTCACCGGGAGCGGTGCGTAGTCACCTTCGGAACGCACGGATGCGTGGAGTGTGTGCGCCCGGGTCGGAAGCAGGGGGCCGAGCGCGTAGTAGGTGAGGTCCTTCACGCGCTCGAGGTCGTAGAAGGGCCGGCTCGGGTCGCCGCTGTTCTGGTCGAGCCTGATCGACACGGCGCCCAGAGGGTGCTCATCGATGAACTTCCGCGCGACCGCCGTGGCCCGGCGGATCGTCTCGCCTTTGTGATCCCGATAGAAAACGGTGAGCGCGGCAGCGCGTCCGTCATCGGTGAGCAGCGGGCGCAGCGTACCGGGAGGGCTGCCCTGGCGCGCCTGAAAGATGACTGCGCGGGTGAACGAACCCTCCGGGATCAGGGCGAAACGAGGGTCTCCATGGTTCATCGTCTGGCTGACCACCTTGACCAGATCCACCAGAGAGATCGATCGCACGGCGTCCGTTTCGCTCCGAAGTTCCCGACCGAGGCCCTCCAAGAGGCCGAGCACATCCGTATCTTCGACCGAATGCACGCGATCCCCATCGGCGTAGATCACCAGGGTGTCGACGCCGCCGAAGCGTTCGCCGATCTCGCCCACCGCCACGTTTACGGGATGGTCTGGCCAGAAGAGCGAAGTGCCGGGCCGCGACTCACCGACCACCGAATGAAACAGCGCGACGTAGGCGGAGGCCGAGAAAATCACGATCGTGCCAATCGCGATCACCCAGCGGCCGCTCGGGTGAGTGGCCGCGTTTCCGATCCACTCGGTGAAGCGCGACACGAAGCGCGGGGTATGGTGCCGTGCCTCGCGCGGAGCCGGAAGCAGGACGATCAAGACCGGGTGCAGGAATTCGACCGTGAAGACGATCGCGGCCACCCAGAACGCGCCGAAGATGCCGAGGCTCCGCATCTGGGGAATCGTGGTGACGAGGATCACCAGCAGACCCGCCACATCGGTGAGGATTCCCAGGGTCCCAGGCACGATCAGCTCCGCCATCGCGGTGGTGGCGGCCTCGCGCTTGGCGATCTCGGGATCGTTGTGGACCTGCCGCAGGCGTTCGTAGTCTTCGAAGAAGCGCTCGGCCATCTGCACGGTGTGCGAAACCGCTCGGGCGGTGATGATCATCGGGATCACGAGCACCAGTGGGTCGAAGGCGATCTCCATCCAACCGGTAAAGCCGGTCCCCCAGATCACCGTGACTCCCGCTGCGATCAGTGGAATCAGTACGCCGTGGGCGCGGCGAAAGTAGGCCCAGAGCAAGACGAAGATTGCGACCAGCGCGCCGAGAATCGAAGCCAGCATCTCCCAGGAGTGGTGGAGCACCCAGCCGGTGATGATCGGTACGCCGACCACGTAGATCCGGTGGTTCGCGTCTGCCTCTCGCTCGACCGCGCTCTGGATGTGATCGAAGACCGCTCGGTAGATCTGCACGTTGGAGAGCCGGTCGCTGACGAACTGCACCGTCACCAGGGCCGCGGTCGAATCGGGGCTGATCAGCCGGCCGAAGAGTTCGGGTGCCTTCTCTACGATCCGCCTCTGAAGGCGCAAGGCCTCGTCCGTGGTCTCGGGCACCGTCTCGAACAGAGGCGCAAATGTCGTGCCCCCGTCCGGATCCTTCTCGACGACCTGGGTGGTGTGATGGAGCAGAGAGCGGGTCTGGTCGTGGTTGACTGGATAGGGTGGATACTCACGGTCGAGCACCGCGCGGATCTGGTCGAGTTCCTCGATTCCGGAATCCTCGAGCTGACGCCGGAACTCCTTGCGCTCGGCGCTCTGGCTGTCGAAGCCGCGGCCGTCGAGGGCATCCGTAAGGCGTTTCAGCTTTCCGAGAGTCTCGGGCGCGAAGAGCGTTCCCTCCTCGACCACCAGAGCGAGCACGACGGGCGAGGCGTTGCCGAAGAAGCCCTCGAACTTGTCCTGCGCGTGAATGAACGGGTGAGCGGGAAGCAGGTCTCGGGCGTTGCTGTCGATGCGCACCACCGGGCCGGCCAAGGGAAACCCGATGGCCGAGACCACCGTATTCAGGATCGGATAGAGAAAGAAGAGCGTCGCGACGAGCAAGGCCGAGGCCACGCCGCGGGCATGAGCGACGACGAAGCGTGCAATGCGGCTGGTTTGGCGCATGTAGTGGCTTCAGCAGACCTCTTTCGGAGGCAGCCGAAGTGGCGGGCTTGCGTCCGTGCGGGGGAACGATACCCCAGAGCTCCAACACCTTGGTGATCGACAGAGCGGCGACAGAACCCGGACTGCACCGAGCCTCTTGCTCCTCGAGACTGTAGTTAGGTCGGTTCTCGGCCCTCCATTGGCGGTTCGCCCCTACTTGGGGAGCCGGTGTGTAGATGCACTGAGGCGACATCGGGGCGTATCTGGGGCAGATTGATCCGGGTGATTCGCACGATCTACCCAAGCTGTACCTGGAAACGGGATCCATGCTGATGTGGACCACCCCAGAGATCATCGCGCTTGGCTGGATGGACGGAACGCAGTGAGGATGTGATGAACGTAACTCGCAAGGACATTGGCTCGCTGATTCTCGTCGGCATCGCGACCGTTCTGCTTCCCGGCTGTACGATGATGTCACAGGTCTTCGGGGTCGAGAAGCAGCTCGAGCGGGTCCGCGCCACGAGCCGCATCGAGGGTCGGGTCGGTACCTCTCAACCCGCCGATGGAACACTCGTCGTACTTCTGACGCGAGTCACAGAGAACCCAGAAGAGGATCCGATCGGAGTCGACACCTTCGTTCGCGTCCGGCCTGGCAACTTCGCGTTCTCGGTGTCGCCGGGCCACTATCAGCTCGGCGCCTACCTCGACCAGAACCGCAACGGCCTGCTCGACCCCGACGAACCCGTTCTCCAGCTTCGGAACCGTCCGGTTCTCGTGGCGAAGGGCGGCGAAGCATTCCGCGATGATCTCACCATCCCCCTCGATGGCCGGGCTGGACTGACCGAGCCGCTCGACATCTTTGGGCTCGTCGAACGAACCCCTCGCGAACAGCAAGAATTCAGCCTCTGGGCTTTGTCCGTGCAAGGAGAGATCTGCAGGGACCTCGATGACCCCGCGTTCGGACCCGATTCCGGCTCTCGAGGCCTCTGGCGGATGATGGATTTCTTGAGCGACGGGATTGCGGGCGTCTACTTCCTCGAACCCTACGATGCGGAGCGCGTTCCGGTGTTGTTCGTGCACGGAATCGGGGGCCATCCCCAGTCGTTTTCCGCCCTCTTCCAAACGCTGGACCGCAAGCGCTTCCAGCCCTGGTTCTACTTCTACCCGTCGGGCTTCGCTCTCGACGGAATCTCCGCCCACCTGGCGACCCTCCTCGAGCGCCTGCAGGTCAAGCACGGCTTCGATGAGTTGGCGATCGTCGCCCACAGCATGGGCGGGCTCGTTTCGCGGGATGCCATCTTCAAGTATGGAGAAGAGACCCGGCGCGACGACATCGAGCTCTTCATCAGCATTTCGACACCCTGGGGCGGCGACGTGAAGGCGGCGGGCGCGGAGGGAGCACCCATCGAGCTACCGCTGTCATTCCAGGACATGAGCCCGGCGAGCGACTTTCTGAGTCAGGTGTTCTACGAAGACGACGAACGCGAAGTCGAGAGGCATCTACCCGGCCACGTCGAATACCACATGATCTTCGGATACCGCATGAAGGGGTCGAAGGCCGTCGCCAGCGATGGGCGCGTCAGCGTGGCAAGCCAGGCGCTTCTGCAGGTACAGGAAGAGGCGCAGACGATTCGCGCGCTCGACTACGGACACGTCGACATCCTGCAAAGCCCCGAGTTGACGGAGAGGCTCGGGCTGCTGCTCGAACAGCGCTTCGTCGACTGAGCGGAATCGCGCTCGATGCACTCTTGAACGCTTCGACGGCACTTCTTCTACGCGGCCGTATCGAGGCAATCCGCGGCGGGATGTTTCGCTAAGCCCTCAGACTCGAGACGAAGGCGCGTTGGGCTCCTGGCGCGCCACTCGCAGCGTCAGCGCACCCAGGATCAACGCAGCCGCCAGCAGCACTGCCCACACGATCCCCTTCTGCAGCAGCGTGCTGCCGGGGGCGAGCCGGGAACGCGCACTGAAGCCCGGGTTTGCCTCCAGCGGTCCGCTGACGACCGGCGTGCTCTTGACCGCCAGCACGACGTCGCGCACGCGCTCCAACTCGTAGCGTGGCGCTTCGCCACTTGGGTGCCCGATCAGGAGAACGTAGTTGCCCACTCCGGCGACCAGGAAGAGGTCGGGAAGGCGCATTCGGGCGGTCACGGGTCCCAGGGCGAGGGGCGCGTCGTCTCCGTCTTCGATGCGAAGCTCGAGCTCGCGCACTCGCCCGGAATTGAACGAGATCGATACGGGCTTGGGGTTGCGGCCGTCCTTGCGCAGACGGCCTTTGGCGACGGCGCGCTCGTGGCCCTCTTCGTCCCTCGCCAGTAGCTCGTAGGGGCGATCGAAGTAGGGCGCCTGCACGTCAAAGCGGATCCGCTGAAGCGGCAACGGAGCGACGCTCGGGGCGAAGCGGTAGACCGAGGTCCGACCATCGCGATCCTGCTCGATCAGCGCGATGGGTACGTTCGCCTTTCCGGCGCTGCGCTCGATCAGGTATGGCCACTGGCGTCCTTCAGAATCGACGATGCGCACGTCCGCCAAATCGGCTCGGGCGGCGGCCACGTCCTCGGGAACCAGGCGGAGACGCGACAGTCCCTCCGGTGAGGGAGCGATCGAGAGCACCCGGCGGTACTCGTACATGCGCTCGTCGATGGTCGCGCCGCCGAGCATGGCGAACGCCAAAGCGGGAGTCGAGTCGAACTCGGGGTTGTCCACGATCGGGCCGAGCTGTGCCAGGCCCAGCGCCTCCGCGTCGTACAGCTCTGCGGCCGCGCGAGCGCGCTCGCCGCCCAGCGCCTGGCCCTTGCTGAGGAGCAACCCCGAAAGGTCGTAGCGCGGCCGGTAGGCTCGGGCGCCGCCGAAGCGGAGGGTCGCCTCGTTTGTGCCGCTCGGAAGTTGGAAGATCAGTACCGGACCACTGAGCACGGCGTCGAATCCGACTTCGGCCAGAGGCGGGCTGTCGCCGTCCTCGATCTCGACACGCAGAGCGTGACCACGAGCGGTGCGCAGCGAGACGAGCAGGTGTTTGGCGCCGCGCGGACCCGCAACGCGGTACAGCAGACCCACTCCGATCCTGGCGTCATCGCTTCCGGGCTGCACGTCCCAGACGCGGACCGTGCGCCGAAACGAGCCCGTGGCCGTTCGAATCTCCAGTAAGTCGGGCACGATGCCACTCGGCCGCTGGAGCTCGATCGAGGTGAAACCGTCGCGCGAGCGCTGCGAGAGAGGTTCGAGCGGAACCACGACGCGACGCAGTGAATCGAACGTGCGAGCGGATTCGTAGTGGAAGCTGGGCTCGAGGTACGTTCCCTCGCGCCCTTCGAGGGTCACGAGGAGGCGCTCGCCGGCGAGCGCGCCGAGCGGGATCCTCGTGCGTTGGGTCTCGGCGTCGAGGCGGAAGAGCGGGTAACCGCTGACCAGATCGCGGCGAGCTCCGTCCGGCGCCGCGATGGCGACACTCACTTCACGCACGAAGCGTTTGGAGCCCGTTTCGATCACCAGCTCCCAACCGCCGGCTTCGGAAGAGGGTGGTAGCGCGAGCTCGTACTGCTCGCGGTGTGTCGGGGGTGCGTGCTCGGGCGTTGCCTCTTCCCGGCGCAATGAGAGCACGTCGGGCTCGAAAAGCTCTTTGGCTTCCACGCCCGTACTGAAGCCGCGAGCGCTATCGGCCAGGTAGGCAACCTCGCGACCACTCGCATCGAAGATGCGCAAGTCCGAGAGGTCCGGGCGGCAGGCGGCCAGCACTTCGGGCGGCAGCGGCAGGCGCACCAGGCCGCTGTCCTCGACAGAGATCGTCGCCTGCTGGGGGAAGAGCCGTTGCAATTCGACCGGCTGGCGCGCGCCGGCGCTTCCGCACACGAGTGCGGCAACCAAAACTACTCCCAGGACTCGAAAACCGGTCATCCAGCCCTCTCCTCCCCTGCTGAGTGCACGACGAAGCGTTGGTAGGCGAGCGACACCAGGATCAGGGAGATCGCGAGGCCGAGAAGCGAAGCAACGCGGTAGAGATCCTCGAGCTCGCCGAGGTCGTAGAGGAAGACCTTCACCACGGTCAGCATGACGAGGGCCAGCGAGAGCCAACGAAGCCCGGCCGTGCGCAGCCGCACACCGATGGCGAGCAGCGAGAGCCCATAGAGCGCCCAGGCGATCGAGGTCGTGAGATCACGCGCCGGCATGCGCTGAAAGCTCACGTCGAGTGTCTGGCCGGTGGCGAACCAGTCGGCGATCGCGAGGTTGATCCAGACGAAAAGGATCGCGATGGCACCAACGCCCGAAACCAGGGAGACGAGCGGCTTGCCCCAGCGGTAGACCTCACTCTCCCAGCTGCGAATACGCGTGACTTCGTCGCGTTGAAGCACCCAGGCGGTGGCGACAAGCGCTCCGGCGGAGACCCAGTACGTGTAGAGGAGCCAGTTTACGAGCCGCCACTCGGGCCGCGCGTAGTAGCCGAGCACCGCTTCGTTGCCGACGAGGCGCGCGCTCACCCCCACGACCAGTGCCAGCGAGAAGTACTTGAGGCCCGGATGATCGAGGCGGCGCCAGAGGAGTGCGACACCCGCGGCCTCGAGCGCCCAACCGATGGTGATCCACTCCTTTTCGAGCTGAAGGGGTATGGCGACGGTGGCAAAGCCCAAGGCGACCGCCAGGAGCCAGGCGAGGTTGCTCTTGCGCATGGGCTCGAGCGGACCCCAGATTTGGGTGGCGCGCCAGGCCGCCGCCAAGGACAGCGCACCGAGAAAGATGGGCAGCAACCCGATTGCGCCGTCACCGAAGCGCGCGAGGTGGAGCCCGCGCAGCGAGTGGAACCAGGCCGGCCCTGCCAAGGCCACCGCGTACCAAGCCCAGCGCGAGTTGCGGAAGCGCTCGACCGTGAGAAACGGCCAGGCCGTGAATGCGACGACGGCACCGAGCTGGATGCCGTAGCCCGTGAGCAGTTCTGGCTCCGCCAGGCTCGGGTGCGCGTCCGCCCAAGCTGTATGGACGAAGGCGGTAACTGCCATTGCGACGAAGACCCATCCGCCAGAGCCCAAGCGGGTGGCAGCCAGGAGCACGAAGAACCCGAGCAGCAGCACCACACCGAGGAACGCTTCGGTTTCCGATCGGAGCGCCGGCCCGCTTGCCAGAGAGAGGATCATCAGAGCTGGAAACAGCGCAGCAGCGTGTTCGGCCCAGCGGCGCGCAGGCGGAGCCCGGCGCAGCATCGCCACGATCTGACCCAGCGTCGCGATCAGCGCGAGCTCGGCCCCATAGATGAGAAAGCGCGGAAAGAACTCGTCGCCTCCGTGTGCGATATAGAACGAGCACAATCCGAGCGCCAGAGCCGCCGCGGCCACCGCTTGCAACGGCGCCCGGTCCTGGAAGCCTGCGTGGCGCACCAGAAGGGCTGCCAATCCAAGCCAGCCAGCGAGCCAGGGCCACAACGGCAGCTCGTGGAATACGGCGGCTACGACCAGCACCCCAAATGTGCCCAGCGTCGCGGTCACGGCCGCGGGTGCGGGGCCGCCGGTGCCAGATGGCTCGCGCCGCCACTCCACGAAGGCATGGAAGACGAGAGCCAGCACGACGGCGGAGCCGGCGGCCTCCCGGGCGAGGGGCACGTCGAGGCTGCGTCCCAGTGCCCAGACGGCGAATACCGCAACACTTCCCGACGCAGCACCGAGACCGAGCCAGCTGCGCCTTTGCACGACACCGAGCCAGCTCGCCGCGGCGGAGAGCAGGACCAAGAGCATTCCGATCGGGTAGAAGTGGCGGCCGAAGTCCGCCTCGAAGGCGAAGTAGACCGCAAAGGCGAACGGAAAGAGCAGCCCGCCTCCCTGCGCGACCAGCCACTGGCGTCGCGCGCCGGCAGGCACGCTGCGCGTGGCGGCGGCGTAGAGGACTGCGAAGACGCCGAGCATCGCCAGTGCCAGAATCAGCTCGCCGGTCTCCATCTGCGAAGCGATCCAGACGGCCTGGTAGAAGAGCGTCCCCAGCAGGCTGAGGAGCGCCAACACCGGCCAACCGCGTCGATGCGCGACGAAGAGCAGGCAGCTGTCGAGAAGCAGGATGTAGGCAAACAGTCCGATCGGCCGCGGGGTGCCAGTCGAGAGCAGAAACGGTGTGGCGAAACCTCCGATCAGTCCAATCAGAGCGATCACGAGTGACGCATGCCGGTAGGAGAGCGCGGTGCACGCCGCCGTGATGGCGATCATTGCGCCGAACGAGAG
>CAXMOC010000018.1:0-97490 GCA_964194865.1 uncultured Opitutales bacterium | reverse complement strand
AGCTGCGCGCTTCCGACCCCGGAGGAACGCGAGCGGATCCTCGACTGACGCGTGGGTCGCCGCCCGCAAGATAGGCGGCGGGGGGTCGGATCAGGACAGCCACCGGCCCAGTGGCGAACCGAAGAGGATCCGAATCAACCTCTGCAGACCCGCGTCGCTCTTGAACGAGTAGGGATAGGTTCGGGCCGTCTGCCGGCCCCCGAAGCGATCCGTGATGATCGGCTGGGCAAACGCGTAGCCTCGCAGGCCGATCAATCCATTGACCTGGCCGACTCCACTCTGCTTGCGGCCTCCGAAGGGCGCCTCGGGCGCTCCGTAGGTCATCGTCATGTCGTTGATGCAAACGCTGCCGGCTTGGATGCGCTGAGCCAGACCTCTGCCGCGACGCTTGTCGCGGGTCCAGACATTGGCGGCCAGGCCGTAGTTCGTCTGATTGGCGAGCTCGACGGCTTCGTCCATGTCACGAACGGCCATGATGGGAAGCACCGGGCCGAAGGTTTCGTCTCGCATCACGAGCATCTCGTGACTCACTCCAGTTAGCACCGTTGGCTCGAAGTAGAGGCCCGGCAGGTCGGGGTTGCGACGACCACCTGCCAGAACCGTCGCTCCTTTGGCGATCGCGTCCTGAACGTGGGTCTCGATGATCTCGAGCTGGTCGTCCCAGAAGATCGCGCCCACGTCGAACTCTCCGCGGTCACCCTGTCGTAGGCGAGCCACGCGCTCGACGACCTTCTGGGTGAATTCTTCGGCCACCTCGCCGGCGACATACACACGCTCGGTTCCACAGCAATACTGGCCGCCGTTGAGGAACGCTCCCGCGACCGCGCCGCCGGCGGCGTTGTCGAGATCGGCGTCTTCGCAGACGATCATCGGATCCTTGCCACCCAGCTCCAGCGTGCAGGAGATCAGCTGACGCGCACAGGCCTGGCCCACCGCGCGCCCTGTTTCGACGCTGCCCGTGAACGAGATCTTGTCGACACCCGCGTCGACCAGAGCAGCCCCCGTCTCGCCGTCACCGGGGAGCACGGTGAGTACACCGTTCGGGAGGTCGACCGCCTCGAAGAGATCTCCCACGAGCTTTCCCGAATAGGGCGTCACTTCGGAGGGCTTGAGGAGGACGGCGTTGCCGGCCATCAGCGCTTGGATGGTGGGATTGAGCGAGAGGATGAACGGACCGTTCCAGGGGCTGATGACGCCGACGACACCGAGTGGCTGGTAGACGATGCGGAGCTGTTTCATCAACCGCATGATGCCGTGGAGCCGCCGCTTTTCTGTGCCGAGCATTTCTTCGGCGCGCTTTGCGTAGTAGGTCAGCGCGTCGCAGCCGGCGAAGATTTCCATCATCAGCGCCTCGGTGCGGGGTTTGCCGGACTCTCTCAGAATCACCTCGATGAATTGGTCCTGTTGCTCGACCAGCACGGCTACCGCGCGCTGGAGGTAGCGCGCGCGTTCCTGGAACGAGCGCGCAGCCCAGTCGGGTTGCGCCTTGCGGGCCACCTCGAGGGCGGCGGCGACATCGTGGGCGCTACTGACTTCGATCTCGCCGATCGGGTCACCCGTGGCCGGGCTCGAGAGCGCGAGCCTTCTTCGCTGACCCGCTGCCGTTTCGATGGGTGTGACGATCGCCATCCGGTCGTTCTCCCGTTTCGCTGTAAAGGCGCTCGGGTCAACCCGGCGCGGTATCGAGAAGTTTGGCCAGCAGCCGCGTGACGATGTTGTTGGTTTCGAAATCCGACTCGGCCGGCATCAGGCCGTACTCCACCATCTGCTGGGCCAATCGAATCATGATGACGCCGAATCGGAAACCGGCGAAGATCTCGTAGTACTCGAGGTTCTCGACCCGACGCCCGACCCGCTCCTCGTAGCGCGCGACGGTCTGCTCGCGAGACGGAAAGCCGGGCAGGCGGGGCGCCTCGAGACCTTCGGAATGGTGGCGGTCTACAAACAGCCACCAGCCGAGATCCTCGATGGGGTTGCCCAGCGTGACCATCTCCCAATCGAGAACGGCGACGCAGCGGAAGTCGCGGAAGATCATGTTGCCGATGCGCGAGTCACCCCAGACCAGCGACACGGGCTCGACCTGGCGCGGACGCTCTCGCTCGAGCCATTCGAGGGCGCGTTCGACAACGGGTTGCGGTTTGCCGCGGGCTGCCCACTTCAGATAGTCGCGGTAATAGTGGATCTGCTGCTCGATTGGAGTCTTCCCGCGAGCGGGGTCGTCCAGGAACCCGAAGCCGATCGCCTTCCAGTCGAGGCGGTGTATGCGGGTCAGCACGTCGAGCCCGCTCCACCACAGCATCTCCCGGTCTTCGGGCCGGGCTTCCGTTAGCCAACCGCCGACATGGTAGGGAGGGTTGTCGGTGGGAATCCGCCCTTCGACCCGCTCCATCACGTAGAAGGGAGCGCCCAGAATGCTCTCGTCCGCTTCTTGCCAATACATGCGGGCGATCGGTACATCGGTTTCGTGCAGCATCCGCTGCACTTGGAATTGACGACCTAGATCGTACTCTGGAAAGACGGGGTAGCCGGAGGGCTTGATACGCGCGACGAGCGGGTCGCGATGCTGCTGCTCGTTCTGCTCGTACTCCAGCTCGAACATCACTGTGTCGTTCGAGAAGCCGGTCATGCCAGGGCCCGAGAGGTCCGAGAGCCCGACGTTGCGAGCGTCCGGTAGCTTGGTCTCGAACCACTCGATCAGCCGCTTTCGGGTGAGCTCGAGATCGCGTCCGTGAGGGGCCGGCATTGGGTCGGGATTTCCCTGCTGTCTCGGCGGAACCCTGGCCCCGCGGCTGCGCCCCTGTCGACGCTCGAGGAGGGATCTTACCGCGTCCGTGCCCGAGGGGGCGATGGCGGAAGCCGCTTAGGGAGTTATGGTTTCGAAGTCCCCGCCGGGCATCAATCCAGAGGCCGGGAAGGCCGATGAGGTTCATGACGGCGTAGCGGGGTGCGAGGAGCGCAAATGACCGGACGGGTTGCACACCTGGCGGCTTTCCTGGCAGCGTGCTGCGCGCTACCGGCTCCGCTGTGCAGCATCGTCTGCGTTGCTCCGGCCTCAGCCAGCACGCTGCAGTCCGAGAGTGCCGACTGGGGCGAAGATCAGACCCCGTGCCACGAGGAGCCCGCGAGTTCCTCCGATCCGGTCGATTGCAGAGACGATTGTCTCGAGGCCGAGAGCGTCGCCTTCAACCCGTCGGCGCCGGATGCAAGGCCGCCCATTTCCGGTGTAGTCGCCGCGGCCCCGGCGTCGAGCCTGGCTCGATGTGAGGTGCTAGCGCTCTGGCGCGGCCGTTCGGCTCTACCACCGCCCGATCTTCTTCTCCTGAAGTCGACCCTCATTCTTTGATCCCACCAATCGACGGCCCCGCCCCTCGGCGGCGGGGAGCCCGCGCACGTGGAGCATTCCGCTGTGCGCGTCGCCGGTCGCAATGCGCGGCCGGCGCCAACGGTGTGCGTCTCGAAGGACAGCGACTCTGGAGAAACCATGATTCCGATCCGCGAGCTCTGGGTTCTGACCCAGACCTTTGCCGTAGTGGCAGTTTGCGCGCTGTGTGCCGAGCCTTCTGCCTCCGCCTCGGAGGGGCGGGCGGTGGCCCTGGCGCGCCCGACCGTCGCCACGATGGACTCGATTCGACTCCTCGTTCCCGAACCGCTCACGCTCTCCTGGTGCCTGGAGCGTGCTGCGAACGCGAATCCCGAGATTGCCGGGTTGGCCGCGGCGGCAGTAGCGGCGGAGCACCGCATCCTCCCGGCCGGGGCGCTCGATGATCCGCGCCTGTTGTACGAAGCGAGCAACCTGCCGGTGGGAGACTTCGACTTCGATTCCACACCACTGTCTGGGCAGCAGCTCGGCTTGAGGCAGAAGCTTCCGTTCCCCGGCCTGTTGGGCGAGAGGCGATCCGCGGCAGTGCAGGCGGGCGCTGCGGCCCGTCATGTACTCGACGATCGCAGGCGGGCAATCGACGGGGCGGTGGAGGTGGCCTGGGCCGAGCTGGGGTTTGCGCAGCGAGCGCTCGAGATCACAAATCAGAACCTCGACCTCCTTCGCCAGCTCGCAGCCAGCGCGGAGACACAATACGCGGTGGGCTCCGGCTTGCAGCAGGATGTGTTGCGCGCCCAGGTGGAGCTCACGGCGCTGCTCGAAGAGAGGCTGCGTCGGCGGGCGGGAGTGAGCCAGGCGGCGGCCGCTCTGGCGGCTGTGCTCGATCTTCCTTCGGACGTGCGCCTCCCGCGAACGGCTCCCCTCGAGCAGCGCGCTCCGGTTCCCAGCCTGGAGTCTCTCTTCGATCGGCAGTTTGCTTCCAACGCACGGCTCAAGGCCCTGATGGCGAACGTGACCGAAGCACGCCATGCCGTGCGCGTCGCCGAGCTCGAGGGTTACCCCGATGTGGAACTCGCAGTGGATTATCGGATTCGCAAGCGCGTGACGGGCGATCCAGTAAACGGCGACGACTTCGTCAGCGCCGGCTTCAGTGTGCGCCTGCCGGTCAACCGCTCGAAATGGAGCGCTCATGCAGCCGAGCGCAGGGCCCTGCTTCGTCGGGCCGAGGCCAACCTGCGCGAGGGCGAGGCCGCACTCCGCTGGCAGCTCCGCGACTCCTTCGCCGAACTCGTGCGGGCGGATGCCCAGGCCGAGCTGTTGCGCAGCGGGCTCGTCCCCCAGGCCGCCCAGTCGCTCGATTCGAGCCGGTCGGCGTATGAGGTCGGACGAATCGATTTCTCAGCTCTTCTCGACAGCCAGGTCCGTTTGCTCGATGCAGAGCTGCGTGCAGCGCGCGCCGTCTCCGATCGCAGGGCCGCCTTCGCAAGCCTCGAGGCGATCGTCGGGGAGGATCTGCGATGAATCCGCAGCGCTTGCTACTCGTTTTCGTGCTCGTGCTCGTCGGTGCCGGCTTCGGCTGGCTCGCGAACGAGTGGATCGGACCCAAGGAGCCTTCAGTCGCGAGCAGCGCCGTCGGTGGTCCCTGCCCGGGCGGAGCGAAGCCGCGCTACTGGAAGGCTCCGATGGATCCCAGTTACGTCCGAAACGAGCCGGGAAAGTCCCCGATGGGCATGGATTTGATCCCTGTCTGCACGGGCGAAGCGTCCGCGTCTGCCGGTGTGGCCATCGATCCGACACTGATCCAGAGCATGGGGGTGCGCACGGCGTTGGTCGAAGAGCGGGACGTGAGTCGGACGATTCGCGCAGTCGGACGCGTCGCCTACGACGAACGCCGCGTATCACATATCCACACCAAGGTGCAGGGATGGATCGAGAAGCTCTACGTGGAGTACGAGGGCCAGATGGTCGAGCCTGGCGAGCCGCTGCTCGAAATCTACTCCCCGCAGTTGCTGGCGACGCAAGAGGAGCTGTTGGTTGCGGCTCGCTACCGGGTTACGACCGGAGAGAGCTCATTTCCCGATGTTCAGCAAGCAGGGCAGGCGCTCTTCGAGGCCACGCGGCGCCGCCTGGAGCTCTGGGACATTCCAGATCGCGATATCGAACAGCTTCTCGCGAGCGGCAAGATTCGCAAGACCATCACTCTCTACGCACCGAAAGGCGGAGCGGTCACCCAGATGATGGCTCGCCACGGGATGGAGGTGGGCTCCCGCGACCATCTCTACACCATCGCCGACTTGTCGCATGTCTGGGTGTACGCGGATGTCTATGAGTACGAGCTTCCCTGGGTCGAGGTCGGACAGGCCGCGCAGGTGGAGCTCAGCTATCTGCCCGGTGTCACTCTCAGCGGCGTCACGACCTACATCTACCCGCTGCTGGATCCGAAGACCCGCACCGCGCGGGTTCGCGTGGAGCTCGAGAACCCCGATCTGATCTTGAAGCCCGACATGTTTGCCAACGTCACCATCCGCGCGGGGACCCGCGAGGGAGCGCTCGTGGTCCCGGACGCTGCGATCATTCGGTCGGGCACCAGGACGATCGTGATTCGCGATCTGGGCGAAGGGCGCTTCGAACCGCGCACCGTGCACCTGGGTCTCGACACCGGTGAGGGTTGGGTCGAGGTGAAGGAAGGGGTCGCGGCGGGCGAGCGTGTCGTCACCTCCGGCCAGTTTCTCATCGACAGCGAAAGCCGGCTTCAAGAGGCGTTCCAGAAGCTGCTCTCGACCGAACTGCCTGGGCCGGGTGACAGCCAGCTAGAACAAGCGCAGCCGCCGGGTGCCGGAGACGGCGCCCCGTCTGCTCCCGGCCGTCGAACCCCGGCGGTCCAGCCGAAGGCGGAGCAGTAGAATGCTCCGACGCATCATCGAAGCGTCGGCCGGTAACCCGCTGCCGACCACCCTATTCGTTCTCGTGATCCTGGTCTGGGGCGGTTACGCACTTCTCGCCACGCCGCTGGACGCCATCCCGGACCTCTCGGACGTTCAGGTCATCGTCCTCACCGAATATCCGGGTCAGGCACCACAGCTCGTCGAGGATCAGGTCACCTACCCGCTCACTACCGCAATGCTGGCGGTGCCCTTCGCCAAGGTGGTTCGCGGCTACTCTTTCTTCGGGCTCTCGTTCGTCTACATCATCTTCGAAGACGGCACCGACCTCTACTGGGCGCGCAGCAGGGTGCTCGAGTACCTGAACTTCGTATCCGCGCGCCTGCCGCAAGGGGTCACTCCTTCTCTCGGTCCCGACGCAACGGGCGTCGGTTGGGTCTACGAGTACGCGCTGGTCGATCCGACGGGCGCGCACGACCTCTCCCAGCTGCGATCGATCCAGGACTGGTACCTCCGCTACGAGCTTCAGGCCGTCCCTGGCGTAGCCGAGGTCGCCAGCGTCGGGGGGTTCGTTCGCCAGTATCAAGTGGAGGTCGACCCGAACGCGCTGGCCTCCTACGGCATCTCTCTCTCGCAGGTGCGCCGCGCCATCCAGCGAAGTAATGAGGACGTTGGCGGTCGGCTGGTCGAGATGGCCGAGTCGGAGTTCATGGTTCGAGGTGTCGGCTACATCCAGTCCATCGAGGATCTCGAGAGCATCGCGATCGGGACGGATGGTCGCGGAACGCCCGTGTTGCTCCGCGACGCGGCCTCGATCCACGAAGGCCCGGAGCTTCGGCGCGGCCTGACCGAATTGGACGGTACCGGCGAGGTCGCCGCGGGCATCGTGATCATGCGTTCTGGGGAGAATGCACTCGAAGTCATCGCGAACGTCAAGCGCAAGCTCGAGGAGCTAAGGGCGGGACTTCCCGAAGGCGTAGAGGTGGTTACGACGTACGATCGATCGAAACTGATCGAGCGAGCCGTGCGAAATCTTCGAGAGACGCTGATCGAAGAGAGCATCATTGTCGCGCTGGTGTGTGGCGTGTTTCTCTTCCACCTGAGGAGCGCTCTCGTCGCGATCCTGATTCTCCCGCTCGGCGTTCTGATCTCGCTGATCGTGATGTATCACCAGGGCATCAACGCCAACATCATGTCGCTGGGGGGCATCGCGATCGCGATGGGCGCCATGGTCGATGCGGCAATCGTGATGATCGAAAACGCCCACAAGCACCTGGAACGAGACGCAGGGGAAAGGCCGCGGGCGCGCGTCATTCTCGATGCTGCGGTAGAAGTCGGGCCGGCGCTCTTCTTCTCGCTTCTCATCATCACGGTGTCGTTCATCCCGGTTTTCACGCTTCAGGCCCAGGAGGGGCGCCTCTTCCGCCCGCTGGCCTTCACAAAGACCTACGCCATGGCCGGGGCGGCTCTGCTCTCCGTCACTGCTGTGCCTCTGCTGATGGTCTGGCTGATTCGCGGCCGCATCGCATCCGAGCGAGACAATCCGCTGAGCCGCTTTCTGATCTGGGCCTACACGCCGGTCATTCGCTTCGCACTTCGCTGGCGCCGAGCGGTCGTCGCGGCCGCACTGCTCACCCTCGCAGGAACCGCACTGCCGATGCTGCGCCTCGGATCCGAGTTCATGCCGCCGCTCAACGAAGGCGATCTTCTCTACATGCCGTCGACCATGCCAGGAATCTCCATCACCAAGGCGCGCGAGATCCTGCAGCAGACGGATCGGATGATCCGCCAGCTGCCCGAGGTCCAGCAGGTGTTCGGCAAAATTGGCCGAGCGGAGACGGCCACCGATCCGGCTCCGCTCTCGATGATCGAGACCACCATCACGCTTCGCCCCGAGAGCGAGTGGCGTCCGGAGATGACGCTGGAGAAGTTGATCGCCGAACTCGACCGCAAGGTCCGCCTGCCCGGTGTCACCAACATCTGGACCATGCCGATCAAGAACCGCATCGACATGCTCTCCACCGGAATCAAGACACCCGTAGGCATCAAGGTGGCTGGCCCCGAGCTGGCAGTCATCCAGGCTGTGGGTGAGGAGATCGAGGCGATTCTCCGTGAAGTGTCAGGCACTCGCAGCGTCTTTGCTGAGCGCGTCGTGGGTGCGAACTACCTCGACTTCGAGATCGATCGACGGGAGATCGCCCGTTATGGTCTTACGGTCGGGGACGTCCAGGACGTGATCCAGTCCGCGATCGGCGGCATCAACGTCACTTGGACCGTAGAAGGCCTCGAGCGCTACTCCGTCAACCTGCGCTACCCGCGAGAGCTGCGCGACAACATTCCCGCGCTCAGGCGGGTCCTGGTTCCGACACCGATGGGTGCTCAGGTCCCGCTCGAACAGCTGGCGGCGCTGAGGATTCGAAAGGGCCCGCCGTCTATCAAGAGCGAGAACGCTCGGCCCAACGGCTGGATCTATATCGACCTGGAGGGAATCGATGTCGGCACCTATGTCGAGCGCGCGAAGGACGTACTGACCGAACGACTGGCGCTGCCGACGGGCTACACCCTCACCTGGAGCGGCCAATACGAGTACATGGAGCGCGCCGCCAAGCGGCTTCGCGTAGTGGTTCCCGTCGCCGTCGCGCTGATCTTCCTGCTGCTGTACCTGAACTTCCGCAGTCTTTCGAACAGCTTGATCGTGATGCTGAGCCTTCCCTTCTCCTGGGTGGGTGGCTTCTGGCTGATCTGGCTGCTTGACTACGAGCTGAGCGTTGCCGTTGGGGTGGGATTCCTGGCCCTCAACGGCGTGGCCGCCGAGACGGGCATCGTGATGCTGCTCTTTCTGGAGGAGGCGGTGACGCGCTTCAGGAATGAGGGGAGGCTTCGCGATCGAGCGGACCTCGATCTGGCCATCTTCGAAGGTGCCGTCGTCCGCGTGCGGCCCAAGCTGATGACCGTGACCGCGACGATGGCCGGACTGCTCCCCATCATGTTGGGTTCGGGCACGGGATCCGAAACCATGCGCCGCATCGCGGCGCCAATGGTCGGTGGCATGATCTCCGCGACCGTGCTCACACTGGTGGTGATCCCCGTCGTCTTCGCCTGGGTGCGCGGTCGCAACTTGCCGTCGAGGACCCAGGAGGACTCGCTCGAGGGCCGAGTGGGGACGTCCCTGCCGCGCTGATCGCGACGACGATGTCCGCGAGCTCATCCTCGGTCTCGCCCGCCGCCCGTCTCAGCGCGAGAGCGATTCCTAGCTCTCGCGACCTTTCCAGGGCGCCGCCGTTCGGCGAGAATGGCGTCAATCGAGGAGAACCCCATGATTCGCGGCATTCACCACACAGCCATCTCGACCGGAGACCTGAAGCGCGCCGTCGCGTTCTATCGCGATGTGCTGGGCTTCGAAATCGTCATGGAGACTGGCTGGCCTGTGGGTAATCCGCTGGCCGACTCGTTGACGGCGCTGGTTGGGTCCTCAGCCGAGGTCGTCTTGATGAAGGCGGGCAATGCGATGTTCGAGTTGTTCGAGTATGCGTCGCCGAAACCGAAGGAGGCGGACCCCAACCGGCCCGTCAACGATCACGGCCTCACCCACATCTGCCTCGACGTCACCGACATCGACGCCGAGTACGAGAGGCTGGAGGCTGCGGGTATGCGGTTTCATTGTCCGCCGATCGACTACGGGCTGGTCAAGACCACCTACGGACGCGACCCCGACGGCAACGTGATCGAGATCCAGGAAATCCTCGACCCCAACAATCCGATGGTGCTCGATTCCGTCAGCTGAACCCGAGGAGTGCCTGTCGGCAATGGCCGTACCTCGACCGAGTCGATGGATCACGGGGACGGCTCGAGCCCGGGCGGCGAATTCGGCTCCGCGGTCGAGTGCTCGCGACGGCGCCGTTGCGCCTCCAGCTGTCTCGCACGCTGCCGTTCGGCCCGCGCAACGCTGACGCGAGCCTCATCGCTGACGTGACTGATCCAATTCAAGCGTTCGAGCACTGCGCTCGCCTTTGCGAAATCGCCCCGCAACACGGCGCGCGGGAAGAGCACGTCCTGATGGGCATACTTGAAGATTGCCAGCGCACAGCCGAGCGAGGCCAGGGTCCAGACGGCCCGGCGCTGCCAGCGTTGGAAGGAGTCTGGGGAGAGCCTCTCGTTGGTGTCGGCTTCGGCTGGGCGAATCAGGATGTTTGCGATCCGACTATGCCGCAATTTCCAGATCGCTCCGTCGAGAACGAAGTGATGAATGTTTACAGCCGAAGCCACGAGCAGCGCGAGCGCGCTCGAGTTGGGCAGCATGCCGACCTGGTTCGGGTCACACAGGACGACGGGAAGTGTCCAGATTGCAGCGCCCGCGAGCAACGTCTTTCCCAGGTAGTTCGAGTAGCTCCTCCAGCCCTGGGATCGGCGCGCGTAATATGTGGTGACCCACAGGTATTGGGTCGCATGTCCCAGGGCGATCCAGAAGAAGTAGTAGTCTCGCAGCTCCCAACGCAGCGGATCGATCCCGACCGAGACTCGCCAGTAACGCAGAGCCACAGGGATGGAGAACCAGAGCGCCTGGGACAGGATCATCACGGCAGTCGGGGCCAGATCGCGCAGCGAGCTCCTGCGTAGCAGCAGGGAAGCCAGGGAGAGCAGTGTCGCCCCGTAAGAGGCGAGCAGCAGAGGGAAGGCCACCTTGGTGACGGCTTGTGGGATCCCCAGCGAGACGAACAGCGCCCGTGGCCCGCTCGCAAACTCGGGCGTGGGCTGTGAATCGACGTCGCCGTGGAAGATCAGGAATGTGAGGGCATAGGAGAGGATGAATGACGTGTAGTAGCAGCCGCTTGGCAGTCGGCGTGATTGCGACGTTGCGCCGTCGCAAGAACAACAACGCCAGTCCGTAATTCTGACCCGAATAGTGCCAGGGGCTCCAGGTCAAGTAGACCGTCACCAGGCAGCTGGCAACGAGCCCTGAGAACAGGCTCGCGATGAATGCCGCCGTGATGAGGAGTGTCGCGTGAACGGCGAAGAATCCAATAGGAACGGCGGTCCACTCGGTGATCGTAGACGCGAACCAGTGTCGCGCCGTAGTGGGGTGTGCCCAGAAGCAGCACCAACAGTGGGCCGATCCAGGCGGCCTGGGCGGCGCGGAGCTCTGGGCCGCCCACGGCGAAGATGACGAGGATGCACGCGTAGAGTCCGCCGCACCCAAGCAGCAGGTCGGGGAGCGGCCCAAAGAGCCAGCGTCCCGAAGTTGCTCCGGATGCTGCCATCGAGCAGACCATACACGATCCGTCTGAAGCGAAGTCTACTGCCACGAGGTCCGGGCCCCCGCTGGGCTATCTTCGCAACGCAGACGGAGGCTCGACATTCGTGACCGCCAGCCGTCGCGCCGTCACTTGGTTGTCGCTCCTTGTCATCATCGATCTTGCCTGGGGTGCGGCCTACATCCATCGCACCAGCTTCGTCCACGGCGGACAGCGCGTCTTCTCGCTCTGGGACGACGCGATGATCTCGATGCAGTACGCCCGCAACCTTCGCCTCGGCCACGGGCTGGTCTGGAATGCGGGCGGCGATCGGGTTCAGGGCTTCACGAATCTCGGTGTCACTCTCGTGATGGCCGGCGCCCACTGGCTTCCCCTCGCGCGCGACTTCCGACAATCCTACGTCAAGGTCGAGACTCGTTTCGGCGTGAACTTCTTCATGCGGAGCGAAGCGCTCGGGAAGCTGACCGACGAAGAGGTCATCCTCGTGGATCTGATCAGCGGTGAGAAGTCCCGGCGCGGGGACACGCGCGGCCGCTGAGGCGCGCCGCTTTCAGTGCGAGCCTCCGGGTACCTCCACGCTGTCGGTGTCGCGGCCAGAACGGATCAAGCTCCCCGGCCGCGCATCGGTGAATTGCTTGCCGTCCACGATCGGAACCCCATTGACCACGACGGCCTCGATTCCCTCCGCCTCGGCATAGAGTCGCCCAGCGCCCTCCGGCAGGTCGTAACGGGTATGGAGCGGCCCCGGTCCCACGCGGTCCGCGTCGAAGACCACCACGTCCGCCCACCAGCCGTCCTGTAGCCCGCCGCGCTCCCGAATCCCGTAGAGGCGCGCCGGAACCTCTGTCAGTTGTTGGATTGCCTCTTCGAGTTCGATCAGACCTTTCTCGCGAACCCCGGGCCCGAGCAGGGACGTTGTGCAGGTGAAGGTGTCGATCATGTCGAGGTGCGCGCCGGAATCGGATGCGCCGATGACGGTCCGCGGGTCCCGCCAGACCTCGGCTCGGAGTCGCCAGCTCTCGTCGTCGTCCCCCGGGATGAAGGGCGCAAAGGATGTCTGCAGATCCTCGGAGAGGGCCAGATCGAGCAGGGCGTCGAAGGGAGTCGTGCCGCGGCGCTCGGCCAGTTCGCCGACCTTGAGCCCTTCGAGTTCGCGGTTTTCCGGCCTCTGACATTCGGCGATCGTCATGTTCTCCCAGACGGCGATCGCCCGGAAGATGCCCGCCTCCTCCGATCCAGCTCTCTCTGCAAGGCGCCTGCGCACGGCCGGGTCTGCCAGGGCGCGCTTCTTCTCCGCAAGCGGCATCGACATGGTGTGCGCCCAACCGGGCAGGGCGTCGAGCACGAAGCCACTGACGAAGTTCAGCCGAATTCCCATGACCTGGGAGGGCGTCAATGCGCGAACGATCGCACCTCGGTCCTCGGCGTAATCCGACGCGGCGAGCTGGCCTCGATGAAGCTCGGGCATCGACGAGCTCACCCCGAGCACGTTCCAATTCAAGGGGCGGTTGGCCGCGAGCGACAGCGAGGTCATCAGCTCCCGGTGCTCGTCGGAAAAGGGTCCCACCGTGGGAAGGAACTCCAGCGCCGTGCCCGGGTGATCCCTCAGCACTCGGGCCAGAGCGATCAGCTCGTCGTTGCTGGCGTGTCGCGAAGGGACGGGGATGCCTTCGCCGTCGTTGTGGGTGGGAGCCTGGGTCGACGAAAAACCGAGGCCACCTTCGCGAATCGACTCTGCGAGCAGCGCCGCCATGGCCTCGATCTCGCTCTCCTTCGCCTCACGCAATACCGACTCGGGTCCCATGACGACCCGGCGCAACGCACAGTGCCCCACCATGAAGCCGGCATTGATGGCCAAGCTTCCGTCGAGGGCATCGAGATACTCGCCGAACGACGACCAGTTCCAGGGAACACCCTTCTCGAGACTCGTAAGGGGCATGCCCTCCACCCGGGCGAGCATGCGCATCAGGTAGCCCCCGGCCTCCGGGGTCAGCGGGGCGATGCTGAAACCGCAGTTGCCGCCGACGACCGTCGTGACACCGTGCAGTGGGGCCGGGCTCAGGGTCGAGTCCCAGAAAGCCTGGGCGTCGAAGTGGGTGTGGATATCCACGAAGCCGGGGGCGACGATTTTTCCGCTGGCGTCGATGGTGCGGCGTGCCGGTTCCTCGGTGGAGCCGATGCCGACGATCCGCCCCGCTCGAATACCGACGTCGGCTCGGCGGCGCGGAGAACCGCTTCCGTCGATCATGGTTCCGCCGGAGATCAGGAGATCGAGCATGGGGGCCTCGCTTTGGCTGTGACGGATCCGCTATCGGCATTTCCCCGGAGCCGTGCAAGCCTCCGCGGGGCCGCGGCGCGCCTCGCCAACCAGGGGTGGCGTTCATTCCAGGAAGTAGGTGGCTCCTACAGTGAAGGTAAAGGCGTTGATCGAATTGTTGGGATGCTTGGTTCCGGCGTTCGAGATGTGGTGCCAGCGGGTCGCGCCGTTGAGGGAGACCCGCTCGGCGACGAAGTAGTGGAAGCCGATTCCGAGCTGGGGCGTGAAGTTGAAGCCGTCGGACTGATCGTCGAGATCGAAGTCCAGGTTGCCCATCCCGCTGCCCAATTCGACGAACGGAATCAAGCGTCCCTCTCTCAAGAAGTTGTAGCGGAACATCAATGCCAGGCCCTGATAGGTGCCGCCATCGAACTCGAAGAGGAACTCGCCTTCGAGCATGAAATCGATATCACCGCGGTACCAGTGCCCCTCGCCGAGCACATCGGTCACGCCGACACCGTAGCGAGGTCGTAGATCGAAGAAGTTGACGTCCTTGCCGTCACCATCACCCATGAACCCCATCGAAAAGCCAACGCCCGAACCGAGCGAGAGCCCGACGTATTGCTTGCCCTTACCGAAGAGATCCCGGTAGTCGTCCGCGCGGGCATCGGCCTGCACCACGACCGCCATCGCGCAAACAAGTAGCCATCTCGCCCGCGAGCAAGTCGACCACATATCGCCATCCCCCTCTCATTCGCGTTGCGATCGTTGCATCATAACCGCGCTCGTAGGCCGCGCGAAAGAGTTCGGGAATCGAACTTTCTTGAATTGTCCGCCGCCTTGACCGAGGGGATCGCGAACCGCACTCTAGCTCCGATGAGAGGGGCGCTGTCGCCCCGCTGGGGGCACCGGGAGGGCCATGGCCACCGACGCTTCGATCCAACAGCCCGCGCCTACACCGGACCTCGACTTCGATCAATACGACCCCTTCGAGCTGTTCGACCGGGCGATGGGTGCAGATGCCGTTCGCGATCCCTACCCCGCCTGGGCGGCGGCCCTGAAAAAAGCCCCGGTTCACGAGCTCGATCTCGAAGAGGCCGCGTTGGGAAACGCGGCGGCTGCGTTGGCCCCCGAAGGCCTAGTCGTCTACGAGGTGCTCAGCCACAACGCGGTGTCACAGGTGTTGAGAGACGGCAAGACGTTCTCGTCTTCTGCGTACGCGGCGGCCATGGGAGTCGTGATGGGGCCCACGATCCTGGTGATGGACGAGCCCGAGCACAGCCGCTTCCGCGGGCTGATCCAGATGGCATTCTCGAAGCAGGATCTCGCGCATTGGGAGGCCGAGCTGGTTCGACCGACCATCGATCGCTTCATCGACGACTTCGCCGAACGGGGAAGGGCCGATCTGGTGCGCGAGCTGACCATGAGCTTTCCGGTCTACGTGATCGCCGGGATGCTCGGCCTTCCCGAAGCAGACCTACCCCGATTCCACCGCTGGACGATCGGGTTGATCTGCGTCGCCTTCGACTGGCAGGTGGGGCTCGCGGCGTCGAAGCAGCTCGCCGACTATCTGAAACCGATCATCGAGGACCGCCGCCAGCACCCGGGCAACGATCTGATCAGCCTGCTCGCCCAGTCCGAGCTGGATGGCAACCGGCTCGACGACGAACACATCCTCGGCTTTTTGCGCCTGCTCCTCCCGGCGGGAGCTGAAACCACCTACCGCTCTTCCAGCAACCTGCTCTTCGGCCTGCTCACGCATCCCGATCAACTCGATGCAGTGCGCAGCGATCGCAGCCGGATCGGTCAAGCCATGGAGGAGGGGCTGCGCTGGGAGCCCCCGCTGACCGGCATCGGTCGCTTGTGCACCGCCGATGCGGACGTCTGCGGCGTGACGATCCCAGCAGGCGCCCAGGTTGCGGTGAATTTGGGCGCGGCCAACCGGGATCCTTCCCGCTACGAGAATCCGGCCTGCTTCGACATCTTCCGGCCGCCCAAGCAGCACATGGCGTTTGCGTTCGGCCCACACCGCTGCCTGGGGATGAACCTCGCACGGATGGAGACCGAGGTCCTGCTGAATCAGATCTTCGACCGCCTGCCGAACCTGCGCCTCGATCCCGAGGCCCACGACGTGCACATCACCGGTCGAGGGTTCCGCGCCCCCCGCCGCCTACCCGTGCTGTTCGACTAGGGCTCATCTCACGAACCCCGCGAAGCTGTTTGTGAGATGAGCTCTAGTACCCGATTCGCTCAGTCGCTGGATGAATTCCACCCCAGGGCTTCCACCATCGCGTGGAATATGTAGCTCTGCTCCTGGACGCCGTGGAAGAGCTGCGAGCCGGGGCCGCGCGCGTAGAGTGGGACGTCTTCCGCGGAATGCGTCTCGTAGAACATCGGGATGGCTGTTTCCTGGAGATGGTTGGGGCTGGAGGTATCGATCTCGCTCAGGTCCGGTCGGCCCATCGTGACCCCCCGGAATTGTCGGGGCGCGTGCGGATGCTGCTTCGGACCTTCGCGCTGCTCGGTGGTCGCGCCGGGATAGCCCGGCCCGTTATGATAGCCGAGGGTGGTATACGGTAAGCCCGTCCCATCGAGGGCGGCTTCCTTTTTGGGTTGCCCCTGAGCATCGTTTTCCACCACCAGGCCGAGGATGTCGTTTCCGCGGGTCGGGTAGCCGGCGATGGTCATGACGTGACCATGGTCGGCCGTGACCACGATCAGTGTATCGTCCGGATTCGTTCGCTCTGCGGCGACGCCCACAGCCTTGGCAAACTCGATCGAGTCGGTGAGGGCTCGATAGGCGTTGCTGACGTGATGGGCGTGGTCGATTCTTCCACCCTCGACCATCAGGAAATAGCCACGGGGGTTGCGTTCCAGCAGCGTCAGCGCTGCGTTCGTCATCTCCGACAATGAGGGCTCGCAAGGAGATCCTTCCTCGCGGTCGGCTTCGAAGCGAAGGTGCCCGGCCGCAAACAGGCCAAGCAGGTGGGTCGTCTTTGCCAGATTCGCCGCCGCGAGCTCGGCGCAGCTGCGGACATAGAGCGATCCAGGTTTCCGAGCCACCCACTCCGCCGTCAAGTCGCGTCCGTCGGTTCGCGATCCCGGGCGCGGCTCGGTCGCATGGCCTGCCGCCGCGTCCTTCGGACGAAAGTTCTTCTCGCCCCCACCCAGTACTACTTCCAACCCGTCGCCGTGAGAGAACTCGATCAGCTGGCGCGCGAGGTCCGGAAAGTTGGCGGCCCTGGCGGGGGCTGGCAGTGCGGCGTCGCTCTCCCACCTGCGCTCAGGAGAGTGGCCGTACAGCGCCGCGGGGGTAGCGTGCGTCACCGTCGTGGTCGTGACCAATCCAGTCGACATCCCGCGATCCTCGGCAGCCTCCACGATGGTTGCCAGTCGATGGCCTTCGATGTCTTCGAAATCGCCGCGATCCATCCTCTCGTCGACCGAGATCACCCCCGCTCGCGTCTTCGAGCCCGTGACCATCGCTGTCATCGTTCCAGCGGAGTCGGGAGTTTGCTGGTTGGTGTTGTAGGTCTTGATCAGCGCCACTTCCGGAAAGCGCTCGAAGCTCAGCAGGTTCTCCTCCCCGGTCTTGCCCTGGAGCTGGCCCTGCAGGATGCGCGCCGCAGTCACGGTGCTGATGCCCAGACCATCTCCGACGAACAGAATCACGTTCTTCGCTCTACGCGAAGCTCGATCCAGCTGGCGGGCCTTGGCGACGGCGGCTCGACCCTCCTCGTGCCATGAGTTCGAACCCGCACAGGCGAGCTGAGCATGGATTCCAACTGCGATTGCAGCTGCCGTGATCGCGATTCCGTTCCAGCGCAACTTCTCGCCTCCTTTTTGCGCGACGAGTTTAGCCATCATTTCGAGTCGTCCCTCCCCGCTCGCGGACGGCGCGGGTTTCGAGCCGGGTAGGGGCAGAGCCCGAGCTCTTCGAGTTCGCGCCGGGCGCTGCCCGACCAATCTCGTTGGGCGGATGGATTGGCCGGGCTGGGATGGAGAATTCTCCCGAATTGGACCCCGCGATCGACCAGAGCCGCCCTGGCGCGACGCTCCGCGAAGGCCCCGATCCCCACCACCCATTCCGGTTCGAAGATGTCGACCAGCCGGCGCAGGTGGTCGTCGCAGGCGGCGAACAGCGGGTCGCGCTCCCCGGCTGGGAGCTTGTCCGGGGTTCGGTTGCGGCCGGTCGACTCGATGAAGATCAGGGGGCAGTAGTTGCCGACGAAGCGGCCCGCGAAGAAGTGCTCCGGTCGGCCGAAGTGGTCCGCGACGGCACCCCACAGGCGTGTTCCGCTGACCTCGCGACGGGGGCAATCGAAGCCGAGGACGGGCCGTTTCGGGTGCTCTTCGGCCGGGCGACCCACGGACGCTTCGATCCCCAGCCAGCCTCGGACCTGTTCGACGTCACCGAAGGGGACCCCGGTCTGGGCCATTCCGAAGGGTCCGGGATTCATTCCCAGAAAGATCACTCGTTTCGGCTCCGCCCCGTAGCGGCGGACGTAGGCATTGTGGGGGCGGCGCGCGTAGTCGAGCGGGTTGTAGACATGGGTGACGGGTGACTCGAAGCGCATCCCGGAGAGCTTCTGGCAAAGCTTGCGGGAGGCGGCGCAGACTGCCTCGGCGATCGCTTTTGACATGTTGGCAGTTCCTCTTGCAGCCCCGTCCTGAGGCTATTTCGCGTTCAGCATATCGCCTGAGGGCCGCCGGCTGAGCTAAACCCGGCCGAGTCGACCGCGAACCGGCCAGATTTGTCCGTCCGCCTCTCGGGCCGAGGGTGGTCTGTCTGCAATTCTGCCGCTGAAGTCCCTGAAGAATCAGAGGTTGGCGGCCGATCAATCGGGAGTTGAGGCAGCGGGATCTGCGATGTTCGCGGGTCGGCGGTGGTAGTGGGGGCTATCGGAGCGCCGGCTGTCTAGAATGGCGGTGAACGGGTCGCGGGAGGGGCGCGCACCTTGCGAAGATTCGATTCGCAGCGGATTTCGAGGCTCGCTGCGGCCCAATTTTGGGGGTTAATCGCCGGGTCGCGATACCCGGCTCGGCTGACCGAGCCCGGGGAGCCGGCGTGACCCCCGCGCAGACGAGCCGCGGGGCGGAGGCGATGGACGAAGGCGGGCAGCAGGACTTTCGGGTTGCCTTCGACGGCGTCCGTTTGCAGCGCGGAAAACGAGTCGTATTCCGCAGACTGTCTTGCGGATTTCCGCGCGGCAGCATTTCCGTGGTGCTGGGTGGCAGTGGCTCGGGCAAGAGCACCCTGTTGCGAATGATTGGAGGGCTGCAACGGCCAGACGGTGGCGTGATCCGCGTCGCCGACCGCGAAATCACCCAGCTCTCCGAGCGCGAGTTGTTCAAGGTGCGGGATCGCATTGGGATGTTGTTCCAGGGCGGGGCCCTGCTCGACTCGATGACGGTCTTCGAGAATGCAGCCCTACCGCTGCGCGAGCACACCCAGCTCTCGGATTCGGATATCGAGGCCGAGGTCAATCGCCGGTTGATGGCGGTAGGGCTTTCGGACGCTGCCGGCCTGTACCCCCGAGAGCTGTCGGGCGGCATGAATCGCCGAGCGGCCTTGGCGCGCGCCATCGTGATGGACCCGGAAATACTGCTGGTCGACGAACCCTTCTCCGGCCTCGATCCGATCAACGTCCGACGCATCGAGGCGCTGTTGGTCGATCTGAATCGACACCTCGGTTTGACGCTGATTGTCACCTCGCACCATATCGCTTCGTCGTTGCGCATGGCCGACCGAATGGTCTTCATGGTCGACGGGATCGCGATATCGGGCCGGCCGGGTGAGCTGCTGGCGAGCGAGGACAAACGCGTCGTAGAATTCCTCGAGGCGGAAAGCGACGGGGCCGATGAGCGCCGGGAACTCGACGTCACCCCCCCTCTGATGAGGGATGGCGAGTGAGGATCGCGCCGATCGAGCTGCTCGGCTTTCGCAGCCTGCTGTTGCTCGAGCACCTCGGGCACGCCGCGTTCTTCGGAATGCGGATTGTGTTTTCGCTGTTGGCACCGCCGCTTCGGTTCAGGCGACTCGTGATCGATGTCTTCGATGCCGGCGTGCTCTCTCTTCCGGTGGTCTGTCTCTCGGGTTTTGTGGTGGGCGGAACGCTCAGCTTGCTCGGCTACACCACTCTGGTTCGATTCGGCGCCGAGCAGGCGCTGGGTCCGCTCGTGGGCCTTGCCGTCATTCGCGAGCTCGGACCGGTGTTGACGGCGCTGCTGGTCACGGGACGGGCCGGCTCGGCCATCGCGGCGGAGATCGCCACGATGGTCACCACCGAGCAGCTGGACGGTCTGCGCATGATGTCGGTCGACCCGATCGAGTTCGTCGTTTCGCCTAAAGCGCTCGCGCTGGTGCTGGTGATGCCGCTGCTGACGGGGCTGTTCATCCTCTTCTCCTTGCTCGGCGGCTATATGATTGCCGTCGGTCTACTGGGCGTCGATGGGGCGTCGTTCACCACCACGATGGAGAGCGCGGTCGAGTTCTCGCGCGACGTCGCTCAGAGCTTCACCAAGGCGCTCGTCTTCGGCTGCCTCGCCGGGTTGATCGCTACCTATCGCGGCTACATCAGTGAACCGACGGCCGCGGGCGTCAGCGCCTCGACCACGAGTACCGTGGTGATCGCGTCCGTGGCGATCCTGGTCTTCGATTTCTTCGTCAATGGTATGTGGGGCGTCTAGGAGCTTCGGCTCTGCAGGAGGCAACAGCGTCATGCAGCAATCACGGTTGCGCGATCTCATCGTGGGCGTTTTCGTGTTGTTCGGCCTCGGAGCGATTGCATATCTGTCGATCCAGGTGGGGGGGCTTTACTACAATGGTCCGCGCGGACTTCACCTCTATGCGACCTTCGATCATGTGGGAGACCTCAAGCCCCGGGCGGCTGTGGTGATTGCGGGAGTCAAGGTGGGAGAGGTCGTCTCCATCGGATTGGACGACAACATGCGGGCGCGAAGCCTGCTCGACATCGACCCGAGTCTCGAGCTCGACGTCGAGACCTCCGCGGCGATCATGACGGCCGGCCTGCTCGGCGAGAAGTTTGTGGCCCTGGAGCCGGGTTGGTCGGACGATATGCTGTCATCGGGCGACGAAATCGCGCGGACCGAGTCAGCGATTTCGCTCGAAGGCCTGATCGGGGAGCTGGTGAACAACGCGGATCTCGGGGAGGACTAGGATGATTGGGTGGGGGGCTTCGCGGCAGTGCACCGGTTGGATGCTGGCGACTCTGACGGCCGCAACACTCGTTGTGGGGGGCTGCGCGAGCTCGCCCGGCGGTGTCAACGACCCGTGGGAGGGCATGAACAGGGGTGTCTTCCGATTCAATGAAGGCGCCGACCGCTACGTGATCGAGCCCGCCGCCAAGGGCTGGGACTTCGTGATGCCCGACCCGCTGGAGCGCGCGATCGACCGGTTCTTCGACAACGTTGGCTTCCCGGTGAAGTTCGTGAACGACCTGCTCCAAGCCAAGCCAGTGGCGGCCGCCCAGGACCTCTCTCGATTCGTGATCAACACCACGCTGGGGGTCGCGGGTTTCTTTGACCCGGCAACCGAGTTCGGCATCGAGGGGCACGACGAAGACTTTGGTCAGACACTCGGCTATTGGGGAGTGCCGCCCGGCCCCTATCTCGTGTTGCCGATCATCGGACCGTCTAGCCCGCGCGACACCGTGGGCCTGGTCGCGGACTCCGCGGGGCAGGTCTATCCTTACTTCGTAGCGTGGTGGGTGAGCAGCGCCATCACAGCCACTGATCTGCTGAATCGCCGCTCACTCGCGCTGGACGAGATCGCCGCAGAGCGCGAATCGGCGCTCGACTTGTACGCGGCCGTCCGTAACGCCTGGGTCAGCTATCGGGAGAATCAGGTTCGAGACCGCGAAGAACAGGAGTCCGACCGCGATGATGATCTCTACAGCGACCCAGAGGATGACGATGCTGCGTCGGATTGAGTCGGAGCGAACCGGGGCGATCGCTCGTGTGGGCGCTTTGGTGATCGCGATGACGGCCTTGAGTGTGCTCGGCCCTCACGCCGCATTGGCGGTCACCGAATCTGAGGCGAGCGCGCGCGCGGTCGTCGAGCAGACCGTGGATGAGGTACTGGCGATCCTTTCGAATGACAGCGTTCCCACTTCCGAGCGCCTCCGATCGATCGAGGAGGTGGTCTATGGGCGCTTCGACCTCCAGGCGATGTCCAGGATGGTGCTGGCCAGGAACTGGAAGAGCTTTTCCAAGGAGCAACAGACCGAGTACGTCGCCGAGTTCAAGAAGTACCTATCGAACAACTACGGCAGTCGAATCGAGCGCTACGACCAGCAGAAGGTCGACTTCCTAGGTGCTCGCGACGAGCCCCGAGGCGACGTCGTCGTGCGCACCAAGATCATCGGAGGCGAGTTCGAGGGCTCCCAGGTCGATTATCGGTTGCGGAAGCAGAGCGAAAAGTGGCTGGTGATCGACGTCGTGATCGAAGGCATCAGCATGGTCTCCAACTTCCGCGATCAGTTCAAACAGGTCGTCAGCGATGGTGGGCCTGAGCTGCTCCTGCGCAAGCTCAGGGAGAAGAACGCCGCCAAGGTCGCGCTCGAGTAGGCGCGCAGCTCTCTGGGCGAGTACTCCCCTGGGAACGGCTCCGATCAGGCGGGGAGTCTGATACCCGCGATGTAGGCGATCCAGGCCGGGTCATCCGGTGCGCGCTCGCGAGCGCTGAAGACGTCGTTGCCTTCGCCGGTCTCGCGATCCGTGCCCTCCCAATAGACTTCGGATTTCGCGAACCCGGCCTCTGCGAGCAGATCTCGAAGCTCGGGGATCGACCACAAACGCCAGTCGTAGCGAAACGCGCGTCGCAGCTTGCTGCCGTCGGGGAACTCGAAGTGAATGAAGTTGGTGCACGCATGATGAATCGGGTCGAAGCTGTGTTGATCCCACACGTAGTCGAATTCGTCGTCCACCTCCCGCGGTTCCTCGCTGGTGCGCTGAGCGTCGGCACCACCGTAGGCGTCGAGTAGCAGAACGCCTTTCGGGTTCAACGTCGCGTGGGCGCGCTTCAGGTATTCGAGCAGCTGAGCGCGTTGTTTGAAGATGAAGTAGGAGAAATTGAACGCCACCGTCACGTCGACCTTTTCGTGGCCGATGTCGAGTACATCACCTTCGATCAGCTTCACGCGACTCGATTGATCTGGCCGCAGTGGAGCAACATTGTGCTCTCGGCCCCACTCCAGGGTCGCGGCATCGAGGTCGATCCCCCAGGCGCAGTTCTCGTCGCCATTTTCTACCCAGCGGCAGGCGAGCAGCGCGGTTCCGCAAAAGTCCTCGCGCAGTGACCGCGCGGGGCGCGAGAAGTTGGAGCGAAAGATCTTATGGATGAGCGGGATGTCGGCATCCGGCTCCTGTACGGCGCGCTGATAGAGATCGTGCGGGTCTGCTCGCCTCGCCAAGCTGGTCCTTCTCCGTCCGCCGCCGCGCTTCTTCTGCTTTCGACCCATACCCGACGATCCCCTCCCCATGGCTGGACGCCATCGTCGCTCAGAACAAGCGAGGACTCAACGATTGGAGCTGCCGAAGGCCTCTGAATATTTGCTCGAACCCCCGAGTCCAAGCCGACGAGACCAGAAAGGGAGGATTCCCATGGCTCGAAATGCGTACGAACGATGGAAGAAACTGTCGGTTGCGGCCGTCGCGGCTGCGGCCATGCTGCTGGTTGCACCCGCTGGGGCGTGGGCCGGCTCTGCTTATGACGAAGGCCGCCATCACGGGCGCCATGCAGACGCGAGCCGTCATCACTACTACTCCCACGGAAACCAGCACCGGCATCACCGGAACCACCGCGGCCACGCCTACGGGCACGCCAAGCACAGGCAGCACTACCGCTACTTCTGCCAGCCCTGCAATCGCTATTTCGACGCACGACGCGGCCTTTACGACCACGTTGCTTACCGGCATCACGTTCCGTTCTGGCAGCTCGCGAATGCGATCACCTACAACACCCTCAGCTGGATTTTCTACGGCTGATCGGGGCTAGGCGGTCAGGTCGCGGAGGAGTCCGTCGGCCTGCCAACGAGCCAATAGGGCGGCGGCGAGAGCGGGAGCCTCGCCGTCGCCTACTTCCGTCGCCAGCTGTTCGCAGAGCACGCCGAAAGGTTCGCCGCCGGCGGCGAGATCGAGCCCGAGCGCCTCGAGCGCTTCGAGGGTCCGATAGCGGACCCGCTCTCCGTCGCGCCAAACGCAGATCGGAGTCTTCTCTGGTGAGAGAGGAGCGGCGGGGGGAGGGTCCCCACCGTCCCAGGCGCGACGGCAGAGGTGGACGGGCCAGTCGAGGCTCAAGAGCGCATAGGCGGCCTGGAAATCGAAGCGGAGACTCGCCCAGTGTTCGGGGGCGATTTGTGCCAGCCGCTCTCGCGAGAGTGTCGGGGCGTCGGCGGCGTCGAAGGCGTCTACGATGGCCCACTCGAGTCGCGCGAGGTCGCCGCCCCAGGGCAGCCGCCGGCGGAAGGGCTCCGCGGCGCGCGCGGCGCGGAGAAAATCGGGGAGGCGGTCGCCGGCGAAGCGCAGCGAGGGGTGCCGGGGGGGATGCGCGATCAGGTAGGCGGTCACGAGGTCGTGGAAGAGTTCGGCACCGAGTCCCGCGTGGAGCGCACCAAAGTCCTCCGCGAGGCAGTCGCGGATGCGATAGAAGTAGGCGTTGGCATAGACCTCCAGCCGCTCTACGGCGCTGAGCTTCGAATCTTCCTGGATCTGCATCGAGAGCTCGCGAGCTTCGGCGGCGCCGAATTCCTCGAGGGCCGCGGCGACGCCGCTAGGCGCGACGATCAGGCGTCGAAGCTGCCGCTGTGTGGCCGCCAGCTGTCGTACTTGTGCCAAGTGGATTCTCCGGGTTGATCAGGGGTTCCATGACGGATCGCGCGTGCAGCGCCTCTTCCTCCAGTCGGTCGTAGCTCGGAATCCGGTCGTCCCACTCCACCAATACCGAAACGTCCCCGATGCGCTCGACCGCTCGTTCGAAGAGCTTCCATACCTCATCTCGGACCGGATAGTCGTGGGTGTCGATGAGCAGGGGGCCTTGCTCGCTGTGGCCCGCCAGGTGGATCTGGAACACGCGTGAGCGAGGGATGGCGTCGATGTAGGTGACCGGGTCGAACCCGTGGTTGTGGGCGCTCACGAAGACGTTGTTGACGTCGAGCAGGATCCCGCAGTCCGCCGCTTCGGCAACGGCCGTCAAGAACTCCCATTCCGGCAGCGCGTCGGCGACGTAGCTGAGATACGACGAGACGTTCTCGATCGCGATACGTCGGCGAAGTCGGTCCTGTACTCGCTGAATGCGGTCTGCGACATGGCGGATCGATTCTTCGGTGTAAGGGATGGGCAGAAGGTCGTGCAGGTTGGCTCCGTCTACCCCCGTCCAGCACAAGTGGTCGGATACCCAGGCCGGCTCCACCCGGTCGACGAGCGAAGCCAGCTGGTCGAGATAATCGGCATTCAACGGGTCGACCGAGCCCAGGTTGAGCGAAACCCCGTGGAGTACCACCGGGGCGTGGGAGCGCACTTCGTCCAGCACGCGCAGGGGCCGGCCGCCCGGAATCATGAAGTTTTCGCTGATGACTTCGAACCAATCCACGCGAAGCGCACCGCGCGGTGCACGTTCCAGGATTTCCGGGTAGTGGGGTGTCCGCAGGCCGACACCTACGCCCAGCGCCGGGGCGTCCAATGCTCTCGCGTCGCGCGGATCGTCGGGCACAGGGCACTCGGAGGGGGGCGAGTAGGCACCCGCCCCCCGTCCGATCGTGGGTGCCGCTCTACTCGGTTGCCTTGGCGGCGTCGCAGTCTGCCTGCGAGAGCTTCAAGAAGCCCTTGCCCTTGCACTCGTTGTGTCCGGAGCAGTCGTTGCTCGCGGTCTTGCAGGCAGTCTGGCCCTTGCAGCCATTGGCACCCTCGCACTTGATCTTGGCGTCATCGCCTTCTGCGGCGACTCCCATGCCCGCGCCGCCTGCGAGGAACAGGGCTGCTGCCGCTGAAGCGATGATGAGGGACTTGGCATTCATAGACGGATTTCTCCCAGGTTCGTCTCGGGCGAAGTCAGCTACGCCCGCGCGCGGTCATCCGCGCGGTCTCTTTGATGCGCCAGATGGTCATTCGATTCAAGCCAAGGCGCCGTTTTGGGGGCAAAGCGGCTCAGGAGATTGCGATTTCGGGCCGGCCCCAAGCGAGCCTGGGTCGATCAGGGCACAACCGTCGACTCCCCCTGGGGAGAGCGGCGTGCCGCGACGAGCAGATTCAGGAATTCGCTGTCTCGCCAGCTGTGGCCCGGGTCGCCCAGCCGGGCCACGACGAGATCCAGCGATGGGATTACGTAGAGGCGCTGATTTCCGGCGCCCGCTGCCACCACCAGGTCCTCGAGACCATCGCGGTAGAAGCTGCCGAGACCGCCTTGGGAGCTGGAGGTGGTCTCGGGATCGGTTGGGTTGAGCCAGAAGCTCAGTCCGAATCGAGGCTCGGCTTGGCTGCCGACGAAGCAAGCCGCCAGGGTGGTCGGGTCCAAGATTGGCTTGGATTTCCACAGCCCACGGTCTCGCACGAATACGCCGTACTTGGCCCACTCCTCGGCACTCAGTTGGGCTCCGCCCGAGAGGTCCGGGTTGCCGGCCTCGTCTCGCGTCCAGGCAGCGAGCTCCAGGCCGATCGGCTCGAAAATTCTCAGCTGGAGATACGTCACAGGGTCCAAACCCCTGGACATCAGCTTGCGACGCAGCACTTCTCCAAAGACTGCCAGATGGCTCGGCCCGAATTGAAAACGCTCGCCGGGCTGCGCGACCATCTCGAGCGCCAGCGCCCGCGCGTAACGATTGGCGGGCAGTTCCCGAGACAGGGGCAAGACGCCGGACTCGAGCCCACTCGTGTACTGGAGCAGCTCGCGCAGCCGCATCGCTCGCTTCCACGGGTTGGCGTCGAAGGATTCGATCGTGAAGGAGACCGGCTCGTCGAGGTCCAACAGTCCATCGATCTCGGCAGCAATCGCCGCCGGGCACCAGAAGCTCTCGCTCGCGTTGTATAGGGGGTGGGCGGTTTCGAGCTGTCGATCGTTCTGGCCGGTCGCTAAGACCGTTTGGGTGCCCTCGACGATCACGAGGGCGAGTCCCCCGCGCTCCGACGAGTACTCGGCTGCGTGGGCGTAGCGAGACGCGCTTCGCTGGACGGCCGCCGAGGGGTCGGCGGCGCGGGCTGGATCGCTCGAGTCGACTCGCTCGGCCGGTACCGGGTTCGGAGCGGGAATGACCGGCTGGGGCGCGGGCGTGCCGCCGCAACCCAGCAGGGTGGTAGCGAGTGTCAGAACCACTGCGAGGCCGAAGATTCCGCCCCGCTGGTGCCTGGAGTTGGTCGAATGGCGGATCACCCATCGGGATCGTACCCGAGATAGGGGGCGAGCCAGCGCTCGACCTCGTGGATGTTCATCTGCTTGCGCGCGGCGTAGCTCTCGACCTGATCCCGGTCCACGCGCCCTACCGTGAAATAGCGCGCCTGGGGATGCCCGAAGTAGAGCCCGCTGACGCTGGCTCCGGGGGTCATCGCACAGCTCTCGGTCAGCTCGATTCCAATCGAGGGCGCATCGAGCAGCGAGAAGAGCTTCGTCTTCTCGCTGTGATCGGGACAGGCCGGGTAGCCGAAGGCGGGCCGGATGCCCTGATACTTCTCTTCGATCAACTCTCGCGCGGTGAGGTCTTCCTCGGTCGCGGAGGCCCACTCGCTGCGAGCGCGCTCGTGAAGGTACTCGGCAAAGGCCTCTGCCAGCCGATCGGCGAGCGCTTTGACCATGATTGCGTTGTAGTCGTCGAGATCCTTCTCGAACTCGGCGGCGAGGTTGTCGGCCTCGAGTCCCGAGGTGACCGCGAAGGCGCCGAGGTAGTCGTTCAATCCAGCATCCTGCGGAGTCAGGAAGTCGGCCAGGGAACGGCTGGGCTTGCCGCTGGAAACCTGGGACTGTTGGCGCAGGAGGTTGAAGCGAATCAGCTCTTGGCTGCGCGACTCGTCCTCGTAGAGCACGACGTCATCTCCAACGCTCGCAGCGGGCCAGAACCCATAGACGCCGCGCGGCGTGAGCAGCTTCTCGTCGATCATGCGGCGCAGCAGGGTCTGGCCGTTCTCATAGAGTTCTCGCGCGGCCTCTCCGTACTTGGGGCTGTCGAGGATCTTGGGGAATTTGCCCTTTAGCTCCCAGGCGCTGAAGAAGAACGTCCAATCGATGTATTTCTCGAGCTGCTCCAGCGAGACGTCTTCGAGCACCTTCCGGCCGATGAACTCCGGAGCGGGCAGGTCCTCTTCTTGAAAATCGACTACCAGGCGATTTTCGAACGCCTGCTCGTAGCTGAGCAACGGCTGGGACTTGCGCCCCTCGTATACGTATCGAAGCTGCTCTTGCTGTCGCTCGTTCTCTCGGGTGAATTCGGGCTTCAACCTCTGCGTGAGCAGCGAACTCACGACTCCCACCGCCCGTGATGCATCGTGAACGTGAACAGAACACTGGCTGTAGGCCGGCGCGATCTTCACGGCCGTGTGCTGCTTGCTGGTCGTTGCACCGCCGATCAGGAGCGGCTTGTCGATGCCGCGGCGCTCCATCTCGCGCGCGACGTTGACCATCTCCTCGAGCGATGGCGTGATCAAGCCGCTCAGACCGACCAGGTCGCACTCTTGTTCGACGGCCGTTCGCAGGATCTCATCGCAGTGGACCATGACTCCGAGATCGATGATCTCGTAGTTGTTACAGCCCAACACCACTCCCACGATGTTCTTGCCGATGTCGTGGACGTCGCCTTTGACCGTGGCCATGACGATCTTGCCCCGGTACGACTGCTTCTGATCCTTCTCCGCCTCCATGAAAGGCTCGAGGTGGGCCACTGCGCGCTTCATCGCCCGCGCGCTCTTGACCACCTGGGGCAGAAACATCTTGCCGGCGCCGAAGAGGTCTCCGACGGTCTTCATGCCGTCCATGAGGGGCCCTTCGATCACCTCCAGCGGCCGGTTGAGCTTCTGGCGAGCCTCCTCGGTGTCCTCCTCGATGAAGTCGACCACGCCGCGGACCAGCGCGAATTGCAGGCGCTCTTCGACCGGGCTGTCGCGCCAGGCGAGATCGATCTCCTTCTTCCGCCCGCCTCCGGTGACCGTTTGCGCGAACTCGATCATCCGATCGGTCGCGTCCGGGCGGCGGTTGAAGATCACGTCTTCGGCCCGCTCCAGCAGATCCTTCGGGATGTCTTCGTAGACGCCCAGCTGCCCCGCATTGACGATGCCCAGGTCCATCCCAGCTCGGACGGCGTGGTAGAGAAAGGAAGTGTGCAGCGCCTCGCGTATGGGTTCGTTGCCGCGAAAGGAAAAGGAGAGATTGCTCACTCCGCCACTGATGCGAGAGCCCGGGCAGCGCTGCTTGATGATCTTGGTGGCCTCGATGAAGTTGCGCGCGTAGTCATTGTGCTCCTCGAGCCCGGTGGCGATCGCGAGGATGTTCGGGTCGAAGACGATGTCCTTGGGGTCGAAGCCCGCCGTCTCGGTCAGCAGCCGGTAGGCGCGCTCGCAGATTTCTACCTTCCGCTCGATTGTGTCCGCCTGCCCCTTCTCATCGAAGGCCATGACGACGACGCCCGCGCCGTAGCGCTGGATCGAGCTGGCCTTGTGCAGGAAATCTTCTTCGCCTTCCTTGAGGCTGATCGAGTTGACGAACCCTTTGCCCTGGAGACATTTCAAACCCGCTTCGATCACAGACCATTTGGAGCTGTCGACCATCACCGGAATCGTGGCGATCTCGGGCTCGGTGGCAATCAGGTTGAGAAAGGTCGTCATTGTCTGCTCGGAGTCGAGCATTCCCTCGTCCATGTTCACGTCGAGGATGTTGGCGCCGCCGCGAACCTGATCGAGAGCGACCTCTACGGCCGTCTCAAAGTCTCCCTTCTTGATCAGATTCATGAAGCGACGGGAGCCGGTGACGTTGGTGCGCTCGCCGATCATGGTGAAGTTCGAGTCCGGCCTCAGGCTGAGACGCTCGAGCCCGCTGAAGTGAGCGACCCGATCGTCCGGGTCCGGAACGCGACGCGGTGGCACCCCTGCCACGGCCGACGCGACGGCGCGAATGTGGTCGGGCGTCGTCCCGCAGCAGCCTCCCACCAGGTTGACCAAACCACTGCTCGCGAACTCTCGGAGCTGGGCGGCGGTATCTTCGGGAGTCTCGTCGTAGCCACCGAATGCGTTCGGAAGGCCTGCGTTCGGGTAGGCGCTGACGGGGACCGGGGCGACCTCCGAAAGCTCCGCCAGGAAGGGGCGCATCTCGCGCGCCCCGAGCGCGCAGTTGATTCCAACCGAGACCGGATGGGCGTGAGCGATCGACGTCCAGAAGGCGTCGACCGTCTGGCCCGAAAGGGTCCGGCCGCTCCTGTCGGTGATCGTCACCGAGATCATCAGGGGCAGCGCGACCGACTTCTCTTCGAAGACGTCCAGGACCGCCACGATCGCCGCCTTCGCGTTGAGCGTGTCGAAGATCGTCTCGATCAGCAGCAGATCGACGCCCCCGGCGATCAGGCCGCGCGCTTGCTCCGCGTAGGCGGCGTACAGCTCGTCGAAGGTCAAATTTCGAGCCGCCGCGTCGTCCACCTCCGGCGAAATCGAGAGGGTCTTGGGCGTTGGGCCAATCGCCCCGGCCACGAAGCGCGGCGTGTCTGGCGACTTCGCGGTCCAGCGCGCCGCGCAGCGTGCGGCGATCTGGGCGGCGTTCAGGTTCATCTCGTAGGCCGATCCCTCCAATCCGTAGTCCGACTGGGAGATCGCGTTGGCCCCGAAGGTGTCGGTCGAAGCCACGTCTGCGCCCGCTTCGAAAAAGGCGTCGTGGATCTCTTCGATCACGGCTGGCTGGGTGAGCACCAACACTTCGCCGTCTCCCAACAGCTCGCGGGGGTGATCGGCGAAGCGGCTGCCGCGGAACTGCGCTTCGGTCAGCTCCCGGGCCTGGATCATGGTGCCCATGGCGCCGTCCATGAGCACGATCCGCTCGGCCAGCAATCGCTCGAATTCGGCGCTGCGATCGGGCTTCGTCATCGGTCGTGTCCCCGTGTGCATGCCGCATCGAGTGGCCGGATGCCGCATCGGGTGGCCAGAGCGCTTAGTGTACTAAAACATCACTACATCTCAATATAAAGATGAATTGAGTCCCCGAGGGGAAAATCAGCTGGAGCTGCGATCGGCTAGCAGAGCGAAGCCCAGCACGTCCTCGAGCTGCTCCAGGGCTTCGATTGGATCATCGACCTTGATGGTCGTCATGCCGAGCTGGCGGGCCGGCTTGAGGTTGCGCCCGATATCGTCGAGGAAGACGGTCTCCTCGGGCACCGTTCCGATCTCGTCACAGGCGTGCCGGTAGATGCGCGGATCGGGCTTGCGGAGTCCGACGACGCTGGACTCGACGAAGACATCGAAGAGGGGGACGAGACCATGGCTTCCCGCCGACTCGCGGTCGCCGCTCACCCAATTGTTCGTGAGTGCGCCCACGCGCAGATCCCGGGAGCGAATGCGGCGGATCGCTTCGAGCATCTCGGCCCGGGGTCCGGAGCTCTCGCCGATCGCCGACATCAGCTCCCTTGCCGAGATCGACTGGCCAGCCGACGCGCAGTCTCGCTCGAAGGGCTCGAGGAAGCTCTCGACGTCGAGCTCGCCCCGCTCGAGTCGCGCCCAGGCCCCAGCGGGTCCGCAGTCGACCACGACGCGATTGATGAAGCCGAGCGGTAGCGATCGACTCCGCTCGTAGCGTGCGATGGCGTGAAGCGGTGAGCCGAGCACGACCCCACCGAGGTCGAAGAGCACACCCCGATGGACCGTCCCGGCGCACTTCCCGGCAGCGCTCCGCGGGTCTCTACTCGGGATCGCGAAACTCCGGTGTCCGTTTTTCGAGATTGGCCTTCACGGCCTCGACCTGGTTGGGGGTGCCGATCAGCCGCGCTTGGAGCTGGGCTTCGAGCTGCAATCCCTCCTCGATCTCCAGCAGGCCCGATTCGTTGAGCAGCTGCTTTCCGGCGCGAATCGCGTCGGGGGAGCGGGCCGAAATTTCGCGCGCCAGCTCGAGAGCCGCTTCATACGGGGTGTCACTCAGATGCGTGGCGATGCCGAGCTCGACCGCCTCGGTTCCCGAGAGGATCCGTCCCGAGAAGGTCAGCTCCTTGGCGACGTCGAGTCGCACCAGCCGGCGGAGGGTCTGACTGGCCGTCACGTCGGGAATCAGCCCCCATTTGATCTCCATCACCGACAGCCGAGCATCCGGCGCGACGAAGCGGATGTCGGCCGCCAGCGCGATCTGGAGGCCGGCACCGAATGCCACCCCATGGACTGCCGCGATCACGGGTACGGGCACCTCCGTCCAGACCCATGCCGCATGCTGCGCGAAATTCGCAGGGCTCTCGCCTCGATGCGACAGCAGCTGCGGTTCGCTGGATTCTTCCCGCGGCTTGCGCCGGGTCATCGCGCCAAAGCTCGCGACATCCAGACCGGCGCAAAAAGCGCGGCCTTCACCAGAGAGCAGCACCGCCCGGACGGAGCGGTTTTCCGCTAGCTCGCCTCCTGTTGCGCTGAGTGCGGCGAACATCTCTGTATCGCAGGCGTTCATCTTCTCGGGCCGGTTGAGTCGGACGTCCGCGACACCGTTGGCATCGATCGAGACGGACACACGGTCGGACATGAGGGGGCTCCTTCGCCGACGGCCCAGTTCGAGCCGTCTCTACGCAGCTAGCTTAGCTGCTGTAATGGAGGCCGCTCGACGGGCACCGAGCTCTGGGGTCAGTCGTCCGGGGCCGCGCGCTCGATGCGAATGAATCGATGGGAGCGGAACGTCTGGCCATACATGTCAGTGGAGCGCACCTCGAGTGCATGGACTCCGGGCGGGGGGTTCTCGGGAAGCGTGCCCACCCACAAATGAGGCGAGAGGATTGCCGGCGGGAGGAAGATGGGAGGCCGCGGTACGCGCACGAGATCGCGCTCGATAGCCTGCAGGTAATAGGGATCTTCCCTCGCTTCGCGCCGGAGTGGCGTCCAGCCTGCGTCTCCAAGCCGCAGCTCGACCCGCGTTCGCTCGGAGCCCGCGAAGACATTGACGACCACTTCGGTCTCGGCCGCTTCCTCGGAGGTGATCGATTCGGGAGCGAAGATATTCATCTGATGATCTGCCGCGCGGCGAGCAGCCTTGAAGCGAATCGAGTAGCGCTGGCCGTCGAAGCGGATGATCGAGTAGCCGTTCGGCGCGCCACAGCGCATCGTGGCGTGGGGGATGCCGACCTCGTCCTCTGAACCCAGCCACCAACTGCCCGAGGTCGTCGCGTGAATCAGGTGGTGGTGGGAACCAAAGAACTGGTTCTCCTGAAAGTGCATGTGGGCCGCCAAGGAGAGTGTATGAGGGCGATCCTCCAGCAGTTCGAGCAGCTCCGGGTGCTCGGGGACGGAGTAGGGCGGGCTGTCGAATGGAATGTGCATGGCCAGCACTACGAGCCGATCCTTGGGCACGTTCGCGAGGTAGTTCTCGACGAATTCGAGCTGTCGCTTCGAAAGGCCCCCGGCGTAGCTTCCGGGGGCTCGCTCTTCTCCGCTGGCTCCGCCGTAGACGACGTTGTCGAGAACGATGAAGTGAACCCGCCCGTAACTGAACGCGTAGGTGGGCGGGCCATAGATCCGTTCGAACGTCTCGTCGGAGTGATGGTCGGAGTGGGCCCGGAAGTTGAGGTCGTGATTTCCAATGACGTTGTACCAAGGGATTCCAATCCGACTCAGCATCCCGTTGAGTGGGTCGAGCAGGGCCAGATCGTCTCCCACCAGGTCGCCCAGGCTGATTCCAAAAGACGCCTCCGTGCCGATCAACTCTTCCGCGACGTCGTGCCCGAGCAGGTCCAGCTGCTCGAGCGTGTAGGGCTGGGTATCTCCGAAGAGGATGACCGAAAAAGCGCGAGGTTCTCGCTGTCGGTAGAGCGGAAAGTCGATCCGATCGGGCAACGGCCCCGTGGGCGCCACGCCCGGGAATCCGAGATCCTGCGGCGAACCGGCTGGCTTGTGGATGTAGTAGAAGCGCGGAATTCGCCGTTCGTCGAGCGGAGTCGCCCAGCCGCCCGGCTTCGCAACAAATACGATCGTATCGTCCGTCACGGGAAGCTGATAGCGACCCCGCCAGTCCGTGAGGACGACGTCTCGACCGTTCGACACCGCTACGTTTCGAATGCCGAACTCGAAGCGATCGCGAATTCCATTGCGATCGCGGTCGTGAAAGACGACACCCGAGGCCAGACCTTCGCCAGCCTCCCGAGTCTGGGCGGCGAGGGGAGAGACGGACAGCAGCAGCGCTATCGCAAGGCCGGCGATGAACAATGGCTTGCCGTCAGTGGAGCTTTGGTCCAGGCCCGGGGGCAGTCACGACACCGGGCCGCCGCGGAACCTGGGCGCGATCGTCGGCGCGCGGCAGGAAGACCTGAAAGGTCGAACCCCGTCCCGGCTCGACGTCGACGGAGAGATCGCCCCCGGAAATCTGGAGAATTCGGTAGATCGTCGACAGCGCCAATCGACCCTCGTGCTGGGCGGCGGGATCTAGTTTGGCCGCAGGCGGATCATAGAGTCTGGAAAGCGTGTCGGCGTCGGGCTCGGCTCCGGTATCCCGGAACGAGACGGTGACGTAGCGGTTGGGTGCCACTGCGGGCATCACACCCGGCTCACCCGCTGCGAACTCCAGGTTCGCGGTTTCGATGATCAGCTTGCCGCCGTCGGCCATGGCGTCTCGGGCGTTCATCACCAGGGCGCGAGCGATCGCGTCGAGGGGCACGCGCTGCACGGCCGCCAAGCCCAGCTCTGGATCGAGTTTGAACACCAACTCGATCTGGTCGCCGGCGAGAGTGCGAAGCTCCCCCTCCATGCGGCGCAGAATTCGATCGGGGTCGATGAGGCGTTGCGATTCGCGCCGAGTGGCTGGGGTTGAATCGGCTCGCGACAGAGTGAGTCTTCTTGGCGCTGGTGCCGGGATGGCTTCCGGGCTCACTCCCCGAGCGGGCGCATCCAACGCGGACCGGCTGGTCGGCGCATCCGCGTCGTCTGGCCGGGTGCCGGCGAGGCTGGGCTGACTCTTCGCCATCTCATTCCCCAGCCATTGGGCCATGAGCCGCAGTAGATCCTTGTCGGTCTGGGTGAATCGATCCCGGTGCGGTTCGGCGCTTCCGAAGCTGAGCGTTCCATAGGCTGCGCCGTCGACTCGAATTGCGGCCCCCAGGTAGGAATCGAAGCCGAACGCGGCCCGCGCCAGGGGCTCACTCCCGGGAGACTCACTGATGCATTCGATTCCGATCGGCCGTTCGGATCCGACGGTGTTGCGACAGAAGGTTTCAGCGAGCGAGAACACGGCGCCTCGAGGCACCGGGAAGCCCGCCGCCGCGTGGATGGCGATGACCTCGTAACGGTCGCCCTTCACGCGGGAGATCATTCCCACCTCGAGCCCGAAGCGCGACGTTCCGATCTGAAGCAGCTTGGCCACCTTCTCGTCGAACGAGACCCGATCCGCCGCGGCGAGCTCGTTCATCATCCGGACCGCTTCCATGCTGTCCCAGTGCAGCCGCTCGACCCGGTCGCGCTCCGTCAGCGTCCGCCACAGCGCGACGATCGCGAAGATGCTGAGCGCGCCTACAGCGAGACTTGCGAATGCGCCTACCGCCGTGCCGTTCAGGAGCAAGGGGGTGTCCCATTCGGTCCAGGCCGAAAGCCCCTGGTGAACCGCGACTAGGAAGAACAGCGCACCGAAGAGGCCCACGCGGATCTCGCCGCTGCGAATCCAGAGTGCGATGGAGCCGGCGACGGCCGAGAGGAGCAGCGAGATCGAGAGCAGCATCAAGGTGCTCATGCTCGGCTCCCCTCAATCCGACTACGGCGCTCTCGGAGAGCGCGCCGACGGGCTCACCGCGACTGTAGGGGGGGCTGGAACGCCGCGGAGCGTAGCGGAATCCGCTCGATTCGGGTAAGTGACGCGCACTGGGGAGATTGTGGCGAACGCGCGGATCGTCGGACTTGGCCTATGTGTAGTCGATCACCTCTATCTGGTGGAGCGGCTCGAACTCGCTGAGGTCAGGACGCGTTTTACCAAGCGCCTCGTGTCGTCCGGCGGCATGATCGGCACCGCGCTCGCACAGGCGGCGAGACTCGGTTGCGACGCCCAGGTACTTTCGCTGGTAGGTGACGACGAGGACGGGCGTTTTCTTCGCCGATCGCTCAGGTCGCTTGGTGTGAAGACACGACGCCTCGTGCTAGCGCCTGACTCCGCCACGACCATCGCGGTGGTTCTGGTGGATCGCAAGAGCGGAGAACGACGTTTCATCGTGCCGGATCGGCGGGCGCTCGAACGCATGGCTTCGGATTTCGATCTGACGCCCATCGTGGTCGGTAGCGTGCTCGTGGTGGACGGACACTTTCCGATTCAGGCTCTGCGGGCAGTAAAGCGGGCACGCCGGATCGGTGCCCAGGTGATCGGAGACTTTCACAAGCCTGATCCTGCCACTCGGCGGCTGCTTCCCTTTGTCGATTTTCCGATTGTTTCCCTCGAGTTCTCGAACCTCTTCTGTACGCGCGGCCCGCGCGAGGCACTTCGGCTGCTCGCGCAGCGCTACGGCGGCACGCCGATCGTCACCCTGGGTGCCAAAGGGGGACTCTATTGGGACGAGGGCAAGGTCCGCCGCTTCCCCGCTCGCCGGGTTCGCGTGGTGGACACCACCGGAGCCGGCGATGTCTTCCACGGAGCCTTCGCGGCCGGGTTGTCCAGGGGGTGGGCCTTACCCGAGACGATCGATCTGGCTGCGCGGGCGGCATCCTTGTGCTGTACGGCGCTCGGGGGAACAGGCCGTCTGATGACGCGAGCAGAAGTCGGTCGTCGCTAGCCCGACGTTTCCGGAGTCTCGATCTCCATCTTGTCGATGGCGTGAACCGGAGCGGTTTCGCCGGTCATCAGGTGGGTGATCGCCGCGTAGACCAGGCGCTGCTGCGCGACTCGCGATTTCCCGATGAACTGGCCGGCTTTCACTCGGAGCTCGAAGTGCCCAGCGCCCCCGGCGGTGACCTCGACCACGGCGCCGGGCAGCGCCTGCCGAATCGCTTCCTGGAGCAGCTTCTCGGTCTGGTCGCTGGGAGTGCTGAGGATTTGTAGAGGCATCTACTTGCTGACGCTGGGATGCTGCGCGGTCGTGCGGGTGACTTGATTGGACGCGATCAGGTCGACGAGGACATTGATTGCTTCGGCGAGCTGGGGAGTAACCTCGTCTTCCTCGTCCTCCTCTGCGTCGGCCTCCGATGTTTCCGTTGCATCCGGTTCTTCGGCGGTTTCCTTTTCTCGCTGTTCTTCGCGCTTCTTCTCCAGATCCGCCAAGCGGATCACGCCGGCATTTTTTCGCGATTCATCGAGCTTTCGATAGATCTCTGCGAACTCGCTGCTCGCGTCGATTCGCTGTTTCGATTGGGCGGCGAGCCTTGCGACGATCTCGTCGCTGACCACCGTCCAAGACGCCGAGCGCGGGCTGGCAATTGCATAGCTGCTCTGGAAGGGCGGGATCTGATCTCCCTCGATCGAATAGGGTTGATGCATCTCGCCGAAGTCGTCTCCGCTGTATACCGAGGGGATCACCACATCCGCTTCGACTCCGCCGTGTTGGGTGGACTTTCCGCCGGGGCGATAGAACATCGCGGTGGTGATCTTCAGAGCTCCCTGACCGGGCTGCAGGCTGGAGACCGTCTGAACGGTTCCCTTGCCGAAGGTGTGATCGTCGCCGGCGATGACGGCGCGTTTGTAGTCCTTGAGTGCCCCCGCGAGGATCTCCGCCGCCGAGGCGCTCACCCGCGAGGTGTGGATCACGAGGGGGCCGGAATAGAGGATTCCCTCATCGCTATCCGAGAGCACTTCCTGGTGTCCACGTGAGTTCTTGACCTTCACGATCTCGCCCTTGCGCAAGAAGAAGCCGGAGACCGTGACGGCATGGGTCAGCAGTCCCCCGCCGTTGCGGGAGAGATCGAGTACGAGACCGTCGGCCTTCTCGCGATTGACCTCGCGCAGCCATCGGGCCACGTCGTCGGTGCATTGGCGCTTGCTCGGATCGCTATCTCCGTAGAAGGAGGGCAGCTTGAGAATTGCCAGCTTGAGCTTCTGTCCGTTGACCTCGCGCTCCTCGAACTCGAGTTGGGCCGCTTGATCCTCGAGATTGATCTCGTCGCGCACGATCGACACCGCGAAGCGCTCGGCGGTCTCCCCCTGCCGCAAGATCGTGAGGCGGACCTCGGTACCCAGCTTGCCCCGAATCAGGCTGACGGCGTCCCGCAGCGGCATGTCGATGATGTTGACGGGGTCTTCCTCGCCCTGGCCGACCTCGATGATCTTGTCTTTCGGCTTGAGCACGTCGAGTTGAGCTGCGGCTCCTCCCGGAATGATCCGCTCGACGACCGCGAAGCCATCGCGCTCGGAGAGAGCGACACCAATTCCGATCAGCGAGAGCGACATGGTGATCCGGAAATCTTCGTAGGTCTCGGCCGATAGATAGTTGGAATGGGGATCGAGTGACGTCGCGAACGCATCGAGAAACATCGAGTAGAGATCGACCGAGTCGAGCTCAGCGATGCGCTTGGTGCGAAGCTCGTAGCGGTGCGTGAGCAGAGCCTTCGCCTCTTCCAGTGACGTCGCATCGTTGACGTAGTTCGACATCTGGAAGTGCACCAGGCTCCGCGTGAGGTCGCTGCGTTCCTCGGGTGTCTTCGGGTAGCCTCGCTCTGTGGCATCGAGGACGAGCTCGACCTCTGGGTCGATCGCGTAGTCCTCGGCCCCTACCACCTCCGTCACGAATGCCTCGATCCCTTCCTGTCTCTTCGCGAAGGTCTTGTGAACCAGATCGAGCGCCGAGCAGTCGCCCTTCTCGATCTGTTGGAATGCAGTGGTCAGCTTCATCCGCAGTGCTTCCACCTCGGCTTGCGACAAGGCCGACTGCGACGGGTCGAAGCTGCGGATGAACACGTCAATGGTGCGGCTCTGCAGCTCTGGGTTGAGGCCGTGATGCTGGATGTGATGGTCGAGAAAACGACCCAAAAAGGGTGAAATCGTCTCGCAGGCGATCGGCGCCGCCCGGGTCGTGCCGGGTGTAGCGGCCCCCAGAGAGACGAAGGCGATCCAAAGCAGGCTGGAGAGGAAACGTGAGCTCATGCGCGAGGATTCGAAAGGGTCATTCCATACCTTTACCCCAGCTGGGCCTCCCACGCGCGTTGCCTACTAGTTGCTCCCCACGGGGCGACGATTCGAACTATGATCCGCCGTGGAGGGCTCGATGAGGCTCCTGCTCCGGGCTGTAGGCGCTCTCACCGCCATCACTCTCGTCGGCGTCGCGGCGTTCTACTTCTATTTCGATGCTGTCGCGGGAGCGGCGATCGAAACCGGTGCCAGCCAGGCCCTCGGAGTGGAGACGCGCGTCGGTTGGGTTCGGATCCGGCTGCTCTTCGGCGAGTTCCGACTCGGAGGTCTCTCCATTGCCAATCCGCCGGGCTATGAAACGGACCGCTTCCTCAGTTTGGACAGCGCCCACTTCGCGGTGACGCCCCGGTCGCTTCGCGAAGCCACCATCGAGGTGCCTCGATTCGAACTCGATGGTGTGGAAGTCGCACTGGAGAAGAGCGGCGGCCGGGCGAACTACGACGCCATTCTCGCCAACCTGCGGAGCTCGACGAAGAGCTCCTCCCCGAAGACCGAGCCGTCGGAGGCGACAGACGGCAAGCGCTTGATCATCCATGAGCTGGTGGTTCGAGACATCACGGGCCACTTCGACCTCGGAACCGTCCGGGGTGATGCCGATCGGGTCCGAGTCGAGATTCCCGAGATCCGGCTGCGGAACGTGGGTAGTGCGAAGTCGGGGGGCGTTACGGTCGCAGAGATCTCGCGCACGATCGTGCGCGCAGTGCTGACTGCCGTGGGCAAGCAGGCGCCCGCGGAGCTCGGCCTGAGCCTGCTTCGCGGCCTGCGCGGATTTGGGTCGCTCTCGCTGGAGATCGAAGGGCTGAGAGATCAACCTCTAGCGGAGAACGCTGGCAAGGCGGCCGCCGAGCTGGGCGGAGGAGCCTCGCGAGCCATCGATGGAGCCGCCAAGAGCACACAGAAAGCGCTCGGCCGGATCGGAGGCGCCCTTCGGCGCGGTGACCCGGAGTAGCGGGGCGCCGGCCAGAGGCTACGTTGGTGGGCCCATGAGACGTCTCCTCCCCAGCGTCCTGCTCGTTCTGCTGCTCGCGGCGGCACTGACTGGCCGCTCCCTCCACAGCCGGATCGGGATCGAGTACACGCCGGAGTCGCTCCAGGCCTACATCCTTGGGCTCGGGTTGCTGGCGCCGGCGATCTTCGTCGCCATCGTGACTTTCCGGCAGTTCTTGCTGCTGCCCTCAATGCTGCTGCTGACCGTGGGCGGCCTGGCCTTCGGAGCCGCGGGCGGAATGCTGCTGGGAGGCATCGGGATCGGGCTGTCGGCTTCGTTGGTCTTCGCGGTCTCACGTGGCGTCGGCCGCGGTTGGATCCGGGGTGGATTGAAGCAGCGGATCCAGCGCCTCGAGCAGCGCATCGGCGCCGCCGGTCCGGCCGCGGTGGTGCTGACGACCGCGCACCCGATGGGCCCGATGACCCCGTTCCACTTCGCGGCGGGGGTCTCGTCGGTTCGCTGGGTTCCCTTCCTGCTGGCCATCACGCTGGCCGGATTCTTTCGCGCCTTCGTGTACTCGTTGTTCGGCTCGACGCTAGTGGAGGTCGGCTCGCGCGAGTTCTACACCGCCTCGGGGCTGTTGCTGGCGGTGGCGTTGCTGCCACTGCTGAGCCGCCGGGTGCGGGCGAAGGTACTCGGCCGCGAATCGAACTAGACCCGCGAGGCTGGGCACGCCGACGCGACGGCATTCTTGCGGCGCCGGGATCGAGGCGCGAACCCCTGTAGGCGCTCTAGTAGCGATACTGCTCGGGCTTGAACGGCCCGTCTTGCGGAATTCCGAGATAGGCGGCCTGTTCGTCGGTCAGTCGTGTCAGCTGCACGCCGAGCTGGTCGAGATGTAGGCGTGCCACCTCTTCGTCCAAGGCCTTGGGAAGCACGTGGACGCCGATTTCGTAGCGATCCGGGTGCTGGTGCAGCTCGAGCTGAGCGAGTACCTGGTTGGTAAACGAAGCCGACATCACGAAGCTCGGGTGCCCGGTTGCGCATCCGAGGTTGAGCAGCCGGCCCTCGGCGAGTATCAGCACGCTGTGACCGTCGGGGAAGATCCACTCGTCGTATTGGGGCTTGATGTTGACGCGCTTGATGCCGTTGACCTTGGCGAGACCCGCCATGTCGATCTCGTTGTCGAAGTGACCGATGTTCCCGACGATGGCCTGGCTCTTCATCTTCGACATGTCGTCGGCTGTGATGATCGCGTAATTGCCGGTGGCTGTGATGAAGATGTCAGCAGTGCCAACGACGGCGTCCAGCGTGGTTACCTGATAGCCGTCCATGGCCGCCTGCAGGGCGCAGATTGGATCGATCTCGGTCACGACCACGCGGCATCCCTGTCCGCGCAGCGCCTGCGCGCAGCCCTTGCCGACTTCCCCGTAACCGCAGATGACGGCAACCTTGCCTCCGAGCATCACGTCGGTAGCTCGCGCAAGCCCGTCGGGTAGCGAGTGCCGGCAGCCGTAGACGTTGTCGAACTTGCTCTTCGTGACGGAGTCGTTGACGTTGATGGCCGGGAAGCGCAGCGTGCCGGCCTCCTGCATCTGATACAGGCGCAGCACGCCGGTCGTCGTTTCCTCGGAGACCCCCTTCGCGTTCTTGCAGAGCTCGGTCCAGCGCTTCGGGTTGCGCAGCTGCTCTCGGCGCAGTAGTTCGAGGATGACGCCCCACTCCTCGGAGTCGGCGTCGGGATCGAAGTCGGGAACCTTGCCGGACTTCTCGAATTCCGCGCCCTTGTGGAGCAGTAGGGTCGCGTCCCCGCCGTCATCGACGATCTGATCGGGACCCGAACCGTCCGGCCACTCCAGGGCCTCGGACGTGCACGACCAATACTGCTCCAGCGTTTCTCCCTTCCAGGCGAAGACCGGAATGCCTTGGACGTTGTCCGGAGTTCCGTTCGGTCCAACCACCACTGCGGCGGCCGCCGAATCCTGGGTGGAGAAGATGTTGCAGCTCACCCAGCGCACGTCCGCGCCAAGCTCCACGAGCGTTTCGATCAGCACGGCCGTCTGCACCGTCATGTGAAGGCTGCCCATGATCTTGAGACCCGTGAGGGGCTTGCTGGCCCCGTAGCGTTCGCGCAGGACCATCAAGCCCGGCATCTCGTGCTCAGCGAGTCGGATTTCCTTGCGGCCGAGCTCCGCCTCATCGAGGTTGGCGACCTTGTAGGGCGGTCTTTCGGGCGTCTGGGTCATCGCGGAGCTCCGTTGGCAGATTAATCTGTATATTCGGATGTAGTGTTATGGAGGGCGCCCACACTGTCAACGGCAGCCCTGGGGTAGGTTCGGCGGCCTGTCCGCCTCTGGCGGATGGTTCGAGCGGATCGCATGAATACTCTGATCGACACGGTCGTCCCGGTCTTTGGGATCGTCGCGCTGGGTTGGCTGTTGGCCGACCGCGCCCGGCTGGATCTGACCACCCTGGCCGACCTGGCTCTCCTGGTCACCTCGCCGGCCCTGATGTTCACGGTCCTCGGCAGCTCGGGCGTGGATCTGGAGGCCTGGTCCAATCTGGTCGCGGGGACGCTTTGGATCGTGTGCGGTACGGCGTTCCTGGCCGTGTTCTACCTGCGGACCGCTGGCGGTGGGCGTCGCGGTTTGCTGCTGCCCGCGATCTTCTGGAACGCCGGAAATCTGACGTTGCCCTTGGCGCGTCTGGCGTTTGGGGACGCGGGCCTCGAAGCGGCGGCCGTCATCTTTGTGACGATGGCGATCTTGAACTCGACGATCGGCCTGTGGATCGCCAAAGGCGAGAACGGTCTGGCCGAGGTGGTGCGCATGCCGTTGGTCTACGGAAGCGTGGGCGGGCTGTTGCTGGCGCTGAGCGGGCAGACGCTCCCGCGAGTCGTCATGGAGCCGATCGAGATGCTGGGTGACATGGCGATTCCGCTGATGTTGATCAATCTCGGGATGCAGCTCCGACGCCTGGTGGTGACCGATTTCGGCCACACGTTGGCGGTGGTCGCGATCCGCGTGGTCGGCGGCGGGCTGTTCGCGATGCTCTTCGTCAGCGTCTTTGGTGTTACCGGCGTCGAGCGCCAGGTACTGCTGCTGGCCTCGATCATGCCCTCTGCGGTCATCAACGTGGTGATGGCGCAGCGTTACTCGACCGATCCCTCCCTGGTTGCGTCCTCCATCGCGCTCGGCACATTGATCAGCCTCGTGACGATTCCCTCGGTTCTCTACCTTGTTCGCTGAAATGAGATCGCTGCCTTGAACGGCGCCGATTCCCTGGTGCGAACGGCAGTCGCCTCGGGTATTCGGATCTGTTTCGCGAACCCGGGGACGACGGAGCTCCCGCTGGTCGCTGCGCTGGATGAGAACCCGGGAATTCGCCCGGTCCTCTGCCTGTTCGAGGGGGTCTGTTCCGGGGCCGCGGATGGTTACGCACGCATGAGCGGTAGTCCGGCGATGACCTTGTTGCACCTCGGACCGGGTTTCGCCAACGCGATTGCAAACCTTCACAACGCGCGCCGCGCCGCATCTGGGGTGTTCAACGTCGTTGGCGATCACGCCAGCTGGCACGTCGATACGGACCCGCCGCTGGCCGCGGACATCGTTTCTCTGGCGTCGCCCGTCTCGGGCTGGTTGCATTCCGCCCGGTCCTCATCCGATCTGGCCCGGGATGCCGCCGAAGCCATCCGCGCCGCGCAATCGGGAGTCGTCTCCACCTTGATTGTTCCGCACGATGCGCAGCTGCTCGCTGCAGCGGCGGGCGAGGTTGCAAGGGCTCCCGATCCGCTCGCCCCGGTTCCAGGTTCCGCGGTCGACGAGAGCGCGCGATTGTTGCGCGGGGGCGGTACGACCGCGCTGCTTCTCGGCGGAGCGGCGCTCACCCGCCGCGGGCTGCATGCGGCCGCCAGAATCGCGGGCCAGTCTGGCTGCCGGCTGTGGTGCGACACCTTTCCGGCACGGCTCGAGCGAGGCGGAGATCTGCCTGCGGTGGAGCGCCTCCCCTACTTTGCCGAACAGGCGGTGGACGCTCTGTCGGGCCTATCGGCGCTCGTGCTCGCCGGGACGCGGCCGCCGGTGTCTTTCTTTGGCTATCCCGGAATTCCGAGTCGGCTGGTCCCAGAAGATTGTCCGACCGCGCAGCTGGCCGGCGCGGGCGACGACGTGACCCAAGCCCTCGAAGAGCTCGCCCAGGCCCTCGGAGGGGCAGCTGACCCCCGGGCGCCCGCGCCTCGAAACCCGGTTGGCAGGCCGAGCGGGTCGCTGACGCCGGAGAAGGTGGCCGCGGTGGTGGCTGAACTCCAGCCCGAGGGAGCCATCGTGATGGACGAGAGCCTGACCGCAAGCACAGCGTACTTCGAAGCGGCTGTCTCATCTGCTCCCCACAGCTATCTGGCGTTGACGGGTGGAGCGATTGGGCAAGGTCTGCCAGCGGGCAGTGGGGCGGCGTTGGCGTGCCCGGATCGGCCGGTGATTGCGCTGCAAGCGGACGGAAGCGGGATGTACACGATTCAGGCGTTGTGGAGTCAGGCGCGAGAAGGTCTCGACGTCACCAACATCGTGTTCGCCAACCGGGGCTACCGCATCTTGATGCTCGAGCTGGCGCGCGCGGGAATCGCGGAGCTGGGCGCGCAGGCGCGCGGCTTGACGGAGTTCGAGCCGGCGCCGGATTGGGCGCGGCTTGCGCGTGGGTTTGGGGTTCCGGGGACGCGGGTCTCGGATGCGGAGGGGCTCTGGAAGGAGCTTGAGCGGGCTCTCGAGGAGCCGGGGCCGCATTTGATCGAGGTGTTGCTTTGATACCGAGCGGAGTAGGGCGCGCGAGTCGGCCTCGGGCGGGGGCTGGTCGGAATGGCTCGCGTGTTGCTGCGGGGGCGCGCTGCGGGTTTGTCTATCTGGTTACTGGGATTGCCACTCTCGGTTGCCGTAGCGGTCGATGGAGACGACGTCTTCGACGGGTTTGCGGGTAGTGGGGCCGTAGCGGCCTTGGGGCCAGCCGAGGGGGATGACCGCGCAGGGTGTCACGTTCCAGGGCAGGCCCAGAATCCGGCGGACGGAGAATGTGCTCCACAGGGGAAGCGTGATCAGCGCGGCGCCGAGGCCCACTGCGCGGGCGGCGAGGAGCAGATTCTGTACCGAGGGAAAGATGGAACCGTAGTAACTGGTCGCGGCGATGTTGGGAAACCCGATGCGTGCTCCGTGGAGACACGCGACGATGATCACGGGAATTTCTTCGAAGTGATCGGCCTGCCACTGAACCGCGTTCAGGACCTTGCGCATCTTCGGATCGTTGCGCGCCATGCGACGGCCCAGCCCCCCGTAGATGCGCCAGGCCTGTCGATTCTTGCGCGCGAGCTTCGACCGCACGGCTGGGTCTCGCACGACGATGAACTCCCAGTTCTGGGCGTTGGAGCCCGTGGGAGCCTTGAGGGCGAGTTCGATCAGACGCCGGAGTAGATCGTCATCGACTGGATCTCCAGTGAGTCTGCGAATGGCGCGCTGGGTCTCCATTGCCTCGACCAGGGGCATGCTGAAATCGAATCGGTCTCCCATCGTTTTCTCCTCAGTGAATTGCGCCGGGCTCGCGCAGCACGAATTCGGCGATCTCTGCGTCGAACTGGATCCCGCTCCCGGTCACGAGTTGATACGTGCCTTCCATCGAACCGAACGGCGTCGAGAGCGGGCAGCCCGACGTGTACTCGAAGAAATCGCCCGGCTCGATTACCGGCTGTTCGCCGACGACCCCGGGGCCGGTCACTTCTTCGATCTTGCCGGTCGCATCTCGGATGGTCCAGTGTCTCGACATCAGCTGAACGGACTCGCTGCCTTCGTTGGAGATCCGGATCGTGTACAGGAAGAACCAGCGAGCCGACTCCGAGTGCTGAGGCGAATAGCGTGCCTTGACGACGATCCGGATCCCCTCGGTCATGGCCTCGGACGTCGACACGGAACGGCTCTCCAGACGGACGGCATGTCCGACGATCCACTCTATGCCCGTCGTACGCCGGGGTCCAGAGCCGACGGGCCGGCCCGCCGCCATCGAGTTCGACCGGATCGGCGGCCCGACACGTTGCCGAGTCCTGGGTCGAGCTTCTAGCCTGCAGGGGTGGGCGAGCCTTCGAACTCCGGTTCCCGGCTGTGGATCTTCGGCTACGGATCACTCGTATGGAGCCCCGCCTTTCCGCACCTCGAGCGGAGACCGGGTTTCATACGCGGTTGGGCTCGTCGTTTCTGGCAGGGCTCTACCGATCATCGCGGTGTTCCGACTGCGCCGGGCCGGGTGGTCACCCTCGTCCCCTCGCCGGACGACTGCTGTTGGGGGGCGGCGTACTGCGTGGCAGACGAGGATCGCCAGCCGGTGCTCGACAACCTGGATCATCGCGAGCGGGGAGGCTTCGATCGCAACGAGGTGCGGGTCGAATTCTCCAATCCCGATCGCCCTCCGATTCAGGCGCTCGTGTACGTCGCCAACGCTCGAAATCGCAACTTCCTGGGTGCAGCGTCCGACGCGCAGATCGCGAGTCAGATTCGCGATTCACACGGTCCCAGCGGCGCGAATCTCGAGTACGCGTTGCGTCTCGCAGAGTCGCTCCGGGAGATGGGTGCAGCGGACGAGCACGTCTTTGCGATCGCGGACCTGTTGCGGGACGACGCCAGCTGAGGTCGGCGCGATTCCTTCAGGCGCTCGGGCTCGCCTGGGGGCCGCGCACGAGCTGGCCTGGCAGCGCGCCCGTCGGGTCGCCGCGCTCGAAGGTGACCGCACCCGCCACGATCGTTGCCTGATATCCCACCGCTCGCTGCAGCAGTCGTCGAGCGCCCGCCGGCAGATCGAAAGCCATCTCGGGGGGCGTGAGGCGCAGGTTGTCGAAATCGATCAGGTTCAGATCCGCCCTCATACCCGGTGCCAATACGCCGCGATCATGCAGTCCGTAGAGCTCGGCGGTATCACGTGTCTGGCGCTTCACGACCCATTCCAGCGGCAGCCGCTCCCCGCGGCTCCGGTCGCGCGCCCAATGCGTCAGCATGTACGTAGGCGTGCTCGCGTCGCAGATGACCCCGCAGTGAGCCCCTCCGTCGGAGAGGCCCAGGACCGCTCGGGGGTGGAGCAACATCTCCCGTGTGGTGTCGAGATTTCCATCGCTGTAGTTGAAGAGCGGGAAATAGAGCAGCTCGCGTCCATCCCGCTGCATCAGAAGGTCGTATGCGATCTCCTTCGGATTTCGACGCTCGCGGTCGGCGATGGCAGCGACGCTCGCATCTGCGGTCGGCTCGTATTCGGGGGGATCACCGAGCGGAAAGAGCTTGTGAAAGCTCGAAGCGATGAAGCCGACGATGGGCTGGGAGTGCTGAACCTCCTCGGTCACCATTCGCCGGCGCACCTCCGGGTCCTTCAAGCGCTGCAGGCGTTGCTCGAAGGGAAGATCGGCGATCTCGAGGTACGTCGGATTCTCGACGAAGGGGTGAGCGGTGCACTGCCAGCCCATGAGCATGCCGGTGGGTCGGCCCGCTACCTGAGGAACGACGTTCGCACCTTCCGCGACGGCTTCTTCGCAGAGATCGAGCATGCGCCGGTATTGCTTCGGATCCATGTCGTGTTGGATCAATGCAAAGCTCACCGGGCGCCCGGTTGCGGCGGAGAGCCTGCGCATCCAGGCCATCTCCTTCTCGGGAGCGGCAATGTCTTCGCCTGCGGCACCGGCGGGTGCCAACTCGAAAACGCCGCGGCCCAGCTCACCGAGCGCCGCGCCGATCCCGAAAAGTTCGTCCTCCGCCGCGAATGTTCCGGGCACCGGCTCGCCGTCGATGGCGCGATGCACGATCGTGCGCGATGTGGAGAACCCGAGCGCGCCCGCCGCGATGGCCTCCTTGACGATCGCCGCCATCTCTTGAATGTCGCTGGCATTGGCGGGCTCGTTCTTTGCCCCGCGATCCCCCATCACGAACGCGCGTACCGCTCCGTGGGGCACCTGGGTGCCCACGTCGATCGCGCGCTCCATGCGATCGAGCGCATCGAGATACTCCGGAAAGCTCTCCCACTCCCAGCGGATGCCCGTGGCCAGCGCGGTTCCCGGAATGTCCTCGACGCCTTCCATCAGGCCGATCAACCAGTCGCGCTGATTCTCGTGAGCGGGTGCGAAGCCGACGCCGCAATTACCCATCACGACGGTCGTCACGCCGTGCCAGCTCGTCGGGGTGAGGTAGGGGTCCCAGGTCACCTGTCCATCGAAGTGGGTGTGGATGTCGACCCACCCCGGCGTTATGAGGAGACCGTCGGCATCGATTTCGCGTCGCGCCTGGCCGGCCTGCCCGCCGACCTGAGTGATCCGATCGCCCGAGATGGCTACGTCGCCGGTAAAGGGCGCGCTCCCTGAGCCGTCGGCGATCGTTCCACCTCGGATGATCAGATCGTCCATATCGTTCTCCCGCCTTCTCGCGTTTTCCCGTCGATTCGATGTGACGGTTTCCAAGGTAGCAGTGGTCCGGGCGTCGCGAACCAACGCCGGCTTTGACTCGTGCGCTGGCGGCCGGATAGCCGGCGCATCGGATCCTGGCGCTTTGTGATATCTAGTGCGCGTGATCGGACGGAGATCCGAGCCATTGAGAGAATGACTCACACTCTTTCGGATCGTCTCGAGGGCACCGTCCCGTTGTGCGAGCAGCGTCCTGTTGTGTCGGGGAGGCTCAGGCGTGCCTGAGCGGACTGGAGCGGATTCGAGACGCTTCGACGGGCTGCAAGCGTTGATGAAGGTCGCCGGGCCGGTCGCAGTCTTCGCCGTCGGCCTCTGGGCGCTCCGACAGGGCTGGGGGCTCTGGGGTGATGTCCAGGTCGATTTCGGTCGAGAGCTCTACGTTCCCTGGCGACTCGAAGCGGGCGACCAGCTCTACGCCGACATCGCCTACTTCAACGGTCCGATCTCGCCCTACTTCAACGCGCTCTGCTTTCGAATTTTCGGTGTTGGGATGTCCACGCTGGTGGGCGCCAACATTGCGATCGCCGGGCTGATCGCGGGTCTTCTCTATGTGCTGCTGGCGCGTGTATCGGATCGTTTCTCGGCCGCCGTCGCCGGTGCGGTGTTTGCTGCCGCTTTCGCTTTCGGGCACCCGGGCGAGTACGCGAACTACAACTATGTGACGCCCTATTCCCATGAGATCACGCACGGCCTGCTGTTGTCACTCCTCGCGCTCAGCTGTCTGGCCCGGGCTCTGCTAATGCGGTCGGGCGGCGAGCGAGAAGCTCGGCGCGCGAGTCCACCACGCACGGGCTGGCCACAAGCGGATGCGGGGCCGCTCTTGGCAGCGGGTTTGTTCAGCGGACTCGTCTGGCTCACCAAGGTCGAGATCTTCACGGCGCTCTTCGGGGCTACGATCCTGGGAATCGCGCTCGATCACTTCTTCCGAGAACGCAAAGCTTCCGAGACTGCCCGAAACGTGGGCGTGTACGCGAGCGGGCTGTTGGGTTTGCTCGCGATAGGTTTTGTGACACTCACCATCGCGATTTCGTCGGAGCACGCGCGGACTGCGCTGCTCGGGCCCTGGCACTCGGCGTTCGACTCACGGATCTCCTCGTTGATGTTCTATCGCTGGGTTCTGGGCACGCTGGATCTGCAACACAGCTGGGGGCTGATTGGGGAGTGGATGGTGAGGTACGCCGCATGCTTGCTCCCCCTCGGCTTGATTTCCCTGGCCTGCCGCGGGCGGCTGACGAAGTGGCTGCCGCCGGCGGCCGGGCTGGTGTTTCTGGCCCTGCTCGTCGGTTACCCGGCGTCCCCGGATCTGGCTCCCCAATCGGTGAGGCCTCTACCCGTGGTGATGCCCCTCATGCTGGTCGCGGCGTTCGGGTATCTGCTCTGGGAGCATCGCTCGGGGAGAGATGTATCCGCTTCGCTGCTGCGGATGGTGCTGATCTTCTTTGGCCTGGGGCTGCAGGCCAAGATGTTCTTGAATGCCCAGATCTACCACTACGGCTTCGTCCTGGTGATGCCCTCGACCCTGCTGCTCGTGGTGGCACTCGTCGGTTGGTTGCCCGCGCTCGTTCGACAGAATTCGGGATCGGGGTTGCTGTTCCGGATGGGAGCTTGCGCGCTGGTTTTGTGGCTGGCACTCGGCGTCGTGGAGAAGAGCCGGCTCGAATTCGCCAAGCTCGTCGTGCCCGTCGGCGCCGGAGCCGACAGCCTCATGGCAGATCAACGCGGCCGGTTCGTGAACCTCGCGATCGAGACCCTGCGCAAGGAGCTCGAACCCGGCGCGACCCTGGCCGTCCTGCCCGAAGGCGTGATGCTCAACTACTTGTTGAGGACGAAGAATCCCACGCCCTATATCAACTTCATGCCTCCCGAGCTGCTGATCTTCGGTGAGGACCCGATGCTGGAGGCGTTTTCCGAGCATCCACCCGATTTCATCGCCCTCGTGCACCATCGAACCGACCTCTACGGGTTTCGTTACTTCGGTACCGACTACGCCAAGCGATTGTTCGCCTGGGTGACGAAGAACTACGTTCTGGTCAAGACGATCGGTAAGCCGCCCCTGCAAGACGGCACCGTCTTCGGAATCACGATCTTGCGCCATCGATCCGTCACGAGCTCCAGCCTCACCGGTTGAAGGGCCGCGTCGGGCCCGCTTGCGCCAGCTCCGGCGCCGGTGCTACGGATTGTCGCGATTCCGCTTCGTCGCAGCCCTGTCGATGACGAACTTTCGAAACCGGCGCTCCTACGCATCCGACCCCGGGCTCTGCGACCGGGTTTTCGCGCTTCTCGATACCTGGATTCCCGCCCTGAACACGAAGCGGCGCCAGGCTGAGAGGCTGCGTTGGCGCTGGGAAGACTGTTCGACACCCTTCGTCCACGAACGGGATGGTCGCGTGATCGCTCACGTTGGCGTACTCGAGTCGCGTTGGGTGTGGGGGGGAGAGGAGCACCGCATGGGCGGCGTGCACGCGGTCTGCACCCTCGCCTCGGAGCGACGGCGCGGCCTCTACCGCGAGCTGATCGAGGAGGCGTTGGTCCACTGCGACGAGCGCTACGACAGCGTAGATCTGTGCACCGAACACCCGGAGTACTACGAGCCCTTCGGGTTCCGGGTGATCCCCGAGCATCGCTTTCGTACTCAGACGGACCCTCGTGCCGGCCGCCATCGTTTCCGCTCCCTCGATCTCGGAAGGTCCTCGGAGCTCGACCTGCTCGAACGCCTGCTCGCAACGCGAACTCCGACTTCACGGATCCTCGGCGTCGTCCGGGAGCAGGACATCTTCAAGTTCAACCAATCCAGCGGCGAGCTGCAGTACTGCGAAGAGCTGGATCTGATCGCGGTGATGTGCCGAAGCGGAGGGCAGCTCGAGATCGACGATCTCGTTGGCCCAGCGCTACCCGATCTCGAGGAGTTCCTCGCACACATCGGTCATCCGATCGACGAGGTCGTTTTCCACTTTCGGCCGGATCGTCTGGGCGTCGGCGCCACCCCCGAGCTGTTCCGCTACGACGACGACGTCTTGATGATTCGGGGACACTTCCCGCTGGACGGGCTCGAGCCGAAATTCATGTTGCCCCCGCCGGCCCGCCATTAGACCCCAGCTGGCGCCGGTGATCGTCGGGCGAACGCTCGCTGACCCTCACCGAAAGGCTGGCATCACCTTCTCGGCGAACAGACGAGCCGGAGGGCGCGTGTCGCGGCCGAAGAACTCGATGATGAACAGTGTGCATCCCAGCGCGCGATGGCGCTCGATGCCTTCGATGACCCGGTCGGGTGAGCCCCAGATGCCGTGCTCCTCCAGGCCGGAACCCATGTGACCGCCGTAAAGCTTCTTCGCCTTCTCGAGCGCGGCGTTGGCCTGGGTGTCGTCCTCGCCGATCACCACCGTGCACTGCTGAGACACGACGATGGAATCGAAATCCCGATCGAGCTCGTGGCAGCGCCGGCGCAGGGCCTCGACCTTGCTGGCTAGCTGGCCCTGGAAAACAGCGAGGTTGTTCCAGATGTCCGCGCGACGGGCGGCAATTCCCATCAGCACTCGCTCTCCCCCGCCCCCGATCAGGATGGGTGGCCGGCGGATCGGCTTGGGTTGACAAGCCGCGCCCTTCACCTGGAAATGCACGCCCTCAAAGTCGACCTGCTCCTCGGTCCACATCCGCTCGAGAATTTCCGCGGTCTCATCGAGCGCCTGCATGCGCTCGCCGAGACTGGGAAATGGCAGTCCGTAGCTCTTGAATTCCGCTTCGAACCAGCCCGCCCCGAGACCCGCGATGGCTCGCCCGTTGGAGATGTGGTCCAAGGTGGCGATCTGCTTCGCGAGCACGGCGGGATTTCGAAAGTAGGGCGGCGTCACCAGGGTTCCGAGCTGGACGTGTTCCGTGATCGCGGCGACCGCGGAAAGCTCGGTCCAGGCCTCGAAGATGGGAAGCTGCGGCAGGGGAACGCCGAGCAGGTGGTCGCAGACCCAGACGGAGTCGAAACCCAAGCGATCGAACTCGAGTGCCGCCGCACGGGTTTCTTCCCAGCTGCGCTTGATCTGGGGCAGGGTGACGCCGAATCGCACGGGTTTCATGGGGGCTGCCCTCCTGGCTCACGAATTCTACCGGCTTCGATGAACTTGGTGGCGACGCCGGCCGAAGAGTCCTTCGTTCGATTATTATTACCACGATAAGTATTTGAATCAGTTATGTAATTTTGGATAAGCCGAAATAGCGTTCGGTTTTACGACTCGCTAGCATAGACCCGTGGCACGAGCCTTCGACTCGCGTAAGAGCCAGCCCCGAGGTCGAATGACCCGAGCGCGCTTGCTGCGCGCGGCCGAGCAGCTGTTCACCCGGCGCGGCTACGCGGAAACTGGTGTCGCCGATATCGCCCGGCGAGCTGGCGTCGGGGTCGGAACGCTCTACCACCACTTCGCCGACAAGCGCGCAATCCTTCTCGACTTGATCGACGATTGGGGCGCTCGTGTCGCTGCCGAGCGGCGCACGGATCTCGATCACGAGCGCTTCCTGGGTGAGAACCCTCGCGCTGGCTTCGCCAGCTGGCTGCGCAACGCCCACGAGCGGCTGAGCAAGCAGCCATCTCTCTATCTCGTGGTGCTCGGTCTTGCAGAACGAGATGACGAAGTTCGCCGCCGCTACCAGCGCATCGAACAGGTGGCCGTCGAGAGGTTGCGCGACCTGATCGAGTTCGGCCAGCGGCGCGGACTGATGCGGGCCTCTGTCGATCCCGCGTCTGCAGCATTCCTGATTCACCACGCGATCGACCTCGCCGCCACCCAGCTGTTGGTGCGGGAAGTCAGCGAGCCGGCGCCGGATCGGGTGCTCGAAGAGCTGACGGAGATGGTCTGCCGCTACATCCTGGAGGAGCCCCGATGAGTACCAACTGGGAGACCGCCGACGTCCTGAAAGCACCGATGGAAGTCTGTTGGCAGTTCGATTACAGCATCGGAATCGACAAGCTGCGAACTCTCTACAGCAAGTCGAAGCAGGCGCAGTGGGACGCGGAGCAAGACATCGATTGGAGCCTGTCGATCGACCCCTCCAAGCCGCTGCTCGACGAGTCGCAGTTCTTGTTCGACCAGATGCCGCTCTTCAAGCGGCTCTCCGACACTCAACGGGAGGAGTTTCGCGCCCACGTCGCTGCACACCTGCTATCGCAATTCCTGCACGGCGAGCAGGGCGCGTTGATGACGGCCGCCGCGCTCACGCATGCCGTTCCGGACTATGAGGGCAAGCTCTACGCCGCAACCCAGACGATGGACGAAGCGCGCCATGTCGAGGTCTACGAGGAGTACATCCGTCGGCTGGCGATCGTCTACCCGATCTCGCCGTGGCTCAAAGAGCTGATCGACGTCACGTTGCAGGCCGATCATTGGGTGAAGATTGCGATCGGCATGAACATGGTGGTCGAAGGCCTGGCCCTGGGCGCATTTCACAATATGCGGCGCCGGACCACCTGCGACCTCCTTCGGCAGATCACGGTCAACGTGTTGCGGGACGAATCGCGTCACGTGGCGTTCGGCAACGTCTACGTCGGCTATGCGATCGCACAGATGCACCCCGACGAGCGCGAGGACATTGCTCAGTTCGCCTTCGAGGCGGTGAAGCTGATGTCGGATTCCCAGGGCGGCCCCAACGGAACCAAGGCCCGAAAGCACGACCCCGGCTTTCTCCAGGTGCTCGATCGCGTCGGAATCGATGTCCAGGATTTCCTCAAGGAGCTGATCGCGCTGGGTGCGGCAGGCTTCCGGGCCAAGCTGCCTCCGGGCCAGATCCACTCGTTCAAGGATCTGATGATGCCGGCGCTGGTGCGCGTCGGCGCCATCACCGACCGCTCCCGAGAGCTCTATGCCGCGGAAGAAATTCCGATCTGGAGCGACCTCAGCATGTTGGAGTCGCTAGAGGATCGAGATTCCGGCAACATCGAGCTGGCAGAAGACACGTCGCTCAACTGAAAAGGCGTCGGAGGGCGCAGATGCCCAGCCAACGCAGGCGCGAGATCGCCTCGCACCGGCGGCTCGAGACCGCGGCGGTCGTTGGCGCGGCTGTTCTCGCAGCGGCGCTGGGGTTGGAGTTGGCCTTCGCTCTCGATCGCAGCGAGGGCTGGCTCGTGATCGGGGCCGCGGTGCTGCTCGGCCACCTGGTTGCGGATCTCGTCTCCGGTCTGGTCCACTGGAGCTTCGATCGCATCTTCGACGAGGGCGTGCCCTATTTGGGGCCACACTTCGTCAGGCCGTTTCGGGAGCACCACCTCGATCCGACCGAGATCACTCGCCACGATTTCATCGAACTCAACGGCAATACCTGCATCGCAGCCATCCCGGTTCTCGGAGCCACCTGGCTGGCTCTCCCACCCGCGACCGGGCACACCGGAGTGAACTTCAGCGTAGCCTTCGTCGTTTGTCTTACGGTCTGGACGGTACTCACCAACCAGTTTCACCAGTGGGCCCATCAGGCGGCGCCGTCGCGCTGGGTTCGGCTTCTGCAGCGAGGTCGGATCGTCCTCTCCAAGGAGCACCACGCCGAGCATCACGTGCCGCCCTTCGACCGACGCTTCTGCATCACTTCGGGGGTGGTCAATCCCGTTCTCGACCGGCTGCGCGTTTTCCCGATCCTCGAATGGATACTGCGCCGCCCCGGTTCGGCCGGCCGGCTGACGAGCTGATGGCGCTCGGTCCGAGCGCGGCGCTGTTGACGGATCGCGTCGCTGTAGTGACGGGGGCCGCTGAGGGAATCGGGGAGGGCATTGCCCGTACTTTCGCGCAGTTCGGCGCGCAGCTGGCTCTGTGTGATCGCAAGTCCGAAGACCTCACCAGGGTTGCGTCTGCGATTCAGGCCGACGGGTCGCGGGTCTTGGCGCAGACGTTCGACGTCCGGGAAGTTGCGCGGGTGGCCGAGTTCTTCAGTGCGGTCGGACAGGAGTTGGGACGGATCGACGTGCTGGTGAACAACGTTGGAGGCGGCTTCGAGGCGCCTTTGATGGACGTGAGCGCGAAGGGCGAGGACGCTCTCGTGAGAGAGAACTTCTCGACCGTGACGTCATGCGCGCGGGCCGCGGTTCCGCTCTTTCCCGAAGCCGGGGGTGCCATCATCAACATCACCTCGATCGAGGCCCATCGCGCTGCACCGGGCTACGCGATCTATGCGGCAATGAAGGCCGCGGTGGAAAGCCTGACGAAGAGCCTGGCACTCGAGCTCGGCGACCGGCTGATTCGCGTCAACTGCATCGCGCCGGACTTGATCCCAACGCCGGGCATCGGCGAGGTGAATGCAGACACGCCGCTCTCACGCCGCGGCTGCGTCGATGATGCGGCCGGGGCTGCGGTGTTTCTCGCGTCGGATCTATCGCGCTTCGTGACGGGTACCACGGTTCACGTCGATGGTGGGGGCCTGGCTGCTGCGGGCTGGCGCCGAACGGCTGGCGGCGGATTCAGTCCCGGTTGATCCCGCGGCCTTCTGGACGATCCGCGGCGGATGCAGCGACGCCGAATGGATCGCCGTCACTCCGGTGCGCGACGCGCCATGACGATCCAGAGTGGATCGGCGCGGTCAGGTGAGCGGTCGAAGTGCGAGATGGCTTCGAAGCCGGCGGCCTCGTGGTACTGGCTGACCAGCGCGAGCCGCTCGCTGGGCGAGCCTTGCTGGAAGGCGCGAATCGCCTTGGTGGGAAAGCAGCGGTGAGACATCGCCACGATCGAGATTCCTCCGGGGCGCAGCACCCGATGGAGCGAGGAGAACACGCGATCCGGTCTCACCAGATACTGAACCGATACGGCGTTGAGCACCGCGTCGAAGCTCTCGTCCCCATAGGGGAGTTCGGGCTCGCGGTTGACATCGTGTACCAGCCAGTCCGAGAGCTTGGGGTTGGCCGCGAGCTCCTGGGCGTTCATCCCGAGCCCGGCGACGCGGCCGAACTTCATCTCCTCGGGGAGGTGCGAAACCCACGAGGACATGATGTCGAGCAGGTCGCTTTCCGATGAAAGGGTTTCCCGGTAGAACTGTGTCAGCGCGGCGATCGTCGCGTCGTCGATGTGGGTCACGAGGCGAGGCACGGCATAGAAGCGAGCATCCGGAGATTCGTCGGCTCGGTCGAACCAATTCGGTGGAAGCCTTGGGAGGGACATGAAGCGATCATCCCACAACTCCGCGAAGGCAGCGAGTGGACGGCTGGGCGTCCCGAGCGCGAGCCATTGAAGCGTGGCGCGCTCCTGGCCGAGCTTGCAAAGCTCATTCTCGATCGACGTCGACCCCACCCCGTTCGGGTCGGCATCGATGGTGTCGATGCCGCTGGGAAGACGACGTTCGCCGGCGAGCTGGCGGCCGAAATCGCGCGGCTGGGCGGCAGCGTGATCCAGGCCTCGGCGGACTGCTTTCACCATCCCGCGAGCATCCGCATGGCCCGGGGCGATGCGTCGCCCGAGGGTTACTACCGAGACTCCTTCGACTACCCCGGGCTGATCGCGCAGCTGCTCGAGCCTCTCGGACCGGGTGGTTCGCGTCGCTATCGCACCGAGATATTCGATCATCGCAAGGACACTCCGGTCCAGCAGCCTGCGCGAGCGGCCGAGCCCGATGCCATCCTGCTCGTCGAGGGAGTGTTCCTTCACCGGCCAGAGCTTCGCGAGCACTGGGACATCTCCGTCTTCCTGGCCGCGAGCTTTGCGGTCACCGTGGCTCGAGCGGAGGAGCGGGATCAAGAGCTGTTCGGGAGCACTGCGGCCGTTCGTGCGCGGTACTCGCAGCGATATGTTCCGGGCCAGCGTCTCTATCTGTCGGAGTGCCGCCCCTGGGAGCTGGCGACCGTCGTGGTGCAGAACGACGATCCGTCCAACCCACAGTTCATTTCGATCAAGCCTCGAGTCGATCCGGACGAGCCATCGACGGGATAAGAGCGCTGCCCAGTGCGACACCCAGCGAGAGGTCGATCTGCTAACTTCGCCAGCTGTTCCAACCAGGAGTTCCCATGAGCATCGACACAGCCACGCGCGCGCGCATCGACGATCTGGTGACCTCCAACGAGGTCGTCCTGTTCATGAAGGGGACTCGGGATGCTCCCCAGTGCGGCTTCTCCGCCACCGTGGTCGGCATACTCGACGGCTTGATTTCGGAGTACTCGACCCTGGACGTGCTCACAGATCCGTCGCTGCGGGAGGGCATCAAGGCGTATTCCGAATGGCCGACGGTTCCCCAGCTATACGTGCGCGGTGAATTCGTCGGTGGCTGCGACATCATCCAGGAGCTGGCGGGATCGGGAGAGCTGATTCAGGCGCTGAAAATCGAAGAGCCAGCCTTGGATCGCGCGCCGAACATCCAGCTGACGGCTGAGGCCGTCGAAGGGCTTCGCAGCGCGGCCACCAGTGCTCCGCCCGAATCCGAGCTCCACCTGGGGATCGACGCGCGCTTCCAGAACAAGCTCTTCTTTGCCCCCATCGGACCGGGGGAAGTGAGGGTGGACGCCGGCGGCATCGCGATCTTTCTGGACCCTTACAGTGCGAGCCGCGCCGACGGCCTGACCATCGACGTCGTCGATTCGTCGGAAGGCCAAGGGTTTCGGATCGACAACCCCAACACAACGGCGGGTCAAGTGCGGCAGCTGTCCGTCCAGGATCTGAAGCACCGGCTGGATGCCGGCGAGGTCGGCGAGTTCTTCGACGTGCGCACTCCGGAAGAGCGCGCCCGAGCGAGTATTTCGGGTACTCGTCTGATGACTCCCGAAGAGGCTGAGCGGATCGCCTCACTGCCGAGGGAAACCACCCTGATCTTTCACTGTCATCACGGGGGTCGGAGTCAGGCGGCCGCGGAGCACTTTGCCGGGATGGGCTTCGAGAGAGTCTTCAACGTCGCGGGTGGGATCGACGCCTGGTCCCAGGAGATCGATCACGAGGTTCCGCGCTACTAGCGGCGTCGTAGCGGGGAACGTCTCGGCGGACGGGTTGGAAGCTCAGTCCGGCTCGCCAATCTGGAACGCGTTGCGCGTTCTCTTCTCCCAGCCCGCCACTGGCATCTGATCGCGCGCTTCGCGGATCTTGTCGAACAGCTCGCTGGCGTCGGATTGCTGCCCGGACCATTCGTCCGCGAAGCGACCCGAGCGAATTTCGTCGAGCACCTCGCTCATCTTCTCCTTGAGCGGCTCATTGAGCGACAGAAACCGGGCACCTCGGGTGACGCTGCCGTATTGACTGGTCCGCGAGTGAAAGTCCATCTGCTTGAGCATGCCGACCTCGCGCATCTTCTCCAGCGAGTACGCGAACTCTCCCGATAGGTAGAGCTCGAGCAGAACCGCTTCGGGCGGATAGCCGGCTTCCACCAGGAGGTCGATCGCCGTCAACAGCACGCGCCCAAAAGCGGGGCCGAAGGCCTGCTCGGTGAAGAGATCGAGAGTTGCCTCGTCGTGCATCGACATCTCGATGCACCCCGCGCGGGTCGATCCGATCGCCTTTGCGATCGCCAGCATCCGCGCGGGCGCCGTTCCGCTGGCGTCCTGGTGGACACCAACGAAGCTCGGGAAGCCGCTTCCCTCCAGGAAGGTCTCCCGTACACCTACTCCGATCATGCGCGGTGCTACGAGCACCACATCGACATCCGCGGCGGGCTCGATCAATCGGAAAGCGACGTTGTACCCAGACGCGAATATCACCAGATTGCCGGCCTGCAGATTTGGGGCCACGTGCTCTTCGAAGACCCCCGGCATGATTTCGTCGGGAATCAACAGCATGACGATGTCGGCCTTGGCGGTGGCATCGGCGATATTGGAGACAGCGAATCCGTCGGTCGACGCGCTCGCGTGGGCGTCGTCTCTGATGTTTCCGATCATGACACTCGCGCCCGAGTCGCGGAGGTTCAGCGCCTGGGAACGCCCCTGGTTTCCGTAGCCGATCACGGCGATCTGCTGGTCGTTCAGCCGCTCCAGGTCCGCGTCCGCGTCGTGATAGATCTTCGCCATGAGTTCTTCTCCGGGTGTATCGCCAGCCCCAAGCTTACCATCTGCCGGCGCTACGGCGGTTGCGGCTCGGATTCCGCTTCCACCAGCTCGGAGAAGCGACGCAGCAGGGCGGTTCCATCGGGGCACTCGGTCACGGAGTTCAACAGCGCGTCCGCGTCGAGATTCTCTGCTCGCAACAGCGCCCGGCGTTCCTCGATGTATCCGCGCATCAGATGCGCATCGAACTCCGGGTGAAACTGCACCCCCCAAGCTGCGGGTCCTACAAAGAAAGCGCAGTTCGGGTCGCCATCGCTGGCAGCCAGCCGCACGCCCGCTGCCGGCAGCTCGAGCACGGACTCGACGTGGCTGACGTGAATGCGCAGCGATCCCGCGAAGCTCGCCAGCAGCGGGTCCCGCGCTGTCGAAGCCTCCAGTCGTACCGGGACGGTTCCAATCTCCCGTCCCAGCGGATTGGGTGCCACGCGGCCACCGAGCGCGTGAGCGAGCAGCTGGTGGCCATAGCAGATTCCCAGGATCGGAGTGCCCTGATCCACCGCGCCGCGAAGCCAGTGCGCGGTGCGCTCACTCCAGGGCTCGCGGTGGGAAACCATCGCACTCGACCCGGTGATCACGGCGCCCGAAATTTGCTGGGGGTCGGGCAGCTCAGCGCCTTCGAATACGCTCACGACGTCGACGCGCTCGCGAGCGACTCCCATTCCAGCGCGGATCCAGTCCTCGAAATCGCCCCGCTGCTGCAGCAGCGGTGCGAGCGTCGTCCCGGTCTTGATGATGAGGAGTCGGTTCATGGGTGGAAAGGCGCCTCGACAACGGCCGCGCCGACTCCTAGCAAAGGCGCGAATCACGAGCTAATCGAGACACAGCGCGGTCCTTTTCGGCTCCAATTGGGCATTGCCCGACGCCGAGCCGGGAGGGGGATCGCGCGGAGCTGGAGCAGCCTTTGAAGACGATCGGTCTGCTGGGCGGGATGAGCTGGGAATCGACGGTTCCCTATTACCAGACGATCAATCGCACGGTTGCCGAGCGGATGGGGGGACTGCACTCGGCGCCTCTGGTACTTCACAGCGTCGACTTCCACGAGATCGAGCGGCTCCAGCGTTCGGGCCGCTGGGATGAAGCCGGATCGATTCTGGCCAAGGCCGCGCTGGGAGTGCAGACGCTGGGCGCCGATTTGCTCGTCCTGTGTACGAACACCATGCACAAGATCGCACCGCAGATCGAGGCGGAGCTGGCGATTCCGCTGCTACACGTCGCCGATGCGACGGCCGACGCGGTCCGCCAGGCAGGTATTCGCCGGGTCGGACTGTTGGGCACGAAGTTCACCATGGAAGAGGCGTTCTATCGCGACCGCCTCGAGAGCCACGGTCTGGAGGTGACGATTCCACCGCCGCCCGAGCGAGAGGCAGTACATCGGATCATCTATGACGAGCTCTGCCTGGGACGAATCCTCGAAGCCTCCAGCGAAGCGTACCGGAGGGTCGTGGCAGGGCTGGTCGACCGGGGCGCTGGGGGAGTCATCCTGGGCTGCACCGAGATTTCGATGCTGCTGGACGGCTTCGCCGCCGCCGTTCCCCTCTTCGACACCACGGCGATTCACGCGCGTGCGGCGGCTCTGATTGCGATTGGAGCCGTAGGCTCCGATGGAGAATCGGGCTAGGCGTCGAACTGCCGATTGCGAACGAATCGGTCTAGCACGCCCCCACGGCGCAAGTCTTGCTCGCCCCGCCCCCTCCCGACCTGCCGACGCCTCGGATATCGTCGGTGCGGGAGGGTTGCGTGGCAGATCGGCTCTGGTGGCAGGATGGCGTCATCTACCAGATCTATCCGCGGTCGTTCATGGACTCGAACGGCGATGGCGTCGGGGACCTGGCCGGCATTCGCCAGAGGCTCGAGCACCTGGTCTGGCTCGGAATCGATGCCATCTGGCTCTCACCCTGTTTTCCCTCGCCGATGGCCGACTTTGGCTACGACGTCGCCGACTACTGCGACATCGATCCACTCTTCGGCACGTTGGATGAGTTCGACAGCCTGATCGCAGAGGCGCACCGAGTGGGAATCCGGGTGATCCTCGATTGGGTCCCCAATCACAGCTCCGATCAACACGCCTGGTTCCTCGAGTCACGCCTCGGCCGAGACAGCCCGAAGCGGGATTGGTACGTGTGGAGAGATGGAAAGTCCGACGGCTCACCTCCGAACAACTGGATGAGTATATTCGGCGGCGGCGCTTGGACCTGGGACGACACGACCGAGCAGTTCTACCTACATACGTTTCTCGCGCAACAACCCGAGCTCAACTGGCGAAATCCGCAGCTCGTCGCCGCGATGCACGACGTGCTGCGCTTCTGGCTCGATCGCGGAGTGGATGGATTTCGAATCGACGTGATCCACGCCATCGCCAAGGACCCGGCGCTACGCGACAACCCAGTCATTCCCGATGCACGCCCCGGCTACTTCGGTCAGCGGCATCTACACGATCAGAATCACCCGGACGTGCACCCGATGCTTCGATCGATTCGCTCGGTACTCGACGAGTACGACGAGCGGATGGCCGTGGGTGAGGTCTCGCTCTTCGATCCACAGGAAGTGAGCCGGTATTACGGTGATGACGACGAGCTGCACCTCGCCTTCAACTTCTCGTTCCTCCGCTCGGCATGGTCGGCGTCGGCGTTCGGAGGCGAGATCGATCGGTTCGAGGCCGCGCTGCCCGCGGGTTGCTGGCCAGATCTGGTGCTGTCCAATCACGACAGCTCTCGTCATGCCACCCGCTACGACGATGAGCAGCTCGGGGAAGCGCGCGCCCGGGTTGCCGCCGTGTTGCTCCTGGCATCGCGCGGAACCCCGTTTCTGTACTACGGCGAGGAGATCGGCATGCGCGATGTGCCGATTCCGGCCGATCGTTTGATGGATCCGGTGGCCCGCAACATTCATCCCAAGGTTGGGCGCGATCCGGAACGCACGCCCATGCAGTGGGACGGAAGCGAAGCCGCCGGGTTTTCGACTGGCGCACCATGGCTGCCGATCGCCGCCGACGCGGGGGCCCGCAACGTTGAGGCCCAGCGCGAGAATCCGGCCTCCTTGCTCCACCTCTATCGGGATTTGCTTCGGCTTCGCCGCTCGACGCCGGCACTCCAGCGAGGCGAATACCGGCGGCTCGACACACCGGAACCGGTCCTCGCCTTCGAACGATCGACCGAGGGATCTCGAGCCCTGATCGCGTTGAACTTCGGCGGCGATGCGGTCTCCATCGAGTTGGGCGCTGGAAGCGTCGCGGCGGGAATCCGGACTGCATACGGAGAGCCGATTCCCAGCCGGGCCGGATTGATTCATTTGGAGCCATCCGAGGCTCTTGTGCTGGTTCTCGCCTGAAGCGGGCCGTGGCCCTGGCCCGATCACTGCAGCGAGAAACTTCGTGCCTCGCCTCGAAGATTTCCATCGGGGTGCGGGCTCTCGGCGAGACGCGGGGCGGGCTCGAGGTGCCAGAGGCCCCCGCTGGGCGACGCTGTCAGTGGGGCTCGCGATCGGCTGTTGTACCTTCCCGGCTGATTCAGCGCGTCACGGCAGTGCCGCGTGAGAGAGTGGGTCGGTAATCACCGCCCGGCAGCCAGCTGAGGATTGCGAGATGATTGATTCGAAGGTGGGCCGCGTGGCAATCGCCTTGGCCGTTCTTGTGCTCGTGGGCGGCTCGGCCTGCGCGACGCGGGAGGAAGACGAGGCGGTGGCCGCCGCCAGGGAGTGGCTCGAGCTGCTCGACGCGGGCCAGTTCGTCGAAGCCTGGGAGCGAAGCTCCTCCACGATGCGCGAACGAATTTCACAAGAGACCTTCGTGAAGGCAGTTCGGGGTGCCCGGGTAGCGATCGGCCGGGTCGTTGCGCGGCGGCTCAAGTCTGCCCAGGCGGCGCGCACGCTCCCGGGAGCTCCGAGGGGCAAATACGTCGTCGTGCTCTTCGAGTCGGTGTTCGAGAATACTCCCCACGAGATCGAGACCGTCTCGCAGACCCACGAAGACGGCGTCTGGCGGGCGATCGGTTACAAGAGCCAATAGCGCGCAGATCCACGCGCCGTACCTCGCCCGAGATCCCTTGCGCGGCCGATGGGTCGAAACGAGAGCTGGATGGCCAGCAAGATCATCGAACGAATCCTGCGTACCGCTGGCGTCCCCAACCTCGTCGATCTGCTCGCTCTCCGCCTGAGCGGTAGTGACCTTCAATCGCTGCTGTTGGAGGTCTATCGCCGCCGTGCAGCCCGTCGGTCGGCCCGCAATCTAGTCGAAGATTATGAGCGAAACCGCTTCGCTCGGCCGAGCTCGCTGGATCCACGTCGGCTCTCGTCCCTGGATCACGCCGCATTCGCCGCCCTGCCGGCCGGCTTCGAGCCCATCACCCTCTCGCCTGTCGCACCGCTTGGCACGAGTTCGATCGTCGCGGCGGTCGATCAGAACCTCGCCCTCGCAACGATTCGCAACACCGAAGTGCTCTCGGATTCGACCAATGCGCTCGCCCTCGAGTGTGCGAGTCGGCGCCGAGCATTGTTGGGCGAAAATGCGCGATCCGCCCGACAAGTGAAGCTGGCCGCCAGCCACCGGCTGATCCGGACCCAGCAATACGACGACCCGCGGCTGCTTCCCCACTTCCAGATGTTTGCTCTCGTCAGCGCTGGGAGAGACGAGGGGGCGCATCGCTTCGAGGCCAGTAGCCTTCCAGAACACATCGGTTTCTACGTCGAGTTGTTGCTGCGAGGGGTGGGAGTGCCGGAGTCTCGGATTCGCGTGTCGATCACTCCGCTGTCGGAGGCGTTTCACCAGATCGTCGGAGCCATCTGGCTGCCAGATCTGGCGGCTCGGTTCCCGGGGGTCCGGGTCGAACTCGATTCAGCGCGAACCCAGGGTCGCGGCTACTACGAGAACGCTTGCTTCAAGCTCCACGCCCAGCCGCCGGGCGGTGAAGAGATCGAGCTAGCCGATGGAGGTTTCACCGACTGGACGCGCCAGCTGCTCAGCAACGCCAAGGAGAGGTTCTTGATCAGCGGCATCGGCATGGAGTCGGTCGGCGCGTTTTTCTAGCCGGCCCAGCCCGAGGTTGAAGCCGACTCCAGAGAGGCTATTCCATCAACGGAGGAGGCATCGCGGTTGGACGACGGATACACGCAGACTTATGACCTGACGCGTGATCGCCAATACGTCGAGCGGCTTCAGCTCGCGTCCGTCAAGGCCAGCGAGTTCGCGCTCGCGTCGCCGCACGGCCTCTTCGGGTCGGGGCGCTGGTGGGCAGCCGTTCGCGATGGATCGATTCCCACCCACAGGTTCGAAGGCACGATCGTCGATGTCCGCATCAACGGAAACTGGCCCGAGTTCGAGGTCTTGGCGGAGGAGGAACTGACGACCTGGTGCCTCGAGGGCGACGTCAAATCGTACTCTGTCGGAAGCGGTGTGAGAATCAACTACGTGACTCAGCACTATGCGGCTCCCAGTGGTCGCGACGAAGACGGTGAAGCTGGTTCTGAAGATCTGGGTGGCCGGATGACTCGGGCGCTCTCGAGCGGACGCCGTATGGCGCCGCAGGTCTAGTGCCCGCGGTGGAGCAGCCTGTGTGGCGCGGTTCGCGCTGGCCAGAGGCGCTGCTCCTGGTAATTCTCGTGGGCTTTGCGGGCTGGGTATTCCAGGCGGTCTACGGGTTTGGTCAGACGCGCTTCTTCACCGTCGACGAGTACCAGTACGGACACGCCACCTGGCTGATCGGCCGCGGCCAGTTGCCCTATCTCGACTTCTACGAACACCACCTTCCGCTCAGCTATCTGCTTCACGCTCCCTTCTTCGGGAAGGTCGTCGATCTTCCCTCCGCGGCGCTACGCCTTCGGGCGATCGTCTTTGCCTACATCTTCGGCGCCAGCCTGTTGACGGCCCTGGCGACCCATCGGGTGACGCGCGACCGCGCAGCCGCCCTGGTCGCCTTCTTCTTGCCCATCTCCTTCGGCTTCAGCTTGATGAGCGCAGTGGACTACCGGGCCGACTGCTTCGCCGCCTACTGCTGGATCGCCAGCCTGGCCCTGCTGGAGCTCAATCAAGTCGCGGCGCGCCGGGGCGTCGCCTTGGCGTCTGGGCTCTTGCTGGTGGCTGCGATGCTGATGACCCAGAAGCTGGTCTTCATCGGTTCGGTCACCGCCGGCTGCATGTTGTTGCGAGATCGGCTCTACCGACGTGCGGATGCCTGGGTCGCGCAACCGCGTTGGTTCATCGGTACTCTGATATTGGCATCGGCGGCGGCACTGGTGGCCGCATGGATTTCTGGAACACTGGTCAAGGGCTTCCAGCTCACCGTGTTGGATGCCCTGGCCCACGAGAGGCTCTACCCGGATACATCGCTCGCCGACTACGTACGGCCGTTCTGGGATCACACGTGGCCATCCAGCCTGGCCGTGTTGGGTCTTCTCGCTGCCTATGCCTTTTGTGGCGGAAGGTTCTGGCTGGTTCCGCTCGCTATCGTAGCGGTCGCCGCTGGGCTGATGAACGCTCAGTTCCCCTACAACTACGTCGGCTGGTGTTTCATCGCCTCGATCGCCGCGGTGCGCGGCTTGGCCGTGCTCGTCGCTGGCCTCCGAGGTCGCCACTTTCGCGCCGCGTCGTGGCTGTACCTGGTCGCCATTCCAATCGCGCTCTCCCAGCTGAGCTTTGTCGATGGGCGGGCCAGCAACGCACATCAGCTACACCTGTTGGACAAGCTGGGCCGATTCTCAGCGCCCGAGGACGTTGTGATCGACAGCGCGGGAGGCGCGCTGTTTCGACCGCACGGCAGCTACTACTGGTACCACGGCGCAGCTCATCGGCAGCTTTACCGCCGCTACTTCGCGAACCAGCTCGTCGACGACTATCGGCGCAGCCGTGCCATCTTCTGGATCAACGATTGGCGGCTGTGGGAGCTGCCCGATTCGGTCAAGCGCTACTTCGCCAATCACTACATTCGCGCGGACGGGCACCTCTTTACGCTGGGAACGGAGACGACCGCAACCCGTGATGAACCGTTGAGCAAGGTGTTCGAAATCATCCGAAGCGGGAGCTACCACGTACATCGGCGCACCGACCAACGCAAACTCGTGAACTCGCCGGCGATCGCTCCACGTCCCGGAGATCTGACGATCGATTCGAAACCCGTAGCGGGCGGGTCGATTCAACTCTCGGAAGGACGCCACACTTTGCGGCAGGCGCCCAACTCGCCCGGGTACCGGATCTCCTTTCTGTCGAGTGAAGTGTTCCGAGGAGGTGTGAGCACCGAACTCGGACACTCGATGCTCTTTCAGTATCCGGTACCGCGCTGAGCTAATCGCCGGGGTTCACGCTACGGCGGCCGAAGTGGATCGCACGTGTCTCCCGGGATACCCTGCGGTCGGCGAGGTGCTCGTGTCCAACTCCCAGGTAGACGGATCCTCCACGCAAAGGGATCTCCTCAGATGAAGGGATCCGTGCCGGGCTCCTGCCTCTGCGGGCAGGTTCGGTTCGAGATTTCACTTCCGACTCTCTTCTGTGCCCACTGCCACTGCACGATGTGCCAGCGCAATCACGGAGCTGGCTACGTGACCTGGTTCGGGGTGCTTCGGAGTCAGCTCCGGATTCTCGAAGGGAAGGGCGCTCTCGTCGACTACCGGTCGTCGGAGCACGGAACGCGTTCATTTTGCAGCCGCTGTGGAAGCTCCCTCTTCTGCGAGAACCAGCAGCATCCCGACCGGATAGACGTGGTGCTCGCCAACATGGCTGAGGCGATCGATCGGGCCCCCCAGTTGCATATCCACATCGATTCCAAGGCAGATTGGATCGAGCTCGGCGACCACCTTCCTCGCCTGGGAGGTGAGAGCGGGACAGAAGACTCGTGAGCACGGAAGTGGAGGCCGAGCTACCCGTCAGCGGGCCGTTGATTCGACACGCTATTGTGTCGGACCTCGATGCACTCAACGAGCTCTACAACCACTGGGTTGCGACGTCCCACATAACCTTCGACATCGAGAAGATCACGGCCGCACAGCGGCTCGAGTGGTACCGGGATTTCGCAGGACATGGACGCTATCAGCTGCTCGTCGCCCTTCGTAACGAAGCGTTTCTTGGCTTCGTGCACAGCAAGCAGTTCCGCCCCAAGGAAGCGTACCTTCCAGCCGTCGAAACGACCGTCTACGTCCATCCCGAAGCTCTGGGCGCGGGAGTGGGTTCGGCGCTCTATCGCGCGCTCTTCGAGGCGCTCGAAGGGGAAGACGTGCACCGCGCCTACGCGGGCATCGCGCTGCCCAACCCGGAATCGATTCGGCTTCACGAGCGGCTGGGGTTTCGCGAGATCGGCACATACGAGGAGGTCGGACGGAAGTTCGACCGCTACTGGAGCGTCCGCTGGTACGAAAAAGCGCTCTAGCGCTCGGAGGTCTGTCATGAAACTCAACGGCGTCGCCCACATTCAGCTCACGGTCGGCAACTTCGAGAAGTGTGTTCCGTTCTATGAGAGCCTGCTCGCCTTCTTCGACATGACGCTGATCGCGAGAAGCCACGAATTCTTCTATTGCGTCGGAAGCAGAACGGGAATCGCGATTTCCCGGGCGACCCCGGAACACGAGGGCGAAGCCTTCGTTCAGCGGAGGGTGGGTCTTCACCACTTCTGTCTACGCGCTCGCAGCCGCGAAGACGTCGATGCAACCTACGAGTTCGTCAAACAGCTGGGCGCCTCGATCGTTCACGCACCCGAGGAGGAGAGCCAATTCGCGCCCGGCTACTACTCGGTCCTATTCGAGGATCCGGACGGCATTCGGATCGAGGTCAACTATGTGCCGGGAAAGGGCAACCTGGATCCGAGCGTGAGCCTTCCACTGTTCGATGTCGGTGAGAGCTGAGGGAGCGCACCCGATGAAGGGAGTTTCCGATCGCAATGGTTGATCGACCGCTTCAGCGGGTCTCGGTCCACGGAGGACACAGCGCCGAGTTCTGCAGCCATGCCGATGATGCGCTGGAAGACATCGTCCGCACCTACATCGAGCGCGGTTTTTCCTGGGTCGGGATCACCGAGCACATACCGCCCGCTCGAGACGAGTTGATTCCCCAGGAGGAGCGCGCTGTCGGCTTGTCCGTAGGGGGGCTGAGAGCGCGATTCGCTTCATACATCCAGAAGTGCCGGAATCTTCAACGCGACTACTCGACCCAGATCGAGATTCTGGTCGGCTTCGAAGCCGAGATCTACAGCGCCTACCGACCGTTCTTGAAGGGACTCATCGACGAGTTCCGCCCCGATTACATCGTTGGCTCCGTACACCACGTGAACGACGTTCCGTTCGATGTGTCGCCGGAGTTATATACCGAGGCGGCGAAGACATCGGGGGGGCTGGAAGCCCTCTATTGCGACTACTTCGATCTTCAGCTGACACTCATCGAGGACTTTGAGCCCGAGGTCGTCGGCCACTTCGACCTGATTCGGCTGTTCGACACCGACTATCGCGCACGTCTGAAGCGTGCTGCCGTTTGGGAGCGGGTCGAGCGGAACCTCGAGAGGATTCGGGAGCTGGGCCTGATTCTCGACTTCAATGTACGGCCGCTTGCGGCGGGTCAATCCGAGCCCTACGTCTCCGCCCCGATTCTGCGCCGCGCGCGGGAGCTCGACATCGCCATCGCACCGGGTGACGACTCTCATGGCGTTGCAGGCGTCGGTCTCCGCTGCGACGAGGGAATGCGGATTCTGGGGGCCAGCGGATTCCCGACTCGCTGGCCGAAGCCGGGGAGCTGAGGTGCGTTTGACCCGCGTGCTTCTCGCGCTCGCTGCGTTGTTGGTGACTAGCTGTATGACACTGCGGGAAGACGAGCCGCTCGGAACCGCGAACAACCCGGTGAGAGTGGACGGAAGGGCCGGCGAAGTGTTCTACCTGGGTCGGCTGCGCTGCCCGAGCGGCGCCGCTCCCCACTTCCACTTCAGCCACCGGGGGCCGCGCGGACCGTACGGCAACGCGCTCGATCGATTCGCTTTGCGCTGTGTCATCGACAACCGCAGCTTCTCGGTCTGGATCGATCATGAGCATCCAGGCTATGCGGAGGGTCGGCCGATTGCGGGGCTCGAGATCGTCGAGGCGACGCGAGTTCCGGTCGGGCTGCTGGGAACGATCGCGGACCGCCCAGCCGGCCGCTAGGCTCGGGCGAGCGCGGAATCCTCCGATCCAAGAGAGGCGATGGCAACGAGAGCGTCTCGGATGATCGGCTTGGTGCGGGCGCTCTTCGGAGTGCTCGCCCTGATCGCATTTAGCGAGGTGTACGCTCTGGGACATGGGCCGATCTTCGGGACAGGAGCAGCGGTACTCGTCTTCCTGGCCGGCTACGGTCTCCTCTTGTGGCTGTCGCGTGCATTGGCCAGTGCGCCCTCCCCCGTGCGAACGCCGATGCAGCCGACGTCGTCTACGCGTCGCCCACCGCGTGGGCGCGCTTCCGGTAGGCGCCGCATCTTGAGGCCCAGATGACGAGAGTTGGGAGCGTTGAGATGGACTTGACTCGTGTGGCGAAGCGGCTGGTCGGATTCCTGCTCGCGACCCTTGTTGGTCTGTCGCTTGCGGGCTGTCAGACCACGCGTTCCTGGGATGCGGGCTGTCCAGGCGTCTACTCAGGCGTTCGGTACTTCGGAGATCAACGAGACTCTCTTCCCTGGGATGGGAAGTTGTTTTTTGCTCTGGACCTGCCACTCACGGCGGCCGCCGACACACTGCTCCTGCCCGCGTCGGCTTTCGTCGACCGCGTGGAGCCTCCGAGCGGCTGGGTGGTCGGGTGCCGCTGGGCCAAGTAGCCGCGCGCGGGAGCGGCGGCCCGCTCTCGCCGCAGGAGATTTCGAGTTGTCGATCATCGTCCTGGTTACGCCGAACGACGCACCCGCCGATGCCTTCTTCCGGAAATTTCGAAAGCTCGTGCCGTCTCTGTGCGAGCGATACGCCGGAGCCGGCGCGCGGCTGCTGATCGCGGACGTCGACCAATCTCCGCTTTTGGGAAACGGAGTCAACGAGACGCGTCCCGAAGCCTTCGCGGCGGCTCTGGTGCTGGAGGCCGAATCCGACGGGCGGGATCCGGGCCTGGGCGCATCGCTCAGCCAATTGGGGCGCTGTCGCAGCTACCGCGTCACGGGTCGTCAGGTGAAGGGCGGCGGGCCGTTGTCGCCGGGTCCGGTACCCGGCTTTGCGATGGTTTCTCCCGTGTTTCGGGCGGCCTCCATGTCGCACTCGCAGTTCGACGCGCATTGGGGGCAGCACCACGCGCCGCTCGCGGTCCGGCACCACATCGGAATGTGGCGCTATCACCAATACGTCGTCGAAGAAGTGCTCACCGAAGGCGCCGAGCCCTTCGACGGAATCGCGATGCTGTATTTCGAGACGGTCGAGGACTTCATCGAACGTCTCTTCGACTCGGACGCTGGGCGTCGCATCATCATGCAGGATACGCGGCGTTTTCTGTCACTCGATCGCTCGGAGGCGGTCCTGATGAGTGAGACTCGGCTCGACGCTCTCGCTTGACCCGGCGGGCATCCGCTTTGGTAGGCCAGTCGAGCTCGCTCCTTCGGTCGGGAGACGGCCGGACGGGGCTGTCGGAGTTCGAATCCTCGGATCCTTGAAGCGCGACCCTTAGGGGTCCGGCTACCATCCTATGATCGAGATCCGGTCCTGCGAGCGACTGGAGCCGGATCGCCGACAACACGGGAGGATCCGCCATGACCGCAAGCTCCCCCAAGCCCATTTCAGAGAGCCAGGAGAATCTCATCAAGCCGTTGATGCGGCTGATGTCTGCCGCCAACGTCTGGCTCTTTCGCGTTTCGCGGGGTCGGCTGGGCAACCGCGTCTCCGGTGCTCCGGTCTTGCTGCTGACGACGCGGGGCCGAAGGTCAGGGCGCACTCGAACGGCTCCGCTGATCTACCTCCAGAATGGCGACGACGTAGTGCTGGTGGCCTCCAAAGGTGGCATGCCCCATCACCCGCTCTGGTATTTGAACCTGACGGCGAACGCCGAGGCTGAAGTCGAGATCGGCGGCGGACGTTCGAAGAGGTCCGCCCGGCGAGCGTCCGATCAGGAGAAGGCGGCCCTGTGGCCGAAGCTCGTCGAAATCTATCCGCCCTATGACGACTACCAGGCGCGGACAGAGCGCAATATTCCGGTAATGATCCTCTCACCCCGCTGAAGGAGGCGCAGCAATGGCCGCCATCGAAATGCTGGCTACGGGTTACGGGCTGATCGAGGGCCCGCGCTGCGATGCCTCGGGCCGTCTCTACTTCAGTGACGTTCAAAGAGGCGGGGTCTATTGCCGCTCGACGGACGGGAGCATCGAGACGGTGGTTCCGAAGCGCCGCGGCGTGGGAGGCATCGCCCTGCACGCGGAAGGTGGCATCGTGATCTCCGGAAGAAACGTCTGCCACGTGAAGGATGGCGAAACCCGGATCGTTTTCGCGCTCGAAGACACGCCGGGCTTCAACGATCTGTTTACGGATGCCCGGGGGCGGGTGTACGTGGGCTCGATGCGCAGCGACCCTTTCCGCGATGGGCCGCGCCAACCCGGAGAGCTCTATCGGATCGACGCCGAGGGCAAGGCCACGGAGCTCTACGGCGACGTCAGCCTCAGTAACGGAATCGGTTTCTCGCCCGACGGCACGCGGCTCTACCACAGCGACAGTGCGCGTAATCACGTCATCGTTCACGACGTCACGCCGGACGCCGGTTGCCGCAATCGTCGCGTCTTCGCCAAGACACCCCGAGGGTTTCCCGACGGCCTGGCGGTCGATGCCGAGGGCTATGTGTGGGTTGCCGCATACGGTGGCGGCTGCGTGACTAGATTCGCTCCGGACGGCGCGGTGGATCGACACCTGGAGGTGCCTGCCAAGTCCGTGACGAGCCTTTCCTTCGGCGGGGAACAGCTTCGTGACCTCTTCATCGTGAGCGCCGACCACACAGACGACCCCGATCTCGGCGGCTGCTTGTTCCGGGTGCGCGCTGAAGTCCCGGGCCTCGAGGCTCCGCTGGCGCGGGTCTGAGCCGGCCGCCGTCCACCGCATGGGCCCGGCGGAGTTTCAATGCCTGTAAATGATTTTGACACTCTGAAGCTGGGCGATCGCGCGCTCGTGGGCAGCTATCGGGTGAGCGCGGAGGATGCCATCACGTTTGCCCAGCGGTGGGAGCCGCAGCCGCATCACATCGATCCCTCGGCGGCGCGGAGCTCGATCTATGGCGGGCTGACGCTCTGCTCACTCCAGCTGTTCGCCATCTGCACGCGTCTGTTCTTCGATTGGCCGGATCGAATCGCGGTGGTCGCCATGTTGGGCAAGGACGAGATTCGCTTCCCGAATCCCGCGCGCCCCGACGAAGACCTGGTCTACCACACGGAGTGCGTCGAGAAACGCGAATCGCGGTCCAAACCCGACCGCGGAATCGTGACGCTGCTGGACACCATCGCCAATCCAGACGGAGAGGTGGTACTCAGCCAGAAGGTCACCCTTCTCGTGCCTCGCGGAGCTGCTTGATTGTCGGTCTCGGGTCAGAAAGTCGCGGCGGCCGCTGAATTCCGGATCGGGCCCGACAGCGGGCTGCCCGACGGCGAGGTCTGCTTGATTCCCGGCTTTCTCCCGAAGGAGGCGGCAGACCGCTATCTCGCGCAAGTGCGACGCCGAGTCGATTGGGAACGGCATGTGATCCGGATCCGCGGCCGAAGCGTGGCCTCGCCGCGGCTCTCGGCCTGGCATGGTGACCCCGGGGCGAGCTACGCATATTCGGGACTCTCCCTCGAGCCCCGGCCCTGGCTGCCCGTGCTGCGGGAGCTGAAGTCCCGGATCGAACAAGTCTGTGACGCATCGTTCAACAGTGTTCTGCTGAACCTGTACCGAGATGGGAGCGATCACATGGGCTGGCACAGCGATGATGAGCCCGAACTCGGCGACCAGCCGCTGATCGCCTCGGTCAGCCTGGGGGCTTCGCGTCGGTTCCGATTGCGACACAAGCGTCGCCGTGAACTGGAGCCCGTGGTCGTGACGCTCGATCACGGATCGCTGCTGATCATGCGGGGCGAGACCCAGCGTTTCTGGAAACACCAGATCTCGAAGTCGAAGCGGTTGCTCGAGGAGCGAGTCAACCTGACCTTCCGCCGCATTCTCCCGCGATCGATCGAGGCTCCCCAGCCGACCGCATGAGTTCGCGGCTCTTCGTCTACGGAACGCTCGAGTTCCCCGAGGTGATGCGGGCCGTGACGGGCCGCTTGTTTCCCGCCCGAAGCGCCGTGCTCGAAGGCTACCGGTGCGCGATGCTCGAAGGACGTCGCTATCCCGGCATCGCGCTCGCCCCCGGCTCGACCACGCACGGCCTGCTCTACTCCCAGATCGACTCGGCGGCATTGCACCGGCTGGATCTCTTCGAGACCACGCTGTACGAGCGCCGCTCCGTGGCGGTGCGATTGGCGAACGGAGCTCTGGCCTTCGGGGAGGCCTATGTGGTTGCGGCCGGTCAGCGGGGCTTGCTCGGCGCCGAGCCTTGGGACCGTGTGCGCTTCGCCGCCGATCAGCTCGCCGACTACGTCGCCGACTGTGAAGACTTTCGCCGCGAAATCGAGCCGCCGGAATCGATCGACGGGTTGGCTTCGAGTCGGAAGTCGTGAGTGGTCTATCGAGAGGTGGCCGGCGCCACGCCGAGCTCAGCGGGTGGCGATAGCGCTCAAAACGCGCGCAACTTCGTCGGCCGCAAAGCTGGGCAAGCTCGAGCCGTCGCCTCGGACGACGCCGCTCCCCTGCACCGCTCTGGCGATCTGCCGGGCTGGGATGCCCCGCTCCGCTAGCTGAACGCACGCTGCTTCGCCGCGTTCGGCTGGAAACGCGGCCAATAGCGCTCCCGATGCCAGGGCTCCCCACGGGTCGGCGCCGAAGTGGCGACACAGGCTGCGACCGGGTTCGAACCACAGAACAGATGGTTCGTCCAGCTCCAATCGAACCCCGGAAGCTTCGGCGAGCTCGTAGAGGCCGGCGGAGAGGCCACCCTCGGTCGGGTCGTGAAGTGCCGTCGCGCCGGCCTCGGCACACAGCAGTGCGGGCTCGACGACAGAGATGCCCGGTATCGAGACCGCGTTGCGGGCCGCCGCCAGGGTCTGCGCTTCGACCTGCACGGCCCGAGAGGCGGCCGCTTCGGCCAGCACCGCAGCGGCTTCGACGGGCGCCGGGCCGACCTGCAGGATCAGCTCGCCGGGAGCCACGCCGCCGGTTCGGGTGAACTCGCGCTCGCGGCTGAGCCCCATCATCTGACCGACGACGATGGGCTGCGTCACCGCGGCGGTCACCTCTGTGTGTCCGCCGACGAGGCTCGCGCCCAGGGCATCGAGCGCGGAGCGCATGGACGCAAACAGTGCGCGCACCTCGCCTTCCCCGGTGGAGACGGGCAACAACACGACGGCCATGAACCAGCGCGGCCGAACTCCCATCACGGCTACGTCGTTGGCGTTGATGGTGACGGCGTGCGCGCCTACGTCGCTGCCGGTCAGGGTGATGGGGTCGGTCGCCGCGATCAGGGTGCCCGCGGGCACATCGATCGCGCACGCATCTTCACCGATCGCCGGCCCGAGCTGGATCTCTGGGGGGAGACCGGAGCCTGAGGGCAGCAGTTCGCGAAGCAGCTGGGGTGCAAGCTTGCCGGGCGGCAGAGGAGTCTTCACCCGGCGGATGTTACTCAGGTCGCCCTAGGCTGTCTGCCGTTGTGGGCGAGCGCTCGCATGCGACGACAGTCAACTCAGTCGACAGGCGGAGGGCCTTCCTTCTCGCGCTCCAGGTGGCCGGCGATCAGCTCCCGAACCCTCAGTGTCAGATCTTCCACCGACTGGTCCGCGAACGACTCGTAGGGAATGGCGTCGAGTACGCGGATTTTGATTCGATGGCGGCCTTGGAGGATCAAACCCTTCTTGGGCAGGGCTGTGGCGGTGCCGTCGACCACGACCGGCAGCAGTGGCCGACCGCTGTCCTTCGCCAGCTCGAAAGCGCCCGGCTTGAATCGTCGAAGTCTGCCGTCGGGTGAGCGGGTCCCCTCTGGAAACATCATGATCGAACTGCCCTTCGCGAGGGTTTCGCGGCAGCTGCGCAGCATCGCCATGATGCTCCCCTTGTCGCCCCGTTTCAGTTCGATGTAGTCGTTGAGTCGCATGTTCCAGCCGATGAACGGAATCTTGAAATTCTCGATCTTCGAGACCCATTTGAAGTGGGTGAACAACCGAAACAGTACGAGGATGTCCAGCAGCGACTGGTGATTGGCCACCATCACATAGGTTTCGTCCCGGCGGATCTTCTCACGGCCGATGACCGTGACGGACCAGGCGGGATTCAGCCAGCTGTAGAGAGACGCCCAGAAGCAGGTGAAGCGGTGGAGCACGACCTTGCGGGCATCGAACGGCAACGTCAGGGCCCAGCAGACGACCGCTATGGGAAACAGCGCAATGGAAGAGAGTGTGATGAAGACCCAGAACGCGCAGGAGCCCAGGACGCGGACCATCGGCGTATTATTCCCTCTCGGGCGTCGGCGCGCATGGGGTCCGTCCAACCGGCTCTGCAGTTCGGAGTGTTAGCTGCAAGCCGTCATCAGCGCACGGAAGACCGCACTCCCATGCGGGCCCGTCAGCTTTTCCGGATGCCATTGCACCCCGATGCAGAAGTGGGAGCCCTCTCGCTCGATCGCTTCGATCAATCCATCCTCGGCGCGTGCGGCAACCCGGAAGCCCGCGCCCACAGATTCGACCCCCTGGTGATGCAGGCTGTTGACCGAGGCGGACTGAGCATCCAACGCGGCCGACAGCCGCGTTCCGGGCTCGACCCGCAAGCCGTGGCGTCCGTCGCCTTCCGGTAGGCGGTGAGGTCCGGACCCGGGCACATCCGTAGGAATGTCGTAGTAGAGCTTTCCACCCGAAGCGAGGGCCAAGAGCTGCATCCCGTAGCAAATCGCCAACAGCGGCAGGTTGCGCGAGAGGGCGTCGTCGAGCAGGCGTCGATCGAAGCGCCGCTGGACTTCCGGTACGAGGTCGAATTCGACCCCGGCCGGGTACTCGCGGGGTGGCGGCAGGTCGTCGCCGCCCGGCAGCAACAAGCCGTCGAGCTTGCGGCTCAGGCTGGATGGATCCTCTTGCATGGGTAGATATACAGGGATGCCCCCGGCGGCTTCGATCGCCTGGGCGTAGGCCGTGTCGATATAGTGGTAGCACCGCGTCGATTTCCAGCGGCCGCGGTCATCGAGGCAGAGTGGGATGCCGATGATTGGTTTCATCGCGCCCAGTATACCGTTGGGTCTGCCAGCGTTCGGGGAAGCGAATCGGATGTCGAGAGTCTTGATCGCAGGCTGTGGCTACGTCGGCGCCGCGCTCGGCGAGCGCCTGATCGACGCCTCTCACGAAGTCTGGGGTCTGAGGCGGAAACCCCGTTCGCTACCGGAAGGAATCGAGCCGATCGAGGGAGATCTGATCGAATCGCAGCGGCTCGACCTTCCCGATGGATTGGACTTCGTCGCCTATCTGGCCTCGCCCATCGGCTCCGAGGATGCCCACTACCGGCGGGTGTACGTGGATGGAGTTCGGGCGCTGATCCAGGCACTCGAAGATCGGGCGCAGCGTCCGCGGTTGTTGCTTGCCACGAGCACGGCGGTATACGGCCAAACGGGCGGAGAGTGGGTCGATGAGTCGTCGGAAACCGTACCCCGCGATTTCCGCGGGGCTCGGCTGCTCGAGGGCGAGCGGATCGCCCTGGGTGGAGCGCTGCCCGCCACGGTGATCCGGTTCGGGGGAATTTACGGGCCCCGACGAACCGGCCTGGTGGATCGCGTGCGCGCTGGCCGCGCCGTCTACCGCGCCGACCCGCCCCATTACACCAACCGCATTCATCGCGACGACTGCGCGGGCGCGCTGCAGCATCTAATGGAGCTGGAAGCCCCGGATTCGATCTACGTGGCTGTCGACCAGGAGCCGGCCGAGGAGCGCATCGTGCTTCGCTGGTTGGCGGGCGCGCTGGGCTCTACCGAGCCCCGCTCGGCCCGAGCCGGCGAGGGCCGTAGCTCGCCAAGCAACAAACGCTGTCGCAATGACCGACTGCTGCGAGCCGGCTATATCTTTCGCTATCCGACATTTCGCGAGGGTTACCGCGCCGTGCTCGAAGATCTGGCGTAAGGCGCTCGGACGAGACGCGGCGAACGACGGGAGAGCATGGATCGTGCCCCGCCACCCCGATTGCACGGCATCCGTCGTCAAGATGCCGGGCTCCATCTACTCGCCCAGCGGTGGGCGTCACGACGCCGTAGACCCCGAAGCCTGCCCACTCAACGTCGGCGATACCTGGCTCTCGCCGTTCGAGGGCGGGCGTATGGAAGACCTGGCAGAGCGCGATCATCCCGGTCTCCATCGCTATAGCCCGACCCAGGGTGTACCAGAGTTGATCGATGCCATCGTGGAGAAGGCCTGCGATAGCAATCGCCTGCCCTGCGAGCGCGAATCGGTTCTGGTCTGCGCCGGAGCCACCAGTGCGCTCTTCTGTGCCGTTGGCGCCCTGACTTCACCGGGCGAAGAAGTGCTGATTCTGGCGCCGTTCTGGCCGCTGATTCGCGGCATCGTGCAGACCTGCCGAGCGGATCCCGTTGAGGTTCCTTTCTACGACCGCGTCGATTCGGCGGAGACTGCGGTCGAGGCGGTTCGCCGACACTTGTCTCCGAGAAGTGTCGCCCTCTACGTTTCCACGCCCTCGAACCCGACGGGTCGGGTGATTCCAGAAAGCTGGCTGGTGGCAATCTCCGAGCTGGCGCGTCGCGAAAACCTATGGCTGTTGTCGGACGAGGTGTACGAGGACTACGTCTATCGGGGCGAGCACGTGTCCCTCGGACGCTTCGCTCCGGAACGAACGCTGAGCGTCTACTCATTCTCGAAGGCCTACGGGATGGCGGGCAACCGCACGGGCTATCTGATCGGCCCGCCGGACGTCGTAGCTCAGGCGGGCAAGCTCTCGACCCATACCTCCTACGCGGCGCCGAGTGCGGGACAGGCTGCGGCCCTCCACGCGATGCGCGATGGGGGAGGTTGGATCGCCCGAGCGCGTGAGAGTTATCGCGAGGTCGGGGCTGCGGCCGCCGGCCGTTTGAAGCTTTCGGAGCCCGAGGGTTCCACTTTTCTGTTCGTCGACGCTTCACGAGCGCTCGACGAGCGAGGGATCGACGGCCTGCTTTCGGACTGTCTGGAAGCTGGTGTCGCGCTCGCCCCAGGGGCTTCGTGCGGACGGGAGTACGCGGACTGGCTGCGGTTGTGTTTCACCGCCGCGCCTCCCGAAGACGTGCTGGTGGCGATCTCCAAGCTCGCGAGACGCCTCAGCTGACTCGGCGCGGATCCGGCATTTCGGGGAGTTGCTCGAGCGTCTCGACGTAGTGCGCCGGCAAGCCGTGCTCTCGGGCACCTTCGACGATCAGGCCCTTGTACCAATCGAACGACACCAGGCCGCCAGCGGTGTGTGTCGAAACGTAGGTCTGGACCCGAAGACACGGGCCGGCCGGTCGCTCCACCTCGACCTCCACGCGACTGTAACGCGGCTCGTGGCGGTCGAGAGCCAGCCAGTGGGCGGGGTCGATCGCGTACACGGCGCCCCACACCTCGCCGCTTGGATCGCTCACCAGGTTTGCCTTGCCCGAGCCATCCGGGGAGCGCTTGTCGATGGCGAGGCGCATGCCGGAGAGCGACGCCAGCCCGAGTGCCTGCGCGGAGGGAACCCGAGTGCGCATGCGATGCGTCTTCAGGTTCGACCCATACGCGAAGTACAGCCAACTCATGCCAAGCTCGGCCGGCTGACCGGGCGGTTCAGGCATCGAAGGCCTTGGCCAGCTCAGTGAGGATGATCTCCTCTTCCGGGGAGATCTTCCGGCCCATTCCCAGGAATCCGCCGGCAGCCTCGGCGACGCTTCGCGCGCGGCCGAGAATCTGGGCTTGCAGCGCGCTTCGCTCGGCCTGCGCGAGTTCCGAACAGAGGCCGACGATGAACTCCCCCCACACCTCGAGCAGGCGGCCGTCGGGTCGGTGCTGGAGCCAGCTCTCCAACAGCTGGTAGCTGGGGCTGCCGTTGGGAATTTCGTTTGCCTCCGCTGCAGCCAGAACCGCCTGCCGTTCGGAATCCTCGATTTTGCCGTCGGCCCAAGCGACTTCGACGAGCGGCGCGATTGATACCGCGGCCCAGGTATCCGCCTCTACGCCAAGCTCGCACAACTTCTGCAGAACCTGGTCGCTTTCGATGCCCGAAATCTGGGCGAGTGCATCCTTTGCGGGGCCCGAGCCCTTTCGCGCCTTCAGGCGCTCCAGCAGCTTGGCGTTCTCGCGAGCGAAGAACGACTCTTCCAGCGCCTGTTTGCGGTCGCCGAGAAAGTCCTTGGACATGCGTCTACTCCGGGTTGTACGAGGGCGGCTGATTGTACTGTGCCTGGCGCCCCGATCACCACGTGTGGATGCCGCGCGGTCGATGAAGGCTCGACCGGCCTCGGAGCCGTGCCTCTAATCGTGGATCTGCTCGGCCAGGTAGCGCTCCATGCCGATCTCGTCGACGATGTGGAGCTGGGCCTCGAGCCAATCGGCACTCTCCTCTTCACCTTCGAGAATGCTCTCGAGAAGCTCGCGAGAGCCATTGTCCCCCTTGTCTCGGCACAGCGCGATGGCTCGGTTGAGCCGATCGATGGCCTCGGTCTCCACGGCGAGGTCGAGCTTGTGCTGCTCGACCGGGTTCTCGCCGACTCGAATCGGGCTGAGTCGCTGCATGTTGGGGACTCCGTCGAAATACAGGATCCGCCCGATCACCACATCGGCGTCCTTCATCTCGTCGATGGACTCCTCGCGCTTCTTCTTGGAAAGCCGCTCGTAACCCCAGTTCTCGCACATCTTGTGGTGGATGAAGTACTGATTGAGCGCAGTGAGCTCCGCGGTCAATACTTCGTTCAGGGCTTCGATGACTTCCGGATCGCCTCTCACGGGCACTTCCTCTCGGGTTGGGGAGGGGGGGCCGAGACAGACTACTCCTCACGCGCCGAGAAACCACTCAATCGAAATTGGAATCCGATTTCGGCGGCGCGTTCGGGAACGAATCTGCCGTTGCGCGTCTTAGCCGGTGGCGAGCTCAGCAAGCCCGAGCAGGCTCGAGCCCACGGTGCGGTCCCGCTCGACCCGGATGATCTCGTCGATCGCCGGCGCGCAGCCACCGCACGTCAGCCCCGCCGCGCAGGCCTGAACGACCTCGCCGCGAGACCGGGCGCCATCGCGAACCGCCTTGCGGATCGCGCGATCGCTGACGCCTTTGCAGTGGCAGACGATCAAAGAGTGACCTCGCTGGAAACCGTTCGGGCCTGAGCCCGACCGATCAAATTTACCATTCTGAAAATGAAGTTCAATATCAATTTTTGCTCACAGGGTAGACCTCCGCCGAAGAAAATCATGAAATATTTAATATTTACAGTTAGTTGAGAGATTGAATTGCCGATGAGAACCGCCGCCAAACGCCAGCGCCGGGCGCGAGCCGCGAGTGACCGGATCTGTCAGCGCCATCGTCGAAGCTTCCGGGATAGTGGGGTGGATGGATGGAGCCGGTAGAGGAGCAGTCGGGCAATGGAAGAGCGGAGGCGTGGAGTCGCGAAATAGTGGACTGGAAGGGTCGTGAGAATCGCGTGGTGACCTCAGTCGGCCAGGTTTTGGTCTCGCGCGGCGCGACCGCCTCGGAAGCGAATCTCTTGGAGGAGCTTCGGCGACAGATCGCCCAGTGGCGAACCGACGTGACCGCCCTTCGCACACCGATTCGCGTCATCGTGCCGTCGCGGAGCCTCCGCGAGCATCTTTCGGCTCGGCTGGTCGAGACCTGCGGACGGGCGGTCGCCGGAGTTGCGATCCAGACCCTATCCGCGGTGGTCGCGTCGATTCTCGCGCGAGTGGGCCAAACCCTTCCAGCCAACGACGCGCTGTTCGCCGTGATGATTCGTCAGCTCGCGCGCGAAGTAGCGTCGTTGCGCGAGCCGCTCGACCCCCTGCGCAATGGCTACGCGGCGGTCGAGGGAGCTGTGGCCGACCTGCTCGATGCGGGCTTGGAGCGGGCCCACGCCGAGCCGTTGATCGATCGGATCGCGGAGCTCGCCTCCGGAGCGCTCGCCACGCGGGCGTCCGCGGTGATCCGCGTGGCCGCGGCCGCGAGCGAGCTGATCGAGACGATCGGCGTTGGGCACGCTTCGAACCAGCTGCGCCGCGCTCGCGAGTTGCTCGAGATCGATCCCGAAGGCGCGCTCCCCGCTCAGTCCGTGTTCGTGTTCGGATTCGCCGACGCCACGGGCGTGCAAACGGACCTGATCGAGGTACTGGTCCGACGGCACAGAGCCCAGGTCTGCATCGACCATCCTCCAGACCCTGGCGACCTGGTGAACCCGGATCCGGGCGCGGAGTTCTCGCAGCGCTTTAGCGCACGGCTTCTGGCTGTCACCGGTGGCGAGCCAACGGAGCGAGCGGGCCGTGTGGACGCCCCGCGCATCGAGGTTGTTCGAGCGCCGGGCCGCGAGGCCGAGGCGCGCGCCGTAGCAGATCGGGTTCGCCAGCAGCTCGATGACGGCGTCCAGCCCGAACGGATCGCTGTGATTGCCCGCGACCTGGATGGCTACAGAAACTTCCTGCGGGTGCACTTTCGACGTCTCGGCGTGCCGTTGTCGGGGATCGCCGAACTCGGGCCGGCCGGGCCCGCGGGTAGACGCATCGCCGGTCTGCAGGCGCTTGTTCGCACGGGCCGCCACCAATCGCTCGACGGGTGGCTGGAAACACTTGGTGCACTTCCGGACTCGCCGGGTGGGCGCCCACTGGAGCTGACGCTCCCCCGGCGAGCCCGTCTGCGGTCGGCACTTCACGCCCGTGGGATCACGTCGCTCGACGCTGTGGCCGCACTCGATTCGCGAACGAGAGACAAGTCCGCTTCGCCTTCGGGGAGCCGAATTGCACCGGCCCGCGAGCGCCTCCCTCTCGGGTCCACGGCACCACCGCTTGGGTCGCACCAGCTTGCGGCTGCGAGTCAGGCTGCCCGCCGGCTCATCGAAGAGCTGGAGGGTTGGCCGGGTCGGGGCAGCCTGGGCGACTACCTCGGTGCGCTGCACAGGCTGCTCGACGAGCAGCTGTACTGGCCCGTCGATGCCGAGATGCCCGCCGAGCTTGCCGACCTTCTGGGGGACCCTGCGCTCACCGACTTCGCTCTCGAGCGAGAGGATTTCCTGCTCTACCTCGAACGGCGGCTCGTGGGTGCGGGCCGCGTTCCGCTGGGAGGCAGCGGTGGCGGGGTTCAGGTTCTGTCGGTGATGGAAGCTAGATCGCGGACCTTCGATCAGCTGTTCTTGATCGGCCTGGGCCGTGGTGTGTTTCCCCGTTCGATCCGCGAGGACCCGCTGCTGCCCGACGCGCTGCGGCGTGGACTGCGCGCTCTATTGCCGGACCTGCCGGTGAAACGCGAGGGGGTGGACGAAGAGCGTTACTTGTTTGCTCAGCTTCTGTCTTCGAGTAACGCAGTGACGGCTTCGTATCCCGCCGTGGGCGATGACGGCCGAACGCTCTCGATTTCACCGCTGTTGGGACGGCTGCGCGGCGACTCAGACAGCTCTGCACCGGGACTGTGGGAGCCTCGCTCGGCTGCGGACGCGGCGGCCTCGTCACTGCGTCCCGCCTACGAGCATGCCGTGGTCGCGGGCCTTCGCGGTTCGAGGGCCCATTGGGCTCGCGCGCTGCGCGCAGCGGCGATTGAGCTCGACGCTGACGTCGAGGGTGTTGGATTGCGGGATGCCGGCTTTCGCGCCAGCGTTCGGGCGGCCGTCGTCGCCGAGTGGGATGGCCGAACCGCTGCTGAGCTCGGTCCCTATTTCGGGTTCGTCGGTGAGCTTCGCGAGCCGATGGATCCACGCCTCTCATCGCTGTCGATCACCACTCTCGAGAAGATCGCGGCCTGCCCGTGGCAGGCGTTTCTTGGCGAGCTGCTTCGGATCGGCGCAATACAGAACGCGGGTGCGGACCTGCCGAGCCTGGAACCCAGAGTCTTGGGGAAGCTAGTCCACAGCGTTCTGCAGGAGATTGCCGGCGAGTATCTCCCAGCCGACCCGGAAGCACTCACTCAGCTGGTGCAGCGAGCCCCCGTGAAAATTCCCTGGCCTCACGCGACCCAGCTCGGCGAGCTGTTGCTGCAGCATGCCGAACAGCTGCTGGCCGAAGAGGGAGTCACAACCCCCGGGTTTGCCCGCGTCCTTGCGGCGAGGGCACGCGGGTTGGTGGAGATCGCCGGCCGCAGCGGCTGGCCGGGCCCGGGCTCCGATTCGGGAGTGCTCGGCGTAGAGGTTGCCGGTGAGGTTGAAATTCCCGATGCGGCCGGTGGTGAGCGCCGCGTCCAGTTTCGAGCCGACCGGGTGGACCGCGCCGGTGAGCGGCTACGACTGGTCGACTACAAGACAGGGGGCACGGTGGCCGGTCAGCGCTGCGAAGAGCGGCGCAGGGAGGTCCTTCGAAAACAGATCGCCAAGGGTAGTGCGCTTCAGGCCCCCGCCTACGCGGTCGCAGCTGCGCAGCTGGAAGCGCGCGGCGAGGGTCAGTATGCGCACCTGCGTCCCGATGTGCAGGATCACGCGCGCGTCAGCTCCGTCACCTCGGACGACCGCGAGCTAACCGACGCGTTCTTCGAATCCGCGAGCACGGTCATCGATGTCATCGACCGGGGAAGCTTCTTTCCGCGGCTGATCGAGTCCACGGGCGAGTCCGAGCCCCGCCGTTGTCAGAGCTGCCAGGTCAAGGAGGCCTGTCTGCGCGGTGACTCGGGGGCAAGGCGAAGACTCGAGCGCTGGATCGGGTCGCGGGAACACGCGCGGCGGGATTCGGCGCAAGGCGCGCTGTTGCGACTCTGGAAGTTGGGAGGCGAGTCGTGACTGGCGAAGGGCGGGCAATGGATTGCGAGCTGCGCCAGGCCGATGAGCGCGCGCGTGAGCTCGCACAGCGTTGTTTCGACAAGCCCCTGGTATTGGAGGCGGGCGCGGGCACGGGCAAGACGGCGGCGCTGGTTGCGCGGGTGCTGGCCTGGAGCTTGGGTCCCGGCTGGGTCCGGGCAGAGCTGGCAGAAACTGCAATTTCGAACAGGGGGCGCGAGGATCGAATTGCGGCACGCGTGCTGCGCGGCGTTGCCGCGATCACCTTTACCGAGAAGGCTGCCGCCGAGATGAGCGACCGGGTCGCGGTCGCGCTGCTCGGTCTGCAGGGCGGAGAGATTCCCGTCTGGCTGCTGGCCGACGCCTTGCCAGCGGATCTGTGCGAGGTCCGCCGGCGCGCCGGCGCGCTTCGGGGCGCGCTCGATCATCTCACCGTTCAGACGATCCACGCGTTCTGTCGCCGACTGCTCGGCGAGCACGCGTTGGACGCCGGTCTGCATCCCCACCTCGAAGTCGATGCCGATGGGCGCGCGCAGGCGGATGCAGTGCGCTCGGTCATCGAGGACTGGCTGCGGACCGCCTACGTCGACCCGCAAGATCCAGGCCTGCTGAGGTTGGGAGAGAAGGGGATGGGTCCGCCTGAATTGGAGGCGGCGCTGCTGGCACTGCTCGACAGCGGACTTCCCGCCTCGGCGTTGGAGGAGGATGTAGCCTCACCCGCGCGCATCGCAGCGTTGGTCGTCCGGCTTCGCAAGCAGCTGACGGCGCTGGCCGAGGCTGCGGGCGCTGGCCTTCCGCAACGCCGAGATCTGGCGGGAGCCACCGCCGTGCGCCTCGGCGAGATCCTGGCCTTTCTAACTGAACGTCCGCCGACCGATCGCGCCGGCCTGGTCGATTGGATCGGCTGGCTCGACGGCTGCTTCGAAGCCAATGAGCGCAACCGGCTGGCCGATTGGGGGCGCGGTCGATTTCTCAAGGGAGAGCGCGACGCCCTCGGCGACCGGAGCTCCCGACTCGCGCCCCGGGCCCGAGAGCTTTCGCGATTGCTCGAGCACGTGCTCTCGATCGACCTGCAGCTGCTCGATGCCGCGCGCCGGGTGCTGCGTCCGATGTTGACCGCGGTCGAAGCCCAGCTGCGCTGCGCGGGCGTTGCGACCTTTCCCGCTCTGCTCGGCCATGTTCGCAGGCTGTTGGTGGATCGTCCGGATGTGGCGTGCCGCGTTCGCGCTGGGATCGACCAGCTGCTGGTCGACGAGTTCCAGGATACCGATCGCACGCAATGCGACATCATTCGTGAGCTGGCGCTGAGGGGACCGAAGCAAGTCCGTCCCAGCCTCTTTGTCGTGGGGGATCCGAAGCAGTCGATCTACGGCTGGCGCAACGCCGATCTTGCCGCCTACGCTGATTTCGTGGCCGAAGTGCTCGCAGCCGATGGCCGCCAGGAGCGCCTCTCCGTCAATTATCGCTCGGTGCCCCGCGTGCTCGACGCCGTCGAACACATCATTGCCCCGGTGATGCAGGAGGAACCGGGGCTGCAGCCTCGCTTCCAGCCGTTGATTGCCAGCCCAGAGAACGCGCGAGCCGCGGGCTTCGCATGTGGTGGCCGGGCTTGCGTCGAACATTGGGTTCCCGCCGCGTTGGAATTCGAATCGCGCCGCCCGCGACCGACGAAAGCCGCCGAGGCTTCTAGGATCGAAGCCAACGCGCTGGCAACAGACTTGCGAGACCTCCACGATTCTCACGGTGTGGCGTGGCCGTCGATGGGTGTGCTGTTTCGAAGTCGTGGAGACTGGGAGGTCTACCTTTCGGCCCTGCGGGCCAGCGGTGTTCCCCATGCGGTGGAGGGGGATCGCAATTACTACCGCCGGCGCGAGATCATCGAAGCGGCCAGTCTGCTTCGCTGCGTGATCGATCCCAACGATCCAATCGCCTTGCTCAGCTACTTGCGCTCCGCGGCGGTCGGGGTTCCCGATGCCGCGCTGATTCCGCTGTGGCTGCGGCAGCTGCCGGAGAGGCTCCAGGAGCTCTGGGAGCCTTCTCCCGCTGCGCTGGGCGCCCTCGAGGAGCTGATACGAGCAGCCGCGCGAGCTGTGCCCGCGGACACGCCGGGCTTGGCGCGCGTATGCGGCTGGGAAGAGAACCTGCTCGGCGCCGTAGTCGAAATTGGCCGGCTTCGGGCTTCCTTCGCCTTGGATCCGGCCGATGTCTTCGTCGAGAAGCTGCGAACGGGCTCTTGGCTCGAAGTGACCGAGGCGTCACGTCACTCGGGAGCATGGCGTTGCGCGAACCTCGAGAGATTCTTTCGCGACATTGGCGCTTGGCTGAGCGAGGCCCGCGACGTGCACGAGTTGCTGCGCCGGCTGCGTCGCGCGGTTGCCGGCGAGGAACCGCGCGATGAGGGCCGGCCGGCCGAAGGAGCCGGTGATGCCGTACAGGTGATGACCATCCACGGAGCAAAGGGTCTGGACTTCGATCACGTCTACCTGATGCAGCTCCACAAGGGAAACGGAGGGTATCGGGGTGCCGGCGTAGGCGCTGAGGAAACCCGGGACGGCTTCGAGTACCAACTGATGGGCGCACCGTCGTTGGGCTGGGATTGCGTGACCCAACAGAGCGCGCGAGTCGCCGAGGCGGAGAGGGCTCGCCTGCTCTACGTGGCGATGACTCGGGCCAGGCAGCGGCTGGTGCTCTCCGGGCTCTCGCCCGAGTATCAGATCCGGTCCAGTGCTGGACGCGCGATCGAGCTGGTTCGACCAGTCATTGGTTCGAATCGCGAGTTGGCCGAGTTTCCGAGCAGCGCGTTGGGGGAGAGCGCCTTCGATGCCTCAGGGGCCCGCTGGTTCTGGCCGGCCTTGGCCCCCGCCACCGAGCGGCGATCGATGCCCACCAAGGAAGGAGTACCGAGCGCGAGGAAGCTGGCGGCGGCGTCGAAGTGCCTGACCGAGCTGCGGCACGGCGCGAGTGAGCGGATGCAACGTCCGTTCGCCGCAACCGCCTCCGGCCAAGCCCACACCGAAGCGGCCCAATACGAGGGAACGCAACGCGACCAGAACCGGCGATCCCCCACCCGCCAGGCGGCACGGTCGATCGGCACTGCAATCCATCGCTGCTTGGAGGGGTTCGATTTCGCCGCCGAGCCCGCCGCCGAATTTCAACGTCAACGAGCGGCGCTAGCCCGCGCTGTCGAGCTCGTGGTCGCGCCAGGAGAACAAGGTGGCAGCCTCGAGCTGGCCGAGCAGCTGCTGGACCGCATTGCCCAAGGCAGGCTCTTCGCACGGCTTCGCATCCTGGCGAATCACATCGTGGCTCGCGAACTCCCGGTTCTGCTGCCGCCGCTCGCAGAAGAGGATCCCATCGCCTATTGGACGGGGACGATCGATCTTTTGTATCGCGATCCGAGCTGCCACGAATTCGTCGTGGTCGACTACAAGACAGATCTGCTGAGCGATTCGGCAGATCTACAGACGCGAGCGGATCGCTATGCCAGGCAGGGGGCGCTGTATCAACGCGCGATCCGGGAGGCCCTGGATCTTCCCTACACCCCTCGCTTCGAGCTCTTGTTCCTGGACGCCGATCGCATCGTCGAGCCGGGATGCCCTCCCATCGGGAAGATTTCCCCGGCGGCCGCCAACCACTTATAATCGCCCGCGTTCATCCGTTCGAGAATGCTTCGGACCCGTCCGTTGACGTTCGCGCAGGAGTGACCCTTGAAAGCCTCGGATCTGTTCGTGAAGAGCTTGGAAGCGGAGGGAGTGAAGCAGATCTTCGGAGTGCCCGGAGAGGAGAACGCACACTTCATGATCTCGCTGGAGGACTCGCCCATCGAGTTCGTCCTGACGCGCCACGAGCAAGGGGCCTCGTTCATGGCCGAGGTCCACGGGAGGCTCACCGGTGAGCCCGGTGTCTGCTTGGGGACGCTCGGCCCCGGTGCCACCAATCTCATCACCGGCGTGGCGGATGCCAACATGGACCGCGCCCCCTTGATCTGCATCACGGGTCAGGCGGACAGTCAACGCCAGCACAAAGAGAGTCACCAGTACATGGACGTGGTTGGCATGTTCACTCCCGTCACCAAGTGGGCCCACTCCATATTGCATCCGGACAATGTTCCGGAGGTCGTTCGCAAGGCCTTCAAGATTGCCTCCACGGAGAAGCCGGGGGCCGCCCACATCGAGCTCGCCGAGGACATCGCTCAGCTTGAAGCCCAGACTTTGCCGATCACCCCAACCCGCACCCGACGTCCGGTGCCCGATGAGAAGGTGGTCGACCAGGCTTGGTCGCTGATCCAGGGCGCGCGCAGGCCCGTGATCCTGGCTGGTAATGGCGCGATCCGAAAGCGAGCCAGCAAGCAGCTGCGGCAGTTTGCGGAGCAGACGGGCATCGGAGTGATCAGCACCTTCATGGCGAAGGGCTGTGTCGATATGGATTCCGAACAATGCCTGTACACGATCGGTCTACAGGGGAAGGATCTGGTTGCTTGCGCGATCGACGCGGCCGACCTCGTGATCTGCATCGGCTACGACATGGTCGAATACCACCCTCGCCTCTGGAACCCACACGCCGACAAGCCCATCGTGCATATCGATTTCCTGGCCGCGGAAATCGACGAAAACTATCGGGTGGCCGTCGACGTCGTCGGAGACCTCGCCCACACCCTGTGGATGCTGAACGAGCGAGCGGCGAGCACGCCGCACTCGTTCGATACCAGCCAGCAGAAGGCCGTGCGCCGCGATATGGCGGCGGAGTTCGCCGTGCACAAGGATGACGACACCAGGGGTCTGATCCGGCCCCAGAAGGCGATCTGGGATGCCCGGCAGGTCATGGGAAGCCACGACATCTTGTTGAGTGACGTCGGCGCGCACAAGATGTGGATCGCTCGCCACTATCAATGTCATGAGCCCAATACATGCCTCATCCCGAACGGCTTTTGCTCGATGGGCTTCGCACTGCCGGGCGCGATCGCGGCCCAACGCATCTTTCCGGATCGCCGCGTGATGGCCATTTGTGGCGATGCAGGCTTCCTGATGAACGTCCAGGAGATGGAGACCGCGGTCCGCATCGGCTCGAACATCGTCGCCATGGTCTGGGAAGATCGCGAGTATGGGCTGATCGCCTGGAAGCAGCAGAACGAGTTCGGTCGCCACACGGATCTGAGCTTCGGAAACCCCGATTTCGTGACGCTCGCGAAGGCTTTTGACTGGAACGGCTACAGGGTCGAGAAGAGCGTGGATCTGCAGTCGACGCTGGAAGAGGCGTTTACCACGGAGGGTCCGAGCCTGGTGGTGATTCCGATCGACTACCGGGAGAACGCGCTGCTCACCGAAAGACTCGGAGACATCCTCTGCCCGATCTGAAGCAGCGGCCGATCCGCGAGATTCTCGCGCAGGACGATCCCGGAATCGCGGTGAGCGTGCGCGGCTGGGTGCGAACCGCACGCCACTCCAAGGGTGTCTCGTTTCTCGAGATCAGCGACGGCTCCTGCTTCGCTGGCCTTCAAGTCATCGCGGAGCCCGAGCTCGAAAATTTCGACGACCAGCTGCGCCACCTCCAGACCGGCTGCGCGGTAACCGCAACTGGCGAGCTGGTCGAGTCACCCGGAAAAGGCCAGCGGATCGAGCTGAGAGCGGATCGCATCGCGCTGATCGGAGACGTCGCCGATGGCTACCCGCTACAGAAGAAGAGGCACTCCTTCGAGTTCCTGCGAACACTCGCCCACCTGCGGCCACGCACCAACACCCTGGGCGCAGTCTTGCGCGTCCGAAATGCAGCCTCTCGGGCGATTCACGAGTTCTTTCAGGAGCGAGGCTTCATCTGGCTCCATACGCCGATCATCACGACCTCGGATGCAGAGGGCGCCGGGCAGATGTTTCGCGTCTCTGCGCTCGATGCCGGCGATCCTCCGCGCAACGAAGCTGGCGCTGTTGACTTTACTCAGGATTTCTTCGGCAGAGAAACTTTTCTCACCGTCTCGGGTCAGCTCGAGGCTGAGAGTGCCGCGCTCGCGCTGAGCAACGTCTACACCTTCGGTCCGACCTTTCGAGCCGAGAACTCGAATACCAGCCGACACCTCGCGGAGTTCTGGATGGTTGAGCCAGAGATCGCTTTCTGCGAGCTGGAAGGCTGCATGGATCTGGCCGAAGCTTTTCTCAAGCACATCTTTCGCAGCGTCCTGGAGTGCTGTCCGGACGACATGGAATTCTTCGCGGAGCGCATCGACAAGACGGTGTTGACAACCCTGAACCACATCATCGAGACGCCCTTCGAGCGCGTGAGTTATTCCGAGGCGATCGAGATCCTGGAGCGCAGCGATGAGGCCTTCGAGTTTCCCGTGAAGTGGGGCGCTGATCTGCAGAGCGAGCATGAGCGCTATCTGGCCGAGAAACACATCGGAAAGCCGGTCATCGTCACGGACTACCCGGCCGGTATCAAGGCCTTCTACATGTATGCCAACGAGGACGAGCGGACGGTGCGCGCCATGGATGTGCTGGTTCCCAAGGTGGGCGAAATCGTCGGGGGCTCGCAGCGTGAACACCGCCTCGACGTGCTGCAGCGGAGAATGACCGAGCATGGAATTGGAGCGGAAGACTACGGTTGGTACCTGGATCTGCGCCGCTATGGATCGGCACCCCACGCGGGCTTCGGGCTCGGCTTCGAGCGACTGGTTCAGTTCATGACGGGAATGGCGAACATCCGCGACATCATCCCCTTCCCGAGAGTGCCGGGTTCGGCTGACTTCTAGAGCTGCAGGCTGGTCGATTTGGACCCCGACTTTCAAGCAACCGTCGAAGCCGTGTTGGGGCGCGATGATCCCCTCGAGTTGATGGATTGGATTCTCGAAATCGCGCTCGAAGCCGCCGATCGCGAGCTGGCGGAGAACGCCTGCGCGCGCCTGGCGCGACATCGCGATGCCAATGTCCGGGGCAACGCGGTGCTCGGTTTCGGTCATCTCGCCCGACGCTTCGGCCGACTCGACGGCAAGCGGGTCCAGCGGCTGGTGGAAATCGCGCTTCACGACCGCAGCGCGTATGTACGCGAAAACGCCCACTCCGCAGCCGAGGATCTAGCGACCTTTCTCGGCTGGACGTTCGACCTCGGGAGCGCCTGAAACTCTTGCAATTTCGCGCGCGGCCGCGCAAGCTCGAAACCCGACTACTACGGACCGGAGGGGCTGACGTGAACCGAGGCATCCATCACATCGGTCTGGCCACCCACGATATGGAGGCCACCCTCGACTTCTACGAGGGCGTTCTGGGCTTTCGCGCGGCGGTCTGCGAGATGATCCACCCGCAGACCGGCGGCACGATTCGTCACGCGTTTCTCGATGCGGGCGCTGGTGAGCTGATGGCCTTCATGGAGTGCAACGAGATCGACGGTGTCAGCTCCGACTTCGACGCAGGCATCAACCGCGGTCTCGGCATTGGCGGTGGGATGTACCACTTCGCTTTCAAAGTCGACGACGAGGCAGAGTTGGAAGCGAAGAAGTTGGAGCTCGCGGACAAGGGTGTGGCGGTGCGGGGCGTTGTCGACCACGGTTGGTGCAAGTCGATCTACTTCCGGGATCCGAACTACCTCCAGCTCGAGTTCTGCTGTCTGACCCGTGAGCTCGGTGAACCGGAGCAGTCGGCTCGCTTTAGCGATGAATGGAAACGGTGGGCGCGGCGCTAGCGGAGGCTGACCGTCGCCATACACGAGGGACCCTGAAGGCGCTTCGCCTGCGGTTCATTCAGTTGGGAAAAATGGTCGTCGAACTGGACAAAGACGCCAAAGCACGCGCGCTGAAAGCGATCCAGAAGCATTTCGAGGAGCGCCGGGACGAGGAAATCGGCAACCTGGAGGCCCAGTTTCTCCTCGACCTGCTCCTCGAGCAGGTGGGACCCGCCATCTACAACCGCGCCATCCGTGACGCCCAGGCGCTGATGCAGGACAAACTGGTCGACCTCGATGGAGAACTCTTCGAGCCCGAGCCAAGCGAACCGCGCTAGAACGGAAGTTGCAGAATTTCGCTGGCGCGAACGATGTTCTCAAGCCGCGCACACGTAGTCGACATTTTCTTGCAGGCCGGCGAGACCCAGCGCGTTTCGGATCTGACGGCGGGCGGTCTCACCGGCCACGGATACCAGCAGCCGATGGCTGGGTGCGGCGAGCCAGCTCTCGGGGCGCACCACGGCTGCACCGGCGATCTGGTTGCCGAGACGGCCCGGGTGTAGCTCGAGGATCCAGGCGGGGCGCTTGTGGTGATCGCGGAGCGCCTGCTGGAGGGTTCGGCCGGTTGCTCCGTAACCCCAAAGTGTGTAGAGATCCGAATCGGCGAGAAAAGAGTCTGCCAGGTGTTCCGCCTTGCAGGCGGTAAACCGATCGACGCCATAGCAGCTGCCGGTGCGCGACAAGCGTCCGGGATGATTTCGCCAGGCCAATAGCCGCCGCGGCACCATGCCGAGGCGCTGGCCGGCTCCGAGCAGACGCAAGATCAGGTCGTAGTCCTCGGGCCAGCCGCAGTCTCGATAACCGTAATCAACCAGGACTTCTCGGCGGATCAACAGCGTAGGGTGCGCGATCGGGCATTCGATGAAGCGCTCACGGTGCACGTCCTGCGGCGAAGCGATGCGATTGAGCCACCCCTCGTAGGCGCGCATGCCGGTTCCAAGGTTGTTCCGAGGAAAGATTCGAACGTGGCAGCCCACTCCGGCGAGCGAAGGATCGCTTTGCATGGCGGCGAGCTGACAGGCCAGGCGCGCTGGGAGCATCCAGTCGTCGGCATCCATGCGCGCGACGAAGCGTCCTCGACACCGCTCCAACCCATCGAGCAAGGAGGGGACGAGACCGCGGTGGGGCCGCGAGACGATCCGAAAGCGCGAGTCGCTGGCCGCCACGGCGCGCGCCACATCGATACCGCCGTCTCGCGAGCCGTCGTCGACGACAATGCACTCCCAGTCCCCAAAGCTCTGCCGTTGGATGCTCCGCAAGCAGGCCGGCAGCGTCTCAGCGGTGTCGAAGACGGGTAACAGGATCGAGACTTCGGGACTTCGCAAGCCGAGGACCTCTGCGCTTCTCGGATTCGGGGCGCCTTGGGGATCGATGGTCTCGAGCCTTCACTCCACGAAGATCGGGCTCGACCAGGCCGCGCCGCCATCTTGTTGGATGGCGCGCACGTAGAGATATTCTCCTGAGGTCAGGTCTTCCACCGTGTGCTGAAGGATCACGTCGAGCAGCCCGTCGATCGGCATCGAGGCGACGACCTCGCCACTTCGGATGAGATCGACCCGTTCGAGTGGAGCGACCGCGACCACCTGGACGAAGAAGTCGTCGGAATGCCCCTCGTCGGGTTTCGGCACCAGCGCGCCCATTCGATGGGGGCCGAGTGCCGCGCGCAACAGGATGCGCGGCCCATTGGTGGCGTAGACGCGTCGCTCGCGCATCGCCTCCAGCACGGATTCTCGCGTCAGCTCTTCGCTCAGGATCGCGGCTAGCCCTGCGCCGGTGGGTGTTCCCAGCTGCGCGAGGCCCGGGTGGCCGTCGTGACTGTCTCCGCTGCCGATGAACCCGAACCGGTAACCCCGGTCGAGTACGTCGCGCACGTAGTTGCCCGACTGTGGATCGTAGATCGGATTCGGTGAATCCGGGGCTTCGCTGCTGCCGTGCACCGAGACGATTTCGGTCACGGGCTCCAGCTGGGGGTCGGGGGGGATCGTCCAGTTCGTCGCGATCGGCCCCCCGGCGGAGTGATGGGCAAACGTCAGGGCTGGCTCTCCCCGCAGAGCGTCCCAAAGTTGCGTAGGCGATTCGTACTCTTCTGAGACGGAGCTGTAGACGTTGCCCTCGTCCTTGAAGTACAGCACGTGCCGATGCCCGTGCAGCCAGCTGGTCCACTCGAAGCCGAGCAGGGTCACGAAGCGCCCCGGCTCGTGGAAGCGGAGGGTCTCCGCCTGGATCTCGTCCCACATCTGCGGGTGGCTGTCCAGCGGCAGGATCCCCCAGTGATCGTGATCGGTCAGCGCCACGACATCGAGAGCCGCGACGTCGCGGGCGTAGCGAAAGTAGTCCTCCACGGTTCCCGTCCCGTCCGAAAGGCTGGAGTGGCCGTGAAGGTCGCCCCAGAATACGCGCGGAGCGTCGGCACTGATCAAGATCGGGTTGCTCTCGCCCGTCAACCCTTCCGCGGTCGTCCCCCGCAGCTGGACCGGAGCGCTGCCGGCCGGAAGCGCTTCGACGCTGCGGGTTCCGGCCTCGCTTCCATCGAAGACGACGCGCTTGTCGAGCTTCCACTCCGGTGGGGCGCCCGAGAGCAGGACCTCCCCCTGGAATGGAAACCCCGCGTTTCCGAGCCCATCGACTACGGCGACCGTGAGGCGGACGGTCTCGCCGGGTCTTGCCACACTCGGAAGCGTCAGAACGAGTCGCGCGGGAGGCCCTGCGACCACGTCGATCCCTGGCGAATCCTCCAGGAAGGCCCGGGTGCCATCGCCGTCTCCGTCGACCGCGAACCAGAACCGCGAGTTTCGCTCGGCCATGTCGTCGGCAATCGCTCCGGCAGGGCCGGCTCCATAGACGAACCGAAGCTGTTCGCCCGGGCGGAGCGCCCGCCCGACTACCCGAAGACCGAGCAGCTGCTGATCGAGGGTCTCGATCTCGAGTTCGATGTCGGGAGCACTCGGTTCGACAGTGGTGTAGCCGGGCAGTTCGGGGATCTCGACCTGGGGCGTGCTCCAGCCCCAAAAGGGCGAGATCTGGAGGTGGACGCTTCCGCCAGAAGCGACGCCCTCGGGCCCGACCTCGAAGACCAGGCTGAACCTCCCCGGAGTCCCGGCGGTCGCGTGATCGGGGTCGCCTTCGAGCTGGGCGAGCCACGCGCGTCCCTGACCGTCCGAAGGGTGGTGCGGTGCGGCGAGTCCTTCCCGAAGCATTTCGACGATCTCGGGACTTGCGTTGGGAGACAGCGGTGCCACGACCACGGTCTCGGATAGCCCCAGCAGATCGCCCGATTCGCCCCGGCAGGCGACGAGGGCCGCTGCCAGGGCACACGCCGCCAGCCACGCTCCGCCTCGCACCTTGCGCCCCCCAGATCGAGTGTCGCGAGCATAGCCGCCGACTCCCGCTGGGAATGGAGGGGTGCCCAGGAGAGCGAGCTTCGAGAGCGCCGGCCCCCGGGCGTTTCCGCTTCAGGTGGCCGTTGTTTCTTCCGTTCTACAGATCGCCCCACGGTGTCTTGCCCCACGGGGAAACGCCTCTGGGTGGCCCCTTTTTGAGAAGCGTGATGAACCCTGATTTCGGAACGCCTGCAACAGCCGGGAATCGACACCCATGGCTGAGCTACGGGCTGTTGCTGATCTGTGTCGCGGCGCTCGCCTATGACGGCCACCTCGAGCGCGAAGCCCAGCTGACTGCCGACGCGGCGATTGCCAAGGGCGTCGCCTACTGGTGGGACCGCCCCTATCTGGAGGCTCCCGACCTCTTGCTCCAGCAGACCACTGCCCAGGCGATCGACAAGCACCAGGGGCATTACCGACGCGACCGAGACGAGCGGGGCGCACCGCTGATCGCTCCCAGTATGAAGCGCCGACACCAGCAGGTCCTTGGTGATCTGTTGTCAGAGGCCGCGGCGCCGATCCGTGAATTGCCGCGCTTTCGCTGGGGGGTGCGCGCTCGAAGTCCCGATTCGACCACTTATCTGACCCATCTGTTCGTCCATTCGGGATGGTTGCACCTGATCGGCAACGGATTTCTGTTGCTCATCCTGGCCTTCTACCTGGAGCGAACCTGGGGGAGTCCGCTGTTCGCGCTGTTTCTTCTGGCGACGTCGGTCGGCGCTGCGACTGCGTTCCGGATTGGCAACCCGGAGCTGACGGCCCCGCTAATCGGGACAGGGGGGCTCGTCGCTGGGCTGCTTGCCGCCTTTGCGATTCGTTACCGGTCAATCTGGCGGGAAACTCCCTACGGCTTCGTCCTGCTCACCGGAGCCTGTTGGCTGCTGCTGCCCTCGTGGTTTGGCTGGGAACCGTCGGTACTCAGAGATCCCAGCTTTTCTGGGCCCGTTGCCGGAAACGTGAGTCCCGCGTACTGGGCGATTGCCGGCGGCTTTGGCTGCGGGCTGCTCTTGGCTGCCATCGTGGTGTTCGGAAAGGTGGAAGCGGCACTCCGCGGCCTTTCCGGAGCGTCGGGCCGGGAAGAACCGATCGACTCGGATCTCGAGTTGGCACTGACCGCCCACGCCGAGGGCCGTATCGAGGAGGCGTTCGAGCTGATCTCGCAGGTGCTGGCTCGCAGACCTGGCGACCGCGATGCATTGATCGCGATGTGGGACGTGGCCATCGATCTCGGAAGGCCGTTGGAAGCGTCGAGCGCGATGCTCAAGGTCATTCGCAAAGAGGTACGTAGTAAGTCACCGAATGCAATCGAACATTGGCGAGAGCTCAGCGAGCTGGGACTGCACAGTGAAGCGGAGCCCACGCTGCTGATTCGCATCGCCGCTCTGCTGCGAGAAGCAGAACAGCCCGCCGCCGCGCTCGAGGCCCTGAAGTTGGCGCTGGACGCCGCGGACGATTGGGACGCGACGGTGGTTGCAACCCGAGTGGCGCGGGCCGCTTCTGAACTCGATCTGCCGACCGCCGTGCGGGCGGCCCGCCTGGCGCTCGGCCGGCCGGACCTCGCTCTCGAGGAACGCCAGAAGCTAGAGCTGCTGTTGGAGGATCTCCAACCGGTGACGAGCCGATCAGATGCCAGCGTTGCGCGGTCGCTTCGAGTTGAAGCCGCAGCATCGCCGGAACCGACACCGCTACCGGAACCGACACCGCTACCGGAACCGGCACCAGTACGGGAAGCCGCACCATCGCCGGAACCGACACCGCTACCGGAACGGGCACCAGTACTGGAAGCCGCACCACTAGCGGAACCGACACCCCTGCCGGAACCGGAACTAGCGTCCGAGGCGGCAGCGCGAGCGTTCGCGCGCTCGTTCGAGCAGATCGAGGCCGATGCTCTCGAGGCCCCGTTGCGTCCCACGACGATCGATCTGGAGATCGCGAGCCGACGTCAAGTGGAGGTGGTGGAAGCCGTTCCCATCGAGTTGGGTGGGGAAGGGCTCGTCATCGAGGCTGAGGGCGGCATCAAGAAGCGCGTCCCCTACGCACGCATCGGCGCCATCGCGGCGGCCGCTATCGAGGGGCTCGGACCGCGAGCTGTGATCGTCGTCGATCTCGCCCTGAACTGGTTCGAGTCGGATCAAGCACTCCGGCTGATTCGCCTTCGCGCGGATCGCTTCGATCCGTGCTCGCTGCTGGGCTCCGA
>CAXMOC010000017.1:0-8682 GCA_964194865.1 uncultured Opitutales bacterium | reverse complement strand
CGGCGGCTCCATACGGCCCGCTTCATGGCCCGCTTGAACGTCTGCTCCGCCTCCTGCTCGTGCCCGGGCCAGCCGCCGAAGACGCGTGCCTTCTCGATCAGGGCGTGGATGTCGCCGCCCTCGGCGAGTTGGTCGGCGCGGCCGAAGGCATCGATGGCGGCTTGGTAGACCGAATCCGGCAAGCTGGGGCGGCGGCGACGACGGCCCGCCTGAGCCAGCCGGTCGCGCTGGTTTCTCTCGAAGATGCGAGCTTGGTACGCCTTGCCCAGCTGATACCAGGCCGCCTTGTTCTCGGGCTCGATCGCCAACGCTTTGCGGGCTGCAGCGATGGCTCTGCGGCTGTCGCCTCGAACCAATGCCAGATCGGACTCCGCCTGGTGGACGATCGCCGTCCGAGGGACACGCTGCAGCGCCGCTGCAATCAACTTCGAAGCCCCCTCAGGATCCGTCAGCAACAGGAGCCGAGCCGCCGTCATCCCTGCCTCTACCCGTTCGGGGTCGAGTTGATACGCGTCGCGGAGGTACGCCGCCGCTGCTGGATCCGCCTTCGTCTGGAGCAGACGTCCGAGCCGCTCGTTGACCTCCGCGCTGCGCGGATCGAGCTTGAGAGCGCTGCGGTACTCGAGCAAAGCGTTTTCGATCTGACCCTGTTCCGCGAGCTCCGCGCCCGTGCGCAGGTGTTTGGCGAACTGCTCTTCCGGCGAAGTACAAGCGACCCAGATCACGGTCGCTGCGAGCAAGGCCAGGCGGCGCGGCTGCGGATGGATCACAGGATCTCCGCACTACCCCTGGGCGAGCAATGCCAGCTCGCGCCGCGCCGCTTCGGCTTCGGGGAAGGCTCCGGCCTCGAGGGCATCGGTCAACATGGCCCGTGCGCGTTCGCTGTCGCCAGTCTGGCGCAATGCTGTCCCGAGGCGATAGCGAATCGACGGCGAGCCGGGGCGTCCTGCGACTGCTCGCTCGAGCGCCTCCACGGCGAGGGCCGCCTCACCGCGCTTCAGGTGGACGAAGCCCAGGGTGTCGAAGATCTCCGGCTCGGGGCTGAGCCGGCTCGCCTCGGAGGCGAGCGACAGTGCGAGGTCGAGCTCCCGGCCGTCCTCTGCGAGAATCCAGGCCAGGTCGTTGCGGGATGCCGCGTGTCCCGCAGACCGCATGATGATCGCTCTCATGCTGGTTTCCGCGGCTTCGCGACTGCCCGCCGCCAGCAACAGCTGGGCGGCGGAGTAGCGGTAGGCCTCCGAGTTCGGGGTGAGATCGGCGGCCCGGCCGAGCAGATCGATCGCTGACGTCGTGTCCCCGCCCACGCCCATCAAGGTGCCGAGGCCTCCCAGCGCCTGCGGCTGCTCGGCGTCGATCTCGAGGGCGCGTTCGAAGGCGCGGCGCGCCGCCTCGGTTCGGTCGGCAGTCGCCAGCGTCTCTCCCAACAGCGCGTTCAGCTCCGCGCTGTCGGGAGTCCGCGCGAGCGCTGCATCGATGTAGGTGACCGCTCGATCGAATTCCCCCGTCATGCCCAGGTGCTCGCAGAGGGCGCGAAGGGCGGGCAGGTTGGCGGAGTCCGCGAGGTCGAGTTCCAGCGCCTCGATCGCGGCGACCGCGGCCTCGGGGCCCTTCGCCATGCGCTCGATGATCGCGCGTTCGGCGGCCGCCTCGGCTGCGTGGCCCGACAGTCTTGCGAGGGCGTGGGCCGCTGCGCGGGCTTCGTCGAACCTTCCCAAGGAGGCGTAGGTGCGGGCGGCGAGCTTGAGATCGTGGGGCAACTGGGCCGGGTCAACTCGCTTTTCGGCCAGCAGCGAAAAGCCCAGGGCTTGATCGTAATCTCCCCGTTCGAACAGGAGCTTTGCGAGCACTCGGGCGGCATCGGTTTCCGTGTCGTCCACGCGAACGGATTCGCGCAGCTCGACCGCCGCGCGCTCGAAGTCCCCCAGGCGCAGCGCCGCGACGCCGGCGAGGTAGCGCGCGCCAGCATTGTTGGGCCAATCGGCGAGACCTGCGTCGAAAGCCGCCAGCGCGGCCTCGTTCTCACCTCGGGCCAGCAGGATTCGTCCTCGTATCAGCGCGGTGTAGGCCCGCTCGTCGAAGGATCGCGCCAAATCCTCGGCACGATCGAGCTGGCCCACGTCCACGAGCAGATCCGCATAGGTGAAGCGGACCTGATCGCCGCCGCCGCCCGTCAACTCGATCACCTTCTCGACGGCCTCGAGCGCTCGCGCCGGCTTCCGCTGTTGCCTGTAGTGCTCGACCAAAAGATTCCAGGCCGCGGCAGATCCGAAGCGATCCACGGCTTCTCGCAGCAGCGCCTCAGCGGACTCGACGTCGCCTTGGTTGGCGAGGCGTTTGGCCAGCTGCGAGCGCAGCGTCAGGACTTCGGGCACCTCTTCGATCGTCAGCCGTAGCAGCTCCGTCCCGCGCTCCGGCTTGGAGATACCGTCGAAGAAATTGATGATGTGGGCGATGATGAAGGCGTCGGCCGGGTACCTGGCCGCGCAGTCGTTGTAGAGCTCTTCGGCCTTCTCGGAGTCTTCGAGATTCTCATCGGCGTAGAGAGCCGGAGCGAGGCAGCCGCGGCTGGCGGCCTGAGGGTCACCGCTCGCCTCGCTCACTTCCTTGATCTTGTACTGTGCGGCTTCAGCCTCTTCGGAGTTTCCCATCTCGGCGAGGACGGTGGCGTGGATCACCAGGACCGCGTAGCTGTCGGGGTAGCGCTCGATGAGTTGAGACGTGTCGGCTAGCGCCTCGTCGAGACGATGAATGCCCAGGTTGGCCTGGGCACGTGTCTCGAGAGCAGCGCGATTGTCGGGTTTCATCTCGAGCACCCGGTCAGCTGCCCGGACGGCCTCCTCGAAGTTGTTCAGGCTGAACTGAATTTGGGCGAGCAACAAAGTGGCCGAAATCTGATAGGCCTTCGACTCGCTCGCCTTCTGCAGGGCCCACACCGCGCGGCTGGGGTTGCCGGTTTGGATCAGGGCGACTCCCAACCGGTAGTTGGCTTCGGGGAGGTCGGGCGCGACGGAGAGGATTTCGTTCAAATCTTCGAGGGAAGCGGTGTACTGGCCCACGTCCTGGAGCGCGCGAACCTCGGCGAGGCGGGCCTCGACGTCGCGGCTGCAGCCAATCGCCCAGCTGCCGAGCGCCGCCATACACAGCAGCGCGAGTGCCCCGCGGATGCTCCGAGGGCTCGGCCGGCCATTGCTGTGGCGGCCCCCTCGGACATCGCGCTGTTTCGATAGCTTTGTCGCAGAACAGGGCATTGCGGGAGACGACCTCCTCGTGGCGAAAGAGGCGAAAAGTATAGAGTCGGCAGCGACACCGTCGAGCGCGGCCACGCGCCTCGGGAAAGTCTTCGAGCGCGGGTTCAGGCGCTCGATCGCAGCCTTGGCGAGCGGGGCTGCGCCCGGTCTGCTGGCTGCTGCAGGCCCGCTCGTGTGGCTCGCGTGCGCGCCCGAGCTGCCCCCCACCGCTGCGCCCGAGCGGATCCTGCTCGTCACGATCGACACGCTGCGTGCGGATCGCCTCGGTTGTTACGGAGCGGGCCGCGCGCACACGCCCCATCTCGACGCCATCGCCGACGGCGGGGTTCGCTTCGAAGCGGCCATGGCGCCGACACCCCTGACGCTACCGTCCCACGCCTCGATGATGACGGGACTGGAGCCGCCACGTCACGGGGTTCGGCACAACTCGATCTACAGCCTGGAACGCTCCCACCCGACTCTTGCCGGCGAGCTGCAGAAGGCGGGCTTCGCCACCGCGGCGTTCGTTGGCTCGGCCGTGCTCGACAGCCGCTTCGGCCTGGCGGGGGGGTTCGATCACTACGACGACCAGGTCGCCAGCGGCCGAGTCTCTGGAGCGATTGGCTTCGCGGAGAGACCCGCGGACCAGGTGGTCGACGCGGCGCTGGCCTGGCTCGAGGGTGCGCCCGATCGCTTCTTCCTGTGGGTTCACTTCTACGATCCCCACGCCGATCACAAACCGCCAAAGGGTTTCGCCAGTGCCTTTGCGAGCGATCCCTACGCTGGCGAGATCGCCTTCGTGGATTACCAGTTGGGAAGGCTGCTCGACGGCATCCGCGAGCGCTGGGGCGCGAGCGGATTGCTCGTCGCCGCGACGAGCGACCACGGCGAGAGCCTCGGCGAACACCGAGAGATCACCCACTCCTACACCCTGTACGACGCCACCCAACGGATTCCATTGCTGCTCTCGGGCCCCGGCCTTCCGGCGGGGCGCTCCGTGGCGGGCCTGGCGCGCCTGACGGACCTCGCCCCAACCCTGCTGGCGCTGGTGGGGCTGGATCCGCTCGCCGGGGCGGACGGGCGCGACCTGCAGCCGCTGATCGAGGGCGCCGAATCAGAGCCCCGCAACGCCTATCTGGAGACCCTCGCCACCCAGCTGGATCATGGCTGGAGCCCGCTGCTCGGGATTCGAACCGACCGTTTCAAGTACATCCGCGCGCCGACTCCCGAGCTCTACGACCTGATCGACGACCCCCAAGAGCTGCGGGACATCCACGCGGTTGCGCCGGACGTCGCGGCGCGCATGGATCGGTTGCTCTCCGCCAGGATCGGCAGCGCCCATGCGGGAGCTTCGATTCCGTTGACGGAGGAGTTCCGTCTCCGCCTGCAGAGTCTGGGTTATGAAGTTCCGGCGCTGCCGGCCGACACCGAGCGGCTGGGTATCGTCGGCGGGCCCGATCCGAAGGCGGAAATCGAGGTGCTGGGCGAGATCGCGAAGGCGCACGCGGCCCTCTCCCGCGGCCGTGCCGACCGGGCTCTTCGGCTGCTCTCGGGCCTTGGGGATCGAGGTCCGGCGGTGGCTGCGCTCCGCGCAACCGCGGCGCTGGCGGCTGGAGACCCGAAGGCTGCCGAACAGGACGCGCGCAGCGCGCTGCGCGGTCAACCAAACCGCCCGGATCTGTTCCTGATTCTCGGGAAGTCGCTGGCCGCCCAGCGACGCTTCGCGGACGCCGTGCAGGCTTACGAGTCTGCACGCCAGCTCGATCCGAGCTCCTCCCAGGCCCACAACGCGATCGGCCGCACCCTGGAGCGCCAGGGGATGATCGGAGAGGCGGCCGAGGCGTATCGGGAGGCGCGCATTGCGAATCCGGCCAACGTCGAGGCCGGCTGGCGGCTCGCGGCGCTGCTGCTGGAGGCGGGCCGCGCCGATCGGGGCGAAGCCGTCCTCGACGAGTTGCCGGCTTCGGCCGCTCAGAGCCCCGCAGCGGCACTGCGACTGTCCCGCGCGGAGCAATCCGCCGGCCTGCTCGAGCGGGCACTCGACCGGCTGCGAGCCGCTGAAAAGCGAGATCCGGGCAATCTGCGGCTGGCGAGGGAGATCGAGCAATTGACCGCTCGGATGGCGGATCCGGGAACGTGACGGATAGCTATCCCAAGAGCGCGAAAGGAGACGGAACACCTTTTCCCATATTTAGAAAACTATTTCCGCAAAATGCGTCACTTAGTGCCTTTTATAATTCTGGACTTCGATGAAATGTTCTGGTAACTCAGATAGTTGAGATGTGCAGAACAGGCCGAAATCGGTTGGCATTGGAGTTGCAGTTCGATCTGCCGGGTGGGTCACCTTAAGTGGCTCCAGGTCGACACCGAAGCCGATCTGCTGAATCGGGCACCTTGCAGAAGGAAACCGTGAGCTTCGAATTCTCTCTGATGGATTCTCACGCTCTCTGACGAATTCTCTCGGATAGGAGTGAAATCAGATGCGAAAGCTATTAGCAGCCATCGTATTCGTGGCATTTGCCGTTGGGATGGCTGGAAGTGCGTCCGCAGCGCTCATCGAAGTGCGGTCGTCGATCGGATCGAAGCTCGGTTTCGGCGGCGTTACCGTTACGACCGCTACGGGTGTGGTCACCGTGAACGGTTCCTTCGGCGGCAGCCACCTGATCACGCTCCGCGTGGCGCCGACAGATCCCGCTGACGGCGATTTCGCCGCCTCGACGGACCCCGAGGTTTTGATCACGACCGCCGGTGTCGATACTCGTCAAGTTTTCGGCGGCGGCGGAAATTTCTTCGACATCTCGGGCAACGTCACTTCCGGCGGTCTGGGCACAGCCCCGCTCACCGGTAACGTGCTGGCGATCGGCGGTGTCTCGCGGATTTGTCTGCTCTTCTCGGGCTGCAACCTTGTGCTGCCCCTGATCCTGAGCGAGAACGGTACCCGCGGCATCGGCATCGGTGGCATCGTCACGGTGGCGGGCACGACTATGGGGGGGGGGCAGGGGCTTCGAGTCACCCTGGAGAACGCACCCTGGCAGATCCATACCGCCACCCTGCTCAACAACGTCGGCCCGAACAATACGCAGCTTCCTCAAGGAGCCACCATCACTCGGATGCACCACGGTTTCGTGCACGCGGTACTGTCGGGCACGTCTTCGACCGCCAAGCCGTCGGGGATCTTGACTCTGGTCACGCCGACCCAGGTGCACACGAAGGGCATCGCCCCGCAGACCGACAAGCTGGCGTTGTTCAACACGATTACCTTCCACTTCGTGCCTGAGCCCGGATTGCTGCTGCTGCTCGGCTCGGGTGCTGCGGGCCTCGTCCTGTTTGGCCGCAGTCGAATGCGCAAGTAATCACCCCGGGAAATCCCGGATCGTTTCGGCGGGCCCCTCTGCAAAGGGGGGCCCGCTGTTTTTTGGCTCTGTCCAATCCTTCGTCCCGCGGCTTCGTCCAACGGCTGTAGCCGCGCATCCGCTCGTCGGTTGGCACCCCAGGACTCCATGTCGGTTGTTTCGCGGGTTGGTACGATCTGAGCCCCTCTGACGCGAGGCTCAGCTGAATGCTGCGGCGACTCTTTGACTCCCCCAGGACCTATTTCGTCGGCGCCAGCATCCTGTTGCTGGCCGCGATCTCGACGCAGTTCGAGCTGTCGATTCCCTCGCGGCCCAGTGGAACCGTCGAGGACCTGCGCGAGCTGCGGCAGCGGGACGACCTCAACGTCCTATTCATCGTGGTCGACACTCTCCGCGCCGACCACATGGGCCTGTACGGCTACGGGCGCCCCACGACGCCCGTGATCGACGAGCTCGCCAGTCGCGGCATCGTGTTCGAGTCGGTGATTTCCCAGGCCAGCTGGACCAAGACTTCGATGGCTTCGCTCTGGACCGGTACCTACCCGGCCACCAACGGGATCCTGCGTTTCGACAACGTCATCCCCGACGAGGCGACGCTTCCGGCTGAGATCTTTAGCCAGGCGGGCTATCGCACCGCAGGGATCTGGCGCAACGGCTGGGTGGCTCCCAACTTTGGCTTCGATCAGGGGTTCGACATCTACCACCGGCCGCGCCCCGGCGAAGAGGCAGCTCGGCGCCTGGGACCCGCTCCGCCGGTGCTCGGCGGAACCGACGAGGACATCTTCATGGCCGCGAAGGATTTCCTCGGCCGCTTCGGACAGGAGAAGTTCTTCCTCTATTGCCACCTGATGGATCTGCACCAGTACGTCTTCGACGAAGACGCGGACGAGTTCGGCACGAGCTACACCGACTCCTACGACATGGCGCTCGATTGGACGGATCGAGTGATCGGTGGAATCGTGAGCGAGCTCGACGAAATCGGAGTGCTGAACCGCACGCTGATCGTGATCTCCTCGGACCACGGGGAGGCCTTCATGGAGCACGGTATCGAGGGACACGGGCGCGATCTCCACCGCGAGGTCGTCCAGGTTCCCTTCATCATCATTCCGCCGTTGATCCTCGAGCGGGAGATACGGGTCCCCACCACGATCGGCAACGTCGACGTGTGGCCCACGCTGCTCGATCTCGTCGGGCTTCCTCCCCTGCAAGGAACCGACGGAAAATCGATGGTGCCCTTGATCCTCGCCGCCGGTGGCATGGCGACAGCGGAGACCCCTGGCGAACTGGAGCGCCCAGTGGTCTCCCACATGGATCAGACCTGGGGAGGTCGCGAGATCACCCGGGAGATCGTCTCGCTGACGGACAGCGGCTCGCGGGTGATCGTCCCTCTGAACAATCGCGCCCGGACGAAGTTTTACGATTGGGAAACCGATCCGACCGAGCAGCAGGATCGGTTTTCCGAGAACCGCCCGCGCGCGTTGTCGATGCTCGAGCGTGTCGATCAATATCTCAACGAGTCCGAGCCGCCGTGGGGCGTGCCGAGCCCGACGATCGAGCTGGACGAGCTGCAGCTCAATCAGCTGCGGGCGTTGGGCTACAAACTCGGCGACCCCGTGCCGAAGGACGACTAGCCGCCTAGATAGCGGGTCTCCAACGCGGCGGTGGCCCGCTGGCGCTCCAAGGCGAGCGCGATCAGCCGGTCGAGCAGGGCGGGGTAGGGGACACCCGAGGCCTCCCATAGCAGTGGGAACATCGAGTGTTCGGTGAAGCCGGGGATGCTGTTCACTTCGCTGATGAAGAACTGGTTCGACTCGCGATCCAGCAAGAAGTCTACACGGGCCAGCCCGCTGGCTTCCAGGGCTTCGGCCGCTCTCAACGCCAGCTGCTGAACTTCGCGCGTCTGGGCTTCGTCCAGCGCTGCGGGAACCAACAGCTCGGCCTCGCCGTCGCTGTACTTCGCCCGGTAGTCGTAGAAGTCGCGACCTGTGCGGATCTCGCCCGGGACGGACGCCTCCATGGGATCATTGCCGAGCAGCGCCACCTCGATCTCCCTGGCGTCGACGGCCCGCTCTGCCAGTAGCTTTCGGTCGTAGCGAGCCGCT
>CAXMOC010000016.1:0-10396 GCA_964194865.1 uncultured Opitutales bacterium | reverse complement strand
GTGGAAGAAGGAGTCCGGCTACCACCGCCAAGGCACCGTCGAGAACGCCTTCTTCCGGTACAAGTCGATCATTGGGGACCGGCTTCGTGCTCGGCACTCGAAGGCACAGGAAGCTGAGACGCTGATCGCTTGCAACATTCTGAACGGGATGACGGCTCTCGGCAGGCCCGCGTCCTACGCGATCGGCGCCACGTTGGGGCGGATCGTTCCCGTACATTGTGACGCCTGCCGTCGGCGACCGCCTCGTGGCGATCGGCGCCAGCTACCGCGGCTTTACCTCGTCGTAGACGACGTCCAGGCGCCCGACCCCGTTCGTCAGTGCGGTGAGCTTCGGGACGGCGGTGGCGCCGGAAGCGAGACGCAATCCCGGCAGTCGTTCGAGCATCCGCTCGAGGGCGATGCGCATCTCGAGGCGGGCGAGGCTCGCTCCCAGGCAGAAGTGGACGCCCTCTCCGAAGGCCAGGTGGTGGTTGGGGTCGCGTGCGGGTCGGAACTCGAAGGGTCGCTCGAAGATCTCCTCGTCGCGATTCGCGGAGGGGAAGAGCAGAATCGCCTGTTCGCCGCGCCGGATGTGCTGATGTCCGATCTCGGTGTCGTCGAGTGCGGTTCGCTTCAGCCCGCGCAGGACTGATGCCCAGCGCAGCCACTCCTCGACGACGACCGGAATGCGCTCGGGCTCATCGAGCAGGCGCGGCAGCCATTTCGGTGTCTCGAGGAGCGCGTGCATGCCCCAGCTGATCGTATGACGGACGGTTTCGTTCCCCGCGCTGATGAGCAGGACGCCGAACTGCACGACGTCGTCCAATAGGGGGTCGTCGTCTTCGTGCAGGACCCCGTCGTCCACGCCTTCGACGAGGACCGACAGCAGATCACTGCGCGGCGCTTCGCGTCGTTCGGCGACCGCGCCACGGATGTGCTGGATCAAGCGGTGGAACGCGTCGACACCCCGCTGATAGAGGCCCGGGTCCTCCGGGGTCGCGCTGGTGAACGCGAACAGCGCGTCCGAGATGCGCCGGAACTCCTGCGTGTCCGCGTCGTCGAAGCCCAGCATGCCGGCGATCATCCGCATGGGGAGCGGGATCGCGATCGATTCGACGAGATCGCAGCCGCGCCGGTCGGCGATCGCGTCGATCGCGTCGTCCATGACGGCTCGGATGCGACTCTCCTGGCGCTCGAGTCTTCGCGGTGTGAACGCCCGCGCGATCAGCGCGCGCGCGATCCCGTGCTCGGGGTCATCCATCGTGATGATCGAGTTCTTGGCCTCGCTCATGTGAGCGGGCGGGAAGTACCCGTTGGCCGACGACCAGACGCGGGAGTGGTGCAGGACCTCGCGAACATCTGCATTGCGTGTGATCAGCCAGGCCTCGTTTTTCGGGTCCCAGTGCACGGGATCGTTCGCCCGCAGCCAGGCCAGCGCGGCGTGCTCCCGTTCCAGGCCGATGCTGGTGTCGTTGACGTCGTACTCCATGCTGGGCCCTCCCCTCTCAGCGCCGCTCTTGGCGAGCCCGAGAGATTGACAGTTTGTAAATACTGTCTCGACTTTTAGACAATATTTAGATATTGTCAATTCCATTCGATGAATGTGCCCGCGAAACCGAAGGCCGCCTGGAATGGCGATCCGCCCCAGGTCGCCGCTGCTCGCGCGCGGCTGCTCGCGGCGGCAGCGCGCTGCATCGCTCGGGATGGCCTCGCCGGCACGAGCATGGCGGCCGTCGCCGCCGAGGCCGGGGTGAGTCGACAGACCGTGTATCGCTATTTCACGGGTCGTGACAATCTCGCCCGGCAGACGATCTTCTCGACTGCCGACACGCTCGCCGAGCAGATCACCAGCTATGTCGCGGAGCTTTCCGACCCCGCCGACGTCTTCGTAGAGGCGATGGTCATGAGTCTGGCGAAGGCCCGATCGGATCCGGTGCTCCACGCCATCTGGGATTCGGCGTCGCCCGATGGGTTGGTGGCTGGGATCTTTACCCACCCCGCCGGCATCGCCTGGATGCGCCGGGCCCTGGCTCGCGGGGTCGAGTTGGCGGGCTGGAACGACGCGGACGCCGACACGGCAATCGAGTTCTATCTGCGTATCGGCCTGTCACTCATGATCAGCGGCCTGCCGGAGCGCAATGACGACGAGCTGCGCGCCTTCCTCTACCGCCACCTCGTCCCCGGCCTCGGTTTAGCCGTTTCCGAAGCGGTCCCGGAGTAAGCGGCGGGCTTGCCGCCGGCGGCACGGGGAGTCCATGGCGTTCGACAGCCACGAGGACAGCTCCGGCGGAGTCTTGCTGGGGCGAATCGCAAGCGAATCCGGACCGCCCAACTTGGCAACAGAGAAAAACCGGCTCTGCTGAGCGTTCGGGGCCGCGAACCCGTCGTCTCCGGTTCGGATGAGCGAGGCCTCGACGGCCAAGACCCCGCGGAATCGCGGAGTTTTCTCGGACTGTTCCCGAGTGTGCGCCCGAAGTCTCTGCGGCAGAAGACTAGGTGGCGGTGGGCGCAGTCTATCGCGAACTCGTCTCTGGACCGAAATCCCTGATCGACAGGGAAATCCGACCCAACGAGCCCCTATTTGTTCTTCTTTTTCTCGGCCTTCACCTTCTTCTTCTCTTTCTGACTCAGCTGAGCCTTTTTTTGTTTTTCTCTTTTGCCCTTGTCTTTGCATCCGCCACGGTCGCCCATGTCCATTTCTCCAGTGTTCGACTCGAAGCGCGGAATGCGGTCCACACCTCGATCGCCGATGCACCGAACGGTCGAGCAATGGAATCCCGACATTCGGATAACGCCAAGATCATCGGATTCCCGCGTGTCGGAGGTCTGCACCACCGATATGCCTGGCGTGAGGCCGCCTGACCGGCAGACTTCTCGTCATCGATCAGCTCAACGGACGTCGCGGATGAATATTGAGAACAGACAACCGACCGAATGGAATACCATCGGGGACCGTGCAGGTGTGGAGCTGGTGATTTTGTAGTGACCTGGACCGAGCCCGATCACGGATACCGTACGGCCTACCCCGGGGATTGGCAGCTCAAGATCGATTGTGCAAAGTGCCGAACGACTACACCTTGGTGATTCAGACCAAGCAGGTGATCGCGGTTAGTCGTGAGGAGATCGAGAAACGACGAGCCCTGGCGCACCGGCGCTGGTCGTTCGGTGTCGCGACTCGCAACAGGACGGGAAGGCTGCCTCCTTGCCCAATCCAGCGGGAAATCCTGCGGCAGCCGGATCATCTCGAACACGACACCGATGTACTCGTTCTGCTCCCCCGCCCGGTTGGGATTGTAGAACTCCCATACGATCTCCTTTCTGGGCGTGACCTCGAACACGCGGCCGCTCTCTGACTCGGTGATGAGCGTGTTCCCGTTCGGAAGAGATTGCGCGGTACCGCACCAGAGTGAGTAGAAGGGATTGTCCTTCGTACCCAGGTACTCCCACACGACGTCCCCCGTCCTCGGATCAATCTCTTGAATGGCGGAAGCCCGCCCATGGCCGGAGTTGTCGAACAGCAGGATGTTGCCACTCGCGATCACTCTGGGATCGTGCTGTTCCCGGTAGGCGCCCGTCTGCAGCCAGACGACCTGATTACGATCAGGGTCGACCACCGCAATGGCGTTGAGATGCCGGAGCGACACCAGGATGTTGCCTTTCTCGAAGGCCGGGATCTCTCCGGCCAGGCGGCCGTCCAGGATCTGCAGACTGTTGGTGTGGAAGAGGTCGGCGCAGTCCGGGTCTTCGAAGTCGCCCTGGCACTCGTTTCTCCTGTCGAGCCAGAGTGACCGATACGGCGATCGCTCCATTGCGTCTAGCAGCGAGATGCTGCGCTTGCGATTGCCGTTTTCATCGAGGATGGTGATGAAGTCCTCGAGAACAGGTGCCGATCGATCGATTCGGGAGATGACGTGGGCAGCGCGAGTCAGCACGTAGATATCGCCATTTTCGACCACGTCCAGGTCGTGGTGGGTCTGCACCTGGTAGTTGTCCCAGATGACCTTCGAGTCCTTGTCGATCTTGATGATCCCCTTCACCCGATTCGCATAGAAAGCGATGATGTCGCCGTTTTCGAACAGGTGCGCCCGCCGCCAGTAGCTGTCCTGACCGGCGGGCTCGGGAGCGTCGGGCCACAGCTCGCGGTAGTCGAGGGACCATCGGTGCAACTCCGTCCCATCCATGTCGATGAGGAACGCCTCGGGAGCGTGTCCGGATAGATAGAAGTTGGTACCCGGGTAGGCTCCGTTCTCGGCGACGGTGATGATCGCATTGGTCGCGGACAACTGGGTTGCCCCGAGGTATCCGAGCGCCTGCAGTTGCTCGAGGAGTTCGCGAACCGACTTCCCGCCGGGCTCCCGTTGGCGCACTCGCACGAACCGGCCATCGGCGGGCGGAGGCGGCGCCCGCAACGCGGGCGCTTCCTTGCCAATCGTCAAATCCGTCTGTGACGACCAGAATGCAACCGCCGCGATCGTCAGTGCCGCGGCGGCCAGCAGGGGAGCCCATCTGATGCGTTTCGACAAGGGGATACTAGGTTCCGAGCGAGGGAAGTGCGGGCTTCGCGGAAGTATATCTCCAATTGCGGTCGCGCGGGATCCAGGCGGGCTACGTTGCCGAGGTGCCGCCGGTGCGAGTACTGCAATCGGCCGGCATGAACGGGGGGATGACCGGGCCTTGCTGACGGATGGACGCAGCGTAGAGCGCGACACGCGCTTCAACACCGACGTGTGCATCATCGGCGCAGGGGCGGCCGGAATCACCCTGGCGCGCGAGCTGGCGCCGCGCGGCTTCTCGATAGCGCTGGTCGAGAGCGGCGGATTCGAAGACCACCCGACCACCGCCGACCTCTACCGCGGAGAGAACGTCGGACGACATTACTTCCCGCTCCACACCTGTCGTCAGCGCTTCTTCGGAGGCACGACCAACCACTGGCTCGGATACACCCGCCCGCTCGACCCGCTGGACCTAGGAGCGCGCCCGTGGATTCCGGAGAGTGGCTGGCCACTTCGCTTTCACGAGCTCGCCGCCTACTACCCGCAGGCGCATCGGCTGCTGGAGCTCAAGTCGATGCGCTACGACGCGGACTTCTGGAGGCGTTCAATCGGCGCGGACGTCTTGCCCCTCGATCCAAAGGTCGTCGAATCCGTGGTCTTCCAGCTCAGCACGCCAACGCGGTTCGGCGTCACCTACCGGGAAGCACTCGAACAGTCGCCGAACGTGAACGTCATGCTCCACTCGAACGCGATCTCGATCGACACCGCCGAATCGGGAGGCCAGGTGACTGGCGTCCGCATTGCCACGCTGGGCGGCGGGACGTTCTCCGTGATGGCGCGCGCCTACATCCTCGCCGCGGGAGGCATCGAAAACCCGCGAATCCTGCTCTCGTCGGTCTCTCCCGCGCACCCGCAGGGTCTGGGCAATCGGCACGACGCCGTGGGCCGCTATTTCATGGATCACCCGCACCTGGCCCGGGCGCTCTTCTTGCCGTCGTCGTCCGCGATGGACGCGGCCTTCTACAACTCCTACCGAGGCGAGATGGGAGGCTTCATGGGGGCGCTGCGACTTCGTCCGGCAGTTCTGCGCCACGAGCGGTTGAACAATCTCATCGTCACCTTGGTGGAGGTCCGGCGCGTCGACGAGAGGCTCGCCGAGGCGATGAACTCACCCGGTGCGGTGGCCTACGAGCACCTAGCCCGCTATTTGGAGCGCGGAGAGTGGCCCGATGAGTTCAGCCGAGACGTCTGGCGCGTGATCCGCGACATCGACGACGTGGCGATTGCTCACACGGGCCTGCGCCGCAGCCACGGGGCCGAAGGCCGTATGTATCGCGTCTTCTTTCGCACCGAGCAGGTGCCGAATCGCGACAGCCGGGTCACCCTGGGCGACGAGACCGACGCCCTCGGCATGCGCCGCCCGCGGCTCGATTGGCAGCTGTCCGACGCCGACTACCACACCTTGGTGCGCGGCCATCAGATCTTTGCCGCCCAGTTCGGACTCGCTCGCCTGGGTCGCTTCTTCTTCCCAGGCCCCACCAGCGACCGCGCCTGGCTGGAGGACGTGATCGGCGGCTATCACCACATGGGTACGACGCGGATGCACGAAGACCCGGACCACGGTGTCGTCGACGCCGATTGCCGCGTACACGACATCGCCAACCTCTACATCGCCGGAAGCTCGGTGTTTCCGACGGTGGGCTGCGCGAACCCCACCCTGACCCTGGTGGCCCTCGCCCTGCGCCTGTCCGGGCACCTCGCAAAGACACTAAAGCGCTAGAGAAGGAGCGCGGGCGAATCGAGAGCGAATCCGAACCGCCCAACTTGGCAACAGCGAAAAACACGGGCTGCGGTGTCTTCCAGGCCCGGAACCGTCAGTCTCCGGTTCGGAAACGCGGGGGCTTGTCCCCCAACACCCCGCGGAATCGCGGGGATTTCTCAGGCTGTGCCCGAATGCGGGCGGGAAGTCTCCGCAACCGCAGACTAGGTGGCGGTGGGCGCAGTCGATCGCGAACCCGTCTCTGGAACGAATTCCCTGATCTACAGGGAAAATACAGGGAATTCGCTCGAAACCGGCTTCCGGGTGACGCCAGATTCTCCAGTCCAAGCCCGTTTCGGGATCCTACGCGGCTTGTTTCCCTAAACTCGGAAACAGGGAAATTTTTGCCAACGAGCAGGGAATCCCGCGATGCAAACAGGGAATCCGAGACGGCTCCGGAGTCTCCCGCTGGGGACGGCCGAAGACCGGCGAGGAGAAGACGTAAGCGATTTCAACGAGGACGAATATTGAGAACGGACAGGTGCTCAGCGAAGACCATCTGAGGCGCCTGCTTCGGGAGTACATCGAGTACTACAACGCCGAGCGCGTCCACACCTCGCTCGGCGATGCGCCAGCTGGGCGATCTACTGACGCGAGGCCCTCCGATCGCGCCCGCGTCGTTGACCTCCCTCGCGTGGGCGGACTTCATCATCGGTATGTCTGGCGCGAAGCAGCCTGATCCGCGCCTTCGGCGTCTAGGCGGCGGATGAATTTAGAGAAAGGACAGCACCTTACGCGGCTGAATTCCGCACTCGGCCGAGTTGCCCCCGGGGGCCGCTCGAGATCGATCGACGATGCCGTCTCCAAGCCGAGATCGAGGTACAAGGTGCACTTCTGTATTGAATTCCCTTTTTTGGCCCGCGCGGCTCACCCGACTAGCCCAACACACCGAAGAGAGATGTGGGCGGTACTAACGAGGGGCGTGAGGATGCAAGGTGCATTCAGACTGAGTTCGGTGTCAGTGGGCCTGCTTGTACACGCAATCGTCATGTTGGCTCTAACAACAGTGCTGGCGTTCGCCGCGTTCATCGCGGAGCTGGAATCGAATGAGATTGGTGAGGCCCTCGAAGGCTCTGATGGGTACGTGCTCTTCGCGCTGATGGGGATTCTGGGGACCTTTCTGGGCGGGCGCGCCGCTGCGCAACTCTCGCCAGACGCGCCTATGCGTCATGCGCTGGCACTCGGCCTCACCGCACTCGCCGCCACCTACTACTACGCCGCGCCTGACCTCTTGATCGAGACGCTCGGATTATTCTTGTTACCGCCGGTCGCGCTGCTCGGGGGGAAGCTCGCCGCGGCGCCTGCGGTCATGTCCTGAGGGACTGGATCCATAACCTGCGAGCCGGCTGGGCGGTGGCGCGGGGCCGCCGCATAGCGGTCGTCCGATTTCGTGTCTCGCTCGACCAGAGCGTCGCGTTCGGCGCGCTTCACGTGCTGCTTGGCGTCGGCTACGGCTGGCTGGTCGTAGACGCGCCACGCGCCTTCGATCTAGGCGGTGCTGCGCTTCAGGCGCTGATCTTCGTAAGTCTGCTTGTGCTCGCGTGGGCTGCTGCCCGAGAGACTCAGCCTCATCGGCTCGGCTCGACGGTGCTGGTCTTTCTCTCGGCGCTCTGGCCGATCTGGATCGTACTGGCCTTCCAGGCGACGGTTCCGGCCTGGCAGCGCGATGCGGATTTCTCTTGGGTCGGTGAGACGGTCCAGGGGGGCGCGATGGTGTGGGGTTTCTGCATTCTGGTCCGCGCTCTCGAGGTTGGCTGCGGGCTCGCCGGCGTGCGTGCGTTTGCTCTCGTCCTATTCTGTGCAGGCGGCTCGCTCGCCATGCTCAACCACATCGAGGTCGAGCCCTATTGGACGACGGACTGGTACGCGCTCTGGGAGCAGCGGCAGACGGAGAGCGCCGACACAGAAGAGATCGACGCCGAAGCGTTGATGTTCGCCCAACACGAACTCCTCCTGGGCATGGCCGGTGAGTTGGAGTTGGAACGACCAGGTGTGGCCGATTTGTACTTCGTCGGCTTCGCAGCCGACGCGAGTCAGGCGGTCTTCCGACGCGAAGTGTTGGCGACGCGGAAACTCTTCGACACGCGGTTCGACACGGTGGGTCGTTCGGCGGTATTGGTCAATCACGCCGCGACCCGCGAAGAGCTTCCGATCGCGTCCGGGAGCAACCTCGGATTCATGCTCCATGAGATCGCGGCGCGCATGAACACCGATGAGGACATTCTGTTCCTCTTCCTCACGGGCCACGGCTCGAAGACGCACGAACTCTCGGTAAAATTCGACGATCTGCCACTGAACACCATCGAATCGCTGACTTTGGATCGGCTTCTGGACGAAGCGGGAATCCGCTGGCGGGTGATCGTGATCTCGGCCTGTTACGCGGGCGGCTTCATCGATGGTCTGGCGAACGACGAGACCCTGGTGCTCACCGCGGCGGCAAGCGACCGCCGCTCGTTCGGCTGCAGCAACGAGGCCGAGTGGACATGGTTCGGCAAGGCGTTCTTCGAAGAAGCGCTCGCGGAGGAAATTGACTTCGAGATCGCTTTCGAGCGGGCCCGCTCCCGCATCGACGCTTGGGAGCAGGAAGACGAAAAGACACACTCTCTGCCGCAGATCTCGGCAGGCGCGTCGATCCGCGCCAAACTCGAGTTCCTCGAGCTGCGCCTGACCCAGGCGCTCGCAGATGAACCCTCCAGACGGGCCGCGCTAGGCGACTGAAGGCTGTCTGTTCTCAATATTCATCCGCGACCTCTGCTGGCCTGATCACGGACGAGGAATCCGGAGATCAGGCTGCTTCGCTCCAGCGATATCGATGGTGAAGACCTCCGACACGCGGAAGCGAGACGACTCGTGCGTCGGCCGAAGGCCGTGATTCCACCGGGCGACCGACCGGCGCATCGCCAATCGACGTGTGGACTCGCTCCGAGTTGTAGTAGTCGACGTAATCTCGAAGCGGCCGTCTTAGGTGATCTTCGTTGAGTACGACCACATGGTCGAGCAGCTCACGCCGAACACTGCCGACGAAGCGTTCCGCAGTTCCGTTCTGCCATGGGCTTCGAAACGCTGTGCGCTTCGGGTCGATTTCGAAGCTCTTGATCGCACCCGTGACTGCGGACGAGAAGATCGAATCGTTGTCGTAGATCAGGAATCGATGGTTTGGCTCGTTGGGGAAGGTCTCGCGGAGCTGCTGGATCACCCAACGCGCAGTCGGATTCTCGGTGACGTTGAAGCGAAGAACTCGCCGTCTGCCGTGATCGATCGCGAACCAGACGTACAGCAGCCTGCATCGAACCGTCGGAACTACGAAAAAGTCCATTCCAGCGATCACTTCCTTGTGGTTTCGAAGGAAGGTCATCCACCGTTGCTGCTGCGGAGGATCGAGCTTGGTCTTGGGGACGTAACGCGAGACCGTTGCGAGGCTGACCCTGATTCCGAGCTTCATCAGCTCGGCCTGAATCTTCCGCGCACGCCAGCGATTCTCGGTGGCCATCCGGACGATGAGAGCCTTCGTCTCCTCGGAGATTGGCGGTCGGCCGGGTCCGGGAGTAGAGATCGACCGCCAGTAACGGCGAAACCCATCGCGATGCCATCGAACGACGGTCTCTGGTCGAACGACCACGAGATGGTCCTTCCAGCGCGGCCACAGCCGGGAAAGGGTGACCCAGAACGCTCGATCGAGCGGCGATAGCCGTGGTCTCGGGTGATCTTGCGCGTAGACCGCGAGCTGCTGGCGCAGCGCAAGCTCTACGATCACCTGTTCCTCGCGACCCCGGAAGAGGGCGAGGAGACATTGAAGCAGGGAAATTGCGAAGGCGACTAGCGTCCGCATGACGCACAGGATTCTGCTCGAATTCACGATGCGGAACGAGTCTGAATCTCGGACCTGCTCGGGTGTATCATCTGAGGATAAGGGCAGAGCGAAAAAGGTGAGCACTATCAACGTGGACGAATATTGAGAACAGACAGGGCGACATGGCACACGAAACAGACATGAGCGGGCGGACCTGCATGATCACCGGCGCCACCAACGGCATCGGCAAAGCGGCGGCGATGGAGCTGGCGAGCCTCGGCGCGGGCCTGGTGCTCGTCGGCCGCAACCGTGAGC
>CAXMOC010000015.1:0-10589 GCA_964194865.1 uncultured Opitutales bacterium | reverse complement strand
AGGCGCGATTGCGCGAGCTCGAGGGCGGTCTGCGCGGTGTCGAGCTTGGTCGCCGACGCAATCTGTCGGCGAGCCAGCTCCTTCATACGAGCTACTTCGCGTTTGGCTTCGGCGAGCGATGCCTTGGCTTCGCCAACCCGGGCACGCGCGCCTGCAAGATCCAGCTGCCGCCTTTCGGGGTCGATCCGGATCACGATCGCGTCTTCTTCCACGGCGTCGCCCTCGTCAGCGAGTACCTCCGTAACTTCGCCCGCCACCTGGGCGGCAACCTCGGCACGCTGCTTGGCGAGCAGCTGGCCGCTGGATTCGATCCGCTCCTCGTAGTCTCGGGTCGACACCGGCGTCACCACGACCGGTCGGATCGGCGGCCCCTCGACCACCTCGGCGTCGCCGCACGCCAAAGCGAAGCAGGCCGCGCAACCGGCACTCAGCGCAGCTCGATGAAGGTTCATCTAGGTCCTCGTTTCCGGGCGCTTTCCGCGAAGCAATCCACGTTCCACCATGTCGAAGGCAGCCCCGGCCAGATCCTCGACGAACTCGTAGTTGCGGTGAATCAGCTGTAGTGAGATCAGACCGTGGAGCACCGCCCAGATCACCTGGAAGGCGGCTTCGACGTCGTTGGTGGCGAGCGTGCCTTCACGGGCGAGGGCCTCGAGCGCACCTCGGACCAGCTCGCGAGCGGCATCGGCCGACGGCACCTCGGGCTCGCGATCGATCGGCGTGGTCAGCAGCCGATAGTGGTCGGGGTTCTCCAACGCGAAGTCGGCAAAGGCAATCACCATCTCCCGCAGGTAGTGGGCCGGATCGGAACGGGGCGGAATCGCCGCCATCAGCTGATGAATGGCCTCGAAGCGTTCCTCGAGCAGGGCATCGATCAAACCACGTTTGTCTTTGAAGTGGTGGTAGATGGTCGGGGCCGAGTAACCACAGCGCTCGGAGACCTTGCGAATCGATACACTCTCGATCCCACCGCTGAGCAGCAGTTCCTCGGTAGCCCTGAGAATTTCGACGGGCGCCACGGAGACGCGCCGGGACGCTGCAGATTGCGGGTTGGGGGTCATGAGGCTTGCCTATAACATCGCTATATTTAACGATGTTATAGCAGAACTGACCCCACCTGCTAGCCAATCGGCGGGCGAAAGCCCCCCAGGTACGGTCTCGGTGGGGCCGCAACCCAGAAGGAGGGGGTGGTGAACGCTGCGCTCGAGGCATTGATCGAGCTGCTCGATCTCGAACCGATCGAGGTCAACATCTTTCGCGGCCAGAACGAGCCCGGCTCCCGGGGGCGACTCTTCGGCGGGCAGGTGGCCGCCCAGGCGTTCGCAGCAGCGGCCCGCACGGTCGAAGACCGCGCCGCGCACTCTCTTCACAGCTACTTCCTGAGGCCTGGCGATCCCTCCGTACCGATCGTCTTCAACGTCGATCGTCTCCGCGACGGCAGCTCGTTCACCACCCGACGCGTCGTCGCCGTGCAGCACGGCAAAGCGATATTCAACATGTCGGTCTCGTATCACCGCCCGGAGAAGGGCTACGAGCACCAGGACCCGATGCCCGACGCGCCAGACCTCGACAGCCTTCCCACGTGGGAAGAACGCATGGCCGAGCTGGCCGACCGGATTCCCACCCAGGCCCGCGACTGGATGGTGTCGGAGCGGCCGATCGAATACCGCTCCAACGAGCCCCACGGCATGCTGGCGTCGGAGCCAGCGACGGGCCCCAACCACGTCTGGATTCGTGCAAATGGCGCGCTTCCCGACGATGCGCTGCTTCACCAATGCCTGTTCGTCTACGCGTCGGACATGGGGATGGTCAGCAACATCCACCGCCCGCACCGCACGCCGGGGCGCTTGTTCTTTCGCGATGTAATGATGGCCAGCCTCGACCACGCGGTGTGGTTCCATCGAGACTTTCGAATGGATGAGTGGCTGCTCTACAGCCAGGAAAGCCCCGTGGCCGCGGGAGCGCGCGGCTTTGCGCGCGCCACTCTCTACACGCGATCGGGTAGCCTGGTGGGGACAGTCGCACAGGAGGGCCTGATGCGACGCATCGATCCCGAGAAGCTCGGAGATCGTTCGACCTTCTAACGCCCACCGACGGGCCTTGCGAGCACGATAGGAGATTCAGCAATGCGAACCGTCGTCGTCACCGGGTCGGCGTCCGGCTTGGGAGCCGCAGTCACCGCTCAGCTGCGCGGCGCGGGACAGCGCGTCATCGGCGTCGACCGCCACGAGGCGGATATCGTGGGAGACCTGGGCGAACCGAGCGGGCGCGAAGAGGTGATCGCGCAGGTACTCGATGCGTGCTCCGGCTCCCTCGACGGCGTGGCATCGTGCGCAGGCCTGGGTCCCTACGAACGCCCGCAACCCATCGTACGCGTCAACTTCTTCGGAGCCCTCGCGATGCTAGACCAGCTGCGCGACGCGCTCGCCAGGGGTAGCGCACCCGCCGCCGTCGCCATCTGCTCCATTGGCGCCGCCTTTCACCAACTCGTTCCGGAGGGGTTGTTGGAGGCCTGCAGCGAGGGGAATGAGAAGCGCGCCCAGGAGATCGTCGCCGGGGGCGATGGAAATGAAGCCTACGTCGGTACCAAACGCGCGCTCGCCCAGGCGGTGCGCCGTCGCGCCTCGGAGTGGGGAGCCCTCGGAATTCGCCTCAACGCCGTCGCGCCGGGGAAGATGGAGACCCCCATGCTCGACGCGCTGCTCGCCGACGAAGAGCGAGCTCCCGCAATTCAGGCGCTGCCGGTACCGCTGGGGCGGTCCGCGCCCGCCGCCGAAATTGCGCGCAGCGTCGTCTACCTGCTGGGCGCCGACGCCAGCTACGTGCACGGCCAACTGCTCTTCGTGGACGGCGGTTCCGAAGCCGTGATTCGACCCGACGAAGTGTAGGACCGCTCAATCCGCCCAGCGATGCGGACGGTCGCGCAGGCGCTCGGCACTCTTCCGCTGGCAGAAGCTCGCAAACGCTCGGCGCGGGACACCCCGCCACTGGAGCTCGGCCAGCGACTTGGAGACCGGTGCGTCCTCGGCCAGCGTCGCAAGTTGCTTGTAGAGCAGTGCATCCTCGCGCCGCTCGGCCAGATTCTGGGCCAGGCGCTTGGCGCCGCGCACGGCGACCTCCCAGTCCGCAGCGTCGGTTGGAATTGCTTCGATCTGCTCGTAGTGGGCGAGCACGGCGGCTGCCGACTTCGCGCCGAAGCCGGGGATCCCTGGAATGCCGTCGGCCGAGTCTCCCATCAGACCCAGCCAGTCGGGAATACTCTTGGGCCCGACACCGCGCAGCTCGCGCAGGCGCTTCTCGTCGGTGACCTTGCCGCGCATGCGGTCGACTTGAACCACGCGGGCCCCCCGCACGCTCTGGCCGAGGTCCTTGTCCGGGGTCATGATCCGCACCTGATCCACCTCGTCCCGAAAGCGCGCCGCTCCCGTCGCCAGCGCGTCGTCCGCCTCGAAGCGCTCCATCGACCACACGCTGATGCCCAGGGCCGCGGTCGCTTCCTCGGCGGCGTCGAACTGGGCTGCCAGCTCCGGGGGCATACCCTCGCCGGTCTTGTAGCCGTCGAAGAGTTCGTTGCGAAACGACTCCACGGGGTTGTCGAAGGCGACCGCGATGTGCGAGACGGCTTCTTCGCGATCTTGGAGCAGGCTCAGCAGCGAGGCCGCGAGGCCAACCGTGGCCTTCGCGTCGCGGCCCGCTGCGTCGCGGTGACCGGGCCGCGGGGAGAAATGAGCCCGAAACAGCTCGTAGGTGCCGTCGACCAGATGAAGCCGCATCCCGCCCTCCCGTCCGACGTCAACTCCGACGTCCAACCCCTACACCTCGCGGCCATGCCAAGGCCGGCCAACGCTCACTCCAACAACGCTCCAGCGCACCCTCGACTCCACGCCCACTCGCGCCCGAGCGTGGCGAACACAGCGGGCCAGGGTAGCCCGGGTCCCGGGTCCAACGCAGCGTGCAGCGGTTATACTCGGGGGCCGCTGACGCGACCCAGGAGACAACCATGTCACAGACGGCTCGACTGATCGGCAGCGCCGAGCGGAATTACCAAATGCCCCTCTTTGGTGGGATGCGTCCCGGCCCGCGGCCCTGGCTGCGCGAAGAACGGGATCGGCTGGACGGCCTGAAGTTCGAGCGGATCCGAGTTCGTCCGCTGGGCGTGACGATCGGCGCGGAAATCGAGGGCGCCGACCTCGGAGAGCTCGACGATGCCACGTTTGCGGAGCTTCACCGCGCCTGGCTTGCCTACAAGGTGGTGTTCTTTCGCAATCAGAAGATCACCGCCCAGCAGCAGATGGAGTTCGCCTGCCGTTTTGGGGAGCTCGAAGCCCATCCCTTCTTGGATGCCAGCGCGGAACACGAGCAGGTCGTTCGCTTCGAGAAAGGCGAAGATCTCTCGGGCTACGAGAATCTTTGGCACAGTGACGTCAGCTGGCGCGAGGCGCCCGCGCTGGGCTCGGTGTTGCGGGCGGTCGAGGTGCCGTCACACGGAGGTGACACGCTGTTCTCCGACATGGTGGCCGCCTATCACAACCTCGAAGACGAGCTGAAGGAGCGGATCGATTCGCTGTACGCGGTTCACGACTTTTCGCACAGCTTCGGGCGCGGGCTCGATCCGGAGACGCTGGCCGAGCGCCAGCAGCAATTTCCGCCGGTGCGACATCCGATCGTGCGCAAGCACCCAGAGACGGGTGCCAAGATCCTGTACGTGAACTCCATCTTCGCCAGCCACATCGAGGGGCTCGAGTCCGACGAGAGCGCGCACCTGCTGGATATTCTGTGCCGCCAAGCGATGGTGCCCGAGTATCAATGCCGCTTCCGCTGGGAACGCGATGCGGTGGCGTTCTGGGACAACCGCTCCACGCAACACTATGCCTCGTCGGATTATTGGCCGGGGCGGCGGGTGATGGAGCGGGTGGCGATCATCGGCGATCGGCCTAGTTAGGATTTCGGCGCCGTGTGATCGCTTGGCGATCGCTGGGTGGGGGTTTGCAGGAGCGCCGGCCCTGGGCAGAGGCTGGTCGGAATGGCTCGCGTGATGCTTCCGGGCCGCTTGGGGTGGCTTCCGACTGCGTGAAGTTGCTTGCACGTTGGATGATTTTCTCGCTCCGCTGATTTCCGCCCAGCCTCTGCCCAGGGCCGGCTTCGTGGCGGCTTTGCCGATGCTCTCGCGACGCTGATTTCCTCGGATACTCTCGCCTCCACCTGCGCTACGCGCTAAGCAGGGGCTCCTGTGCGGCCGGGCTTTCCGTTTCATCCCAGGGTGTTTCCGTTCTTTTATGGCTGGGTGATTCTTGCCGTGAGCACGCTGGGGATCGTGATGAGCGTGCCCGGTCAGACGGTCGGGGTGAGCGTCTTCACCGATCACCTGATCGAAGCCACCGGCCTGACGCGCCTGGCGATCGCCAACGCCTACCTGATCGGCACCGTCGCGAGCGGCCTCGCCCTGCCCTACGGCGGGACGTTGGTGGACCGCTTCGGCGCGCGCGCCATCGTGGTCAGCGCCTCCACGGGCCTCGCACTCACGCTGGTGTTCCTCGCGGGCGCGGACCGGCTGGCCGTGAAAATCGCCGCGGTTACACCCGCATTCGACAGCCGGACGATCAGCTGGCTACTCCTGGCCTTGGGCTTTGCCGGGCTGCGATTCAGCGGTCAGGGGATGCTCACGATGGTCAGCCGGACCATGCTCGCCCATTGGTTTCAGCGTGGGCGCGGCCTGGTCGCGGCGGTCTCCGGGCCTTTCGTGAGCTTCAGCTTCTCCGCCGCTCCGCTGGTGTTTCAGCTGACGATCGTCAGCTTGGGGTGGCGTCAGACCTGGCTGGCGCTCGCGTTGCTCGTCGGGGCGGGGATGAGCGCCATCGGTTGGCTCTTCTACCGCGACTCTCCCGAGCAATGCGGGCTGCGCATGTACGGAGATTCGGTCGCCGGAGCGGGCTCGGAAACGGTCTCCAGACCGGCTCACGAATTCACGCGACGCGAGGCACTGCGCACCAGCGCGTTCTGGGTGGTGTCGCTGGGCATTGCCGTTCAGGCGATGGTGGGCACGGGAATCACTTTCCACATCACCAACATCGGCAGCGAAGCCGGCCTCGTGGCGAATCAAGCCGTGGCGATCTTCCTGCCGGTCGCGGTCTTCAGCACGCTCGTGGGCTTCGTTGTGGGCTACCTCATGGACCGAGTGGCGATTCGCTTCCTGGTCATGGTCATGATGTTGGGACAGGCCGGAATGTTCGTCGGCATGACCCAGATCGGAGATCCGGTGATGCGCCTGGTCACGGCGGCTTGTTGGGGGCTCGCTTCGGGCTTCTTCGCGCCCCTCACAGTTGCAGCCTTGCCCTCGTTTTTCGGTCGCAGACATCTGGGCGCGATTCAAGGCGCCCAGATGATGGTCATCGTGATCGCCAGTGCGTTCGGGCCGTCGCTGTTGGCAGGTTTGCACGAGATCTTCGGAAGCTACCGCTGGGGCTTCTACGGCCTCACTGCGCTCCCGGCACTGGTATTGATCTGGGCCCCATTTACACGAGATCCCCACCAGAGCTCGATCTGAGACCTTCGCCTCCAGCTATCCTCTACGGCCATGGCCACTTCGGCTGGGATTCCCAGCGTTCGCCTGCGCGATTACGCGTCGGGAAACCGAGCCGCGCAGTCCCGATTCGCGGCGGCCCTGCGTGATGCACTCCAGGAATACGGCTTCGCGTCGGTCTCGGATCACGGCATCGATCCAGATCTGATCCGCCGCACCTACCGCTGTTGTAAACGCTTCTTCGAGCTCGAGGTTCGCGAGAAGCTGAAGCTGGGAGGGAGCCCTGGTGGAGCCCGCGGATACACGGGATTCGGCATCGAGCACGCGAAGGACCGCGCACAACCGGACCTCAAGGAGTTTTTCCACGTGGGCCGCGAGCTGCCCGCAGAGCCTGCGCGGTCGCACGAGATCCTGCCGAACCGCTGGCCCGCAGCCGCACCCGAGATGGCGGCGTGCTGTTCCTCACTCTTCGAGGCGTTGGAGGGCTGTGCGTGCGTTCTGCTGGAAGCCCTCGCGGAGTCCTACGGGCTGCCGGAAGACACCTTCGCAGAGATGACCCACGCTGGAAATCACGTGCTTCGCGCCCTCCACTACCCACCCGTACCCAACGACGCGCATCCCGAAGCGCTGCGTTCCGCTCCACACGAGGACATCAACCTGATTACACTTCTCTGTGAAGCGAGCGAATCCGGGCTCGAAATACTGCGACCGGACGGCCATTGGCTCGCCGTGGAGGCCCCTGCAGGCCAGATCGTGGTGGATGCGGGAGACATGCTCGAACGACTCACCAACGGAGTGATCCCAGCGACAACCCACCGCGTGGTGAATCCGCCCGAACTCGCCGACCGCCATCGGTACTCGTTACCGTTTTTCGCTCACCCGCGACCGGAATCTGACCTGAGCGTACTTCCCGCCTTCGTTACCCCCGAACGGCCCGCGCAGACGCCGCCGATCACGGCCGCAGAGTTTCTCGAACAGCGACTGCGCGCGATCGGCCTCGTGTAGCGAGAGCGATCCCGCGGTCAGGACCCTCGGTTCATACCCGTGAATGCTCGGACCGATTCGCGCAGCGCCTCCAGCGCAGTGGCGCGCAGTGCCAATTTGGTCGCGCCATGGGCTCTAGCATCGAGCGCTGCGAGGCTCTGGGCTCGGTCCCGCACCACGGCTTCCAGGCGATCCGCCGAGACGACCCGATCGACGAAGCCCGCCTCGATGGCTTCTGCAGGCGTGAAGATCTCCGCGTTGGCGGTGGCCCGGGTCAGGTGGGTGGGCGCCAACCTTTCCCTCGCCAGAATCAGCGCGAACTCCGGGAGCGTCATGCCAATCGCGGTCTCGTTGAGGCCGATCTTGCTGTCACCCTCGACGGCGACCCGCTCATCGACGGACATCAGCAAGACGGCGCCCATTGCGAGCGCATGTCCGCTCACGGCGGCGACGACCGGAAGTGGAAACGAGTAGAGGCGCGTCGCCAGCTCCGCGCCACCGCGCACCATGTTGACCACGGCGTCGCCACCTTGCTTCATCACCGACAGGTCGAAGCCCGCCGAGAAGCGCCCTGGACGACCCATGATCACGACCGCCTGCGCATCCTTCTCGGCTCGGTCGAGGGCGGCGTGAAGGGCATCGATCGAAGCGGGCGAGATGACGTTGGCCTTGCCGTCGTCGAATCCCAACCACGCAATTCCGTCTCGCAGCTCGTAGCGGACCAGTTCGTCGCTCACCGGATCTCCTGATTGAGTTGGCAGCTGCAGCATAGCGCGTGGCTCGCGACGCCCACGGCGGCTGACGTATGCTCGCACCGACGGGTCCTGCAAGATTCGCAGGGCGCTCTGATACCCCAGATTCGAGGAGACAGCGATGAAACTCGGACTCATGCTCGGTTACTCGGGCGCGCAGCTGAAGCTGCCGGTGGAGGGGGTCAAGCGCGCCGAGGCGCTCGGCTACGACTCCGTGTGGACCGCCGAAGCCTACGGCTCCGATGCCACCTCGCCCCTCGCCTACCTGGCAGCGGTGACTGGGCGCATCCGTTTGGGGACCTCCATCATGCAGCTCGCCGGGCGTTCGCCGGCGATGGCCGCCATGCAGGCGGCCACCATCGACGCGCTCGCGGGCGGCAATCGCTTCGTCGCGGGCCTCGGCGTCAGCGGCCCGCAGATCGTAGAAGGCTGGTATGGACAGCCGTGGGGGCGCCCCTATTGGCGCATCCGCGACTACGTGTCGATCATGCGCAAGATCTTCGCGCGTGAAGAACCCGTGGTACACGACGGCCGCGAGATCTCGCTTCCCTATACGGGCGAGGGCGCCATGGGAATCGGCAAGCCGCTGAAATCCATCCTCCACATGAACCCGAAGATTCCGATCTGGTTGGGGACCGGCACCGAAGCCAACGTCAAGCTCACCGCGGAGATCGCCGACGGCTGGTTTCCGCTCAGCTTCGTGCCCGGCATGTTGGAGATCTACAGGCCCTGGCTGGAAGAGGGCTTCGCGCGGGCCGGCAACGGCAAGACGATCGACGATTTCGAGATCCAGGGCGGAGTCAGCGTGGTCGTCACCGACGACATCCGCTCGGCGCTCGACCGGATGAAGCCGAACATCGCGCTCTACGCGGGAGGCATGGGCCACCGGGACAAGAACTTCCACAACGACATGATGGTCCGGCGCGGATTTCCCGAGGCCGCGGCGCGCATCCAGGAGCTCTACCTGGCCGGACACAAGGCTCAGGCAATCGACGCGGTGCCCGACGAGTTCTGTGACGAAGGGGCGCTGATCGGCCCCGTGGATCGCATCAAGGAACGCTGGGGAGCCTGGAGCGACTCGGGCCTCACCGGACTCACGGTCATGTCGAGTCAGCGCGAGGGCATCGAGCTGCTGGCCGAGCTGGCGGGAGCCCGGTAGCGCAGAGGAAGCGACTGATCCGAGACGCTACTCCGCCTCCAACCCCATGCGCTGCCGAAACGATTCCTTGTCGTTGACGTGGGGAAAATCCTCGTCCGGGATGGGCCGGGCGAGGAAGCGGCACAGGGGCTCCCAGCCCTGGGCAACCTCGTAGACGAGGAGGCGATCGGAGCCGGCGAACGCCTCGCGAACCTGCTCGTTGTGCCGCTGATACGCGGCGATCGCGTAGTCCCGATCTTCGAGCCGTCCATCGAAGACCTGGTCCAACACAATCTTCACTGCCATCGCGCGCTGGATGCCGACCTCTTCGGGAACGCCGCTGGGAAGCGGCCGCACCATTCCTTGGTAGATGGTTGCCATCACACTGTCGTACCAGCGCTGTGGATCGCGCACGGTCAGCAGCACACCGGCCTCGGGGTAACGATCCGCGAGTTGCCTCCAGAAGTGGCATGACGGCCAGTCCACCGAAGATGCGAAACCTTCGAAGAGAGCGTCCCAGTCCACGTCATCGCCGTCCGCGGCCGAGCTCCAGAGCGCGGCGTGACCCGGGCGGCCGAAGACTTCGAGCATGTGGTAGCAGGGTCCGCAGCCAACCTTCTCGAGCGCCAACTTCAACGAGAGGGTGCCCGTTCGACCGAAGCCCGCTCCTATGACACTCAAACCCATGCTAAATCCCTGCTCGGAGAACGGGCCATCGCGGCCCCGTCCAGTGGACGCAGCACACTAGCGAATCGGGTCGGCGGGCTGGTCGTTCAAGCTCCAGTCGTACTCCAGGTATTCGATCTCGATCTCTTCGGCGTGCTCTGCGAGCCAGCGCTGATCCGCATCGGAGAGATAGGATCCTGCGAAGCCGATTACTCCACCGACCGACTCGAAGTCGCCGGAGAACCACTTGAAGATCCGCGAGAGCCGAACTTCGGATCTGGCGCGGTCGATCGACAGGCCTTTGCGCGGATCGCGCAGCCAACCGCGGAGTGCCGTTTCGAACTGGACGTCGAGTCGATCCCCACGCCACGGCTCGCGCAGAAGCGACGGACACGAAACCGCCGCGCAGACGATCGCCGCGTGAATCCGCGGTTCACCCATCGGGCGAAGGATTTCGTGCTCGATCTCGTGGAGAGAGACGTCTTCGCCGGCGATCTTGCCGGCCGTACGCACCCAGATCGGCCAGATC
>CAXMOC010000014.1:0-36021 GCA_964194865.1 uncultured Opitutales bacterium | reverse complement strand
GGGGACGCCGCGCGAGCGCTCGCCCTGCTCGACCAGGCCCTGCCCAGCTTCGAGCAGATTGGCATGAAGTCCGATGTGGAGCGCGCGTTGGCGGTCAAGCTCGAGCTCCAGGGCATCGACGCGAGCTCGATCGAGCGCTCGATCCATGTGGTGAGCAGCGCGGTGCAGCAGCAACGCCCGGATCTGGCGTCGCACGCGGCCCCCGACGGCACGGTGACCCTCATGTTCAGCGACATGGAGGGCTTTACGGAGATGACCGAGCGGCTCGGCGATCTACAGGCCCGCGATGTCATCCACGATCACAACCGGATCGTGCGCGAACACGTCGCCAACCACGAGGGCTACGAGGTCGAGCTCCAAGGCGACGGCTTCCTGCTCGCCTTCGGCAGTGCGCGACGCGCGGTGCAGTGCGCCACCGCGATCCATCGCGCTCTGGCCCAGCGCAACGCTCGGGGCGGGGCGGAACCGATTCGCGTTCGGATCGGCCTGCACACCGGCGAGGCGCTCCGCGATGCGGACAAGTTCTTCGGCAAGACGGTCATCATGGCGGCCCGCATCGCCGCCGAGGCCAACGCCGGCGAGATCCTCGTCTCGAGCCTGCTCAAGGAGCTGACCGAGAGCACCGGAGACTTGCGCTTCGACGCGGGCCGGCAGGTGGAGCTCAAGGGAATCTCAGGCAGCCAGCGCGTGTTCGCTGTGGAGTGGGATTAGGCTCGCTCGGAGGTTTTCCTTTCCGGAGTCGGTTCTCCTGGCCGCCATCCACTCGCCGGCTGGGCAAGACACCTCCGATCGCGCTCGCCTGCGAATCCTCGCGCAGTGGCCCTCTAGCGCGGACGGGCCGCAACCTCACCAGCCGCCTCGGGCAGCAGCTGGAGCAGGCGTGTCACCTCTTCGGGGGTGTTGTAGTGGAGGATTCCGACGCGGAGTACGCCGTGTGGCTCGAGGCCGAGCACCTCGGTCAAAGGCAGTGCGTAGCTGTTGCCTCCCCAGGTGAAGATTCCGCGCTTGCCGAGCTGTTCGGACAGGGCGATCGGTGAGCAGTTCTCGACCAGGATTCCCACCGTGGGTGTGCGCTCCAGCCGATCGACGTCCGTGATGCCGATTGCCCGGATACCGGGGAGCGTTTCGATGCCCTGCAGGAGCTGCCGGCAGAGGGAGTTCTCGTAGGTCTCGATCGCAGCGAACGCGGCGCCAATGGCTTCGCGCCGGTCGAGCGATCGCCCCGAGACACGCCGACCGAGGTCCGCGAGATAGTCGACCGCTTCGAGTGTTCCAGCGATCGCTTCGTGACACAGGGTGCCCGTCTGCCAGCGGTCCGGCAGCTCCTCCGGCACCACGCGAAGCTTGTAGGCGGGTAGCTCGGACAGCAAGGCGGATTTTCCCCAGAGAACGCCCAGGTGCGGCCCAAAGAACTTGTACGCCGAACATGCGAGGTAGTCGCAGTCCCAATCGACGACGTCGATCAGGCGGTGGGGCGCGAAGTGAACGGCGTCGACGAACAGCTGCGCGCCCACGGCGTGAGCCAGAGTGCCGATCTCGCGAATTGGGTTGATGGTTCCCACCAAGTTCGATGCGGCGGCGACGGCCACCAGCCGCGTCCGCTCCGTGAGGTGCGTGCGCAGCTCATCGAGATTCAGCGTACAATCGCCCGCGCGAACCCCGACGTACCGAACCACGGCGCCCGCATCGCGGGCCGCCAGCTCCCACGGCGACACGTTTGCATCGTGATCGAGGCGGGTGACGACGACTTCGTCGCCAGGCTTCCAGGTCTTGGCCAGCGCTCGGCTCAGACCGAACGTCAGTGTCGTCATGTTCGCGCCGAATACGATCTCCTCGGGCCCTCCGGCGGCGAGGAATTCGGCGACGGCGCGATGCGCCTGGGCGAGCACGGCATCGCTCTCCTGGGCCGTCGCAAAGGGGCCGCCGTGGTTCGCGTTGCGGTGCAGCAGATAATTCGAGACGGCCTCGGCCACCCGCCGCGGAACCTGGCTGCCAGCGGGCCCGTCGAAGAACACCGCAGGCCGCCCCGCAACCTCGCGTTCGAGGCCAGGGAACTGGGCGCGAACGGCGTCGATCGGGAAGTCGATTGACATCGCTCGGGAAGCTATCCCGATCCTCTTGGAACCGCAGGTTGACGAGCCAAACCCCGGAAATCCGGTTGAATACGGCTGTAGTTCCACGAGGACGCACTGCAAGCGATTTTCTGGTGAACTTCGAGTGTTAATCTCTCCGCTGAAGCTTCGAGGCAAAACGGAGGCGCAATGTCTTCTCAGGCAAGGTTGTTGCTGCTCGCTCTACCGCTTCTCGTCATCGGTCCGGCGCATCCGCAGGCCAGCTCGGAGACCTCGGCGGAGGGCGCGGCGACGTCGGGAGCTGGACCCGAGCTGAAGACGCTCGAGTTCTACCTCGCGGGCTTCCGGATTCGGGAGAAACACCTCTCCATGGAGGGGCCGCAGAAGAAGCTGCCCATCAAATCGGCTCTGCCGAAGGGATCCAAGGTCTGGGTCAAGAGCATGGCGGTCGAAGTTCTCGATGGAGAGCGAGAGCCCATCTCGAACGAATTTCTTTGCCACGCATCCCTGGCCTACAACACTCCCAAGAGCCGTGGGATGCTGACGGTTTCTCAGGGGACGGAGGCCGTCACGCTTCCCGAGGGGTTCGCCTTCACCATGCCCAACACCGCCGACAGCAAGGTGGCGCTGATGGGAATGTTGGAGAACAACAATCACGATGTGATCGATCAAAGAGCAGTGATGAAGTACACGATCGGCTACTACTCGGACGAAGACGCCCGGAGTTTCGAGATCAAGGAACTCGAGGACTTCGACATGATCGGCCGCCCGAATGCCCACGCCGCTCACCCGAAAATGGAGGGTCCGAAGGGGCTGCACAGTCACCATTGGATGGTGCCACCGGGGCGACACACCTACCGATCCGCACTGGTCCGCCCCCTCTACAGAACTCCCGGCAACCCCCTCGGTATCCATGAGGGCACGCGGATTCACTTCATGCGACCGCACCTCCACGGCTACGGGGAGTCCGTTGCACTGCTCGACAAGACGACGGGCGAAACCCTCTGGACCGGATACGCCAAGAACGCGCAGGATTCCCGTCACCTGGTCGAGGCCGACATCTACTCGGATGCGGAAGGCATCCCGCTTCATCCCGACCACGAGTACGAGCTCGAAGTCGTCTACGACAATCCGACCACCGCGCCCATCGATGCCATGGGAGCCATTCGGGCGCTGGCCTCCACTGCGATCGAGTAGTCGCCTCCGCAAAGGCGTCCTGGGCCAGATCGCGCGCTGAGGTGGCTTTCGAGCACCGGTTCGGCGACGCTCTGTTCTCCGTCGAACAGGAGAACTTCCAGTGATCGAGCTCTACCACGCCGGCATCTCCACCTGCTCCCAGAAAGTGCGCCTCGTGCTCGCCGAGAAGGGGCTCGACTTCGTGTCCCACGAGCTGGACCTGATCGCGGGTCAACAGCACGACGCCGACTACGTGAAGCTGAACCCGAAGCACGTGGTGCCGACCCTGATCCACGAGGGCCGCGTTCTGATCGAGTCTTCGCTGATCATCCGTTACCTCGACGAAGCCTACAGCGAACCGCCGTTGCGGCCGCGGGATCCAGCGGGGCGCTACGCGGTCGATCTGTGGATCAAGCGCGTGGACGAGGAGCTCCACCCCGCTGCCCCCGTGATCACGTTCGCGATCGGACCGCGCAACGTACTCTTGCGCCAGCCCGAAGAAGTGCGCGAGGCCAACCTCGCGGCCATTCCCGATCCGGCGCGACGGGCTGTCCGCCGAAGCGTGCTCGAGAACGGCGTCAAGGCGCCCGAGTTCGCTGGCGCGATTCGAATCTTCGTCAAGGTGATCGACCAAATGGAGGTCAACCTCGCCGATCGTTCGTGGCTCTCGGGGGAGCACTTCGGACTGGCCGATGTTTCGCTGGTCCCCTATGTGCTGCGGCTCGAGAGCCTGGCGATGGATTCCCTCCTGGATGCCACGGTCCGTCCACGTGTCGCTGATTGGTTTTCGAGGCTGCGAGCGAGGCCGAGCTACGCAACGGCTGTGGAGGCGTGGCTCGCACAACCCGTCATCGATCTATTCCGACAAAACGGCGAGGCGGTGTGGGCAGATGTCGAGCCCCTGACCCGGACCGTCTCGGAGTAGAGAGGAACAAGAAAGTGATCCGTGGCATTGCGGGAATGAATCTAGCTGGAGCGTTGCTGTCAGCAGTGATCACATTGGTTGCGATGAGCACGCCGGTGTCGGCTGCGGAGCAAGCGCCGGGTGCTGCGACTCCAGCGGATCATCCCTCAGGCATGCTGCGTCGAGCAATCAGTCACGATGGCATCGATCGGGAATACTTCGTTCACGTACCGAAGAGCGGCGGCGATGGCCGGCTACCTGTGGTTGTTGCAATACACGGTTACACGAGTACGGCCACGGGGTTTGCGGCGTCGCACGGCACGAATCGCCATTCGGATGATCACGGCTACATCGTGGTCTACCCCCAGGGCAGTCACTTCCTTGGGAAGAATCCAAAAGGTCGAACCTTCCGGGTCACCTCCTGGAACGACCTCGCTGCCAACCAGCCGCCAACGCCCAAGGGACCGCATTGCACAGCGGACCGGGATCGATATCCCTGCCCGCCGGAATGCGGCGAGTGCAACCACTGTGCCTGGACGTCCTGCCACGACGATGTCGGATTCATTCGCAAGATGCTCGACGCCGTTCAGTCCGAGTTTCAAACCGACAGCCGGCGCTACTACTTGCTCGGCGTGAGCAACGGCGGAATGATGGCGTTGAGATTGGGTTGCGATCTTTCCGATCGATTCAGCGCCGTCGCGCCAATCATTGGGCAGCTCGCGCCTGGCTATGAGTGTGGCCCCGACGTCGATCTCCCCATGCTGCACCTGTATGGCGGTAAAGATCAGACGATCCGGTTCGATGGCAAACCCGGCCGCGGCGGTTTCGCCTATACGAGCGCCGCAGAGACTGCGGCCGTGTGGTCGTCGGAAATGGCTTGCAAGAGCGGCCCAGCAAGCTGGCAAACCGAAATCTCACAGAGCGCCGGTCTGACCTGTACCGCCTACTCGGATTGTCGGGTCACCGGTCACGAAGTCGTCAGCTGCAGCGATCCGGACGGCGGGCATTTGTGGCCCGAGCAATTCGTCAAAGGCATCCCGGCGACTTGTGTCACCTCTGAGCAATTTGATTCATTTCCGGACCAACTCCATTGCCCATCCACATCGGGTGAGTACGCACACCTCGGCATGGATCTCGTCTGGGAGTTCATGAAGCGGTATCGCTCCGCTGACTGAAAGGAGTTCGCTCGAGCTTTACCCGAAACGCACGGACCCATGGATCTGTGCAATCTTCTCGCCGCCTCGACAGATGGCTCACCGGCGGTGTCCGATCAACCGACGATCAACCCAAGATCAACCGAGACAGGAGAGACGATGACGTTCCGACAGACGGCACTCACAGTTGCGCTGGCGATCCCTCTGGTGGCTTGTGGCTCCGCGGCCTTCGCCGACAGCCACGAAGGCGCGGCCCCCGAACCGAAACGCGTCAAGCACCCCAGCGGATTGATCGTCGTCGTCGTCGAGCCGGGCAGCGGACCGCCGATCAAGAAGGGGCAAACCGCCGTCGTCCACTACACCGGCTGGCTCGATGCCGGTGCCTGGAAGAAGGGCGCGAAGTTCGATTCCTCGCTCGACCGTGATAAGCCGTTTCCGGTCCAGGACGTCGGCAGCGCCCGCGTCATCCAGGGCTGGAACGATGGAATCGCGCCGCACGGTAGCCTCTCCGGGATGCGAGTCGGGGAGAAGCGACAGCTGCTGATTCCGGCCCGCCTGGGCTACGGGTCGAGAGGCGCCGCCGGCGGAAAGATCCCGCCCAACGCGCGGCTGATCTTCGATGTGGAGCTACTCGAGATCCGCTGAAGAGCCCAGAAGTGCGGGCGCCTCTACCGCCGGATTCATGAGACGGTGCTAGCGCCCATGTCATAAGATCCCGACCGAGCCCCGCGCCCTGGACGTGGGATCGACACAGGCGGGCGATCCGCAGCACTCTCCCAGTCGACCGAGCGCAGCGGTCCAGCCTCGCCGGCAGTGAGGACATTCGGAGGGAGCAAGCATGAGATTGCAAGGCAAGGTCGCCTTGATCACGGGCGCGGCGAGCGGAATCGGCCGAGAGACCTCGCTGCTCTTCGCGAATGAGGGAGCGAAGATCGTGGCCGCCGATGTGAACGACGTCGGGGGTGAGGAGACGGTGGAGCTCGTCAGAGCCGCTGGTGGGGACGCCGTTTTCGCCCACGCTGATGTGTCGCGGAGTCCGGATTGCGAAGGCATGGTCCGAACCGCCGAGTCGAGCTTCGGAAAGCTCGACGTACTCTTCAACAACGCCGGCATCATGCACGGCTCCGATGGCGATGCAGTCAACACCGAAGAGGACATCTGGGACCTGACGCTGGCGATCAATCTCAAGGGAGTGTTTCTCGGCTGCAAGCACGGCATTCCGGCGCTGCGTCGCGCGGGAGGCGGTTCCATCATCAACACGGCATCGTTCGTCGCGCTGATGGGCGCGGCAACGCCTCAACTCGCGTACACGGCCAGCAAGGGCGGGGTCCTCGCAATGACCCGCGAACTCGCGGTCATCCACGCTCGAGAGAACATCCGCGTCAACGCACTCTGTCCCGGCCCGCTGCGTACCGAGCTGCTGATGAGCTTCCTCGACACGGAGGAGAAGAAGCAGCGCAGACTCGTGCACATCCCCATGGGCCGTTTTGGCGAGGCAAAGGAGATGGCCCGAGCCGCGCTCTATCTCGCGTCTGAAGATTCCTCGTTCATGACCGGGAGCTCGTTCACCGTCGATGGGGGAATCACGAGTGCCTACGTCACTCCGGAGTGAAGGGCGCGAGTGCGTGGCGATGCTCGTGCAGGGCCTCTACCCCACCGCTGCGCCGCCCGGGCGGAACCTCGCGACCTCGCTCAGTCCTGTTGGTTGAACAAGCTCGGCAGCGCTGCGGCGGCGTCTTCCTGACTGCGGATCACCGGCGGCTGGTTGCCATCGATGTCGCTGAAGCCGTACGCGAGCGCGAGCTCCGCGCAGGCGAAGGCCCGACCGGTCTTGTCGATCCGCTTCTCGTCGCAGAACACCGCGGCGACGGCGCGGCCACTGAAGCGCGGGCTTTCGGAGATCACCAGGTCGATGGCCTGATCTGGGCCGTCGTCGCCTTCGTGTTTCGGCAGCACCATCTCGAGGCCGCCGCGGCCGTTGTCGCGACACTGGGAGAGAATCAGCTCCGTTCGCACCAGGCCCGGCCAAAGCGAAATCGCGGTCACACCGTGGGGCTGAAGCTCGTAGGCGAGATCGCTTGCGAGCTTGTCGAGACCAGCCTTGGCGGTGCCATAGGCGACCGAGTGCAGGTAGCTCACTGCGCCGATCGACGAGATGTTCGCAATCAATCCGCTGCGCTGCTTCAGCATCAGCGGCGCCGCGAGCACCGAGGCCACGTAGGCCGAACGCAGCCCGACCCGATGCACCTCGTCCCATGCCTCGATGGGTTGCTGCCAGGCGAGCTTGCCGATGTGGCGTCCCATGTCCTGGGCCGAGCAGGCGTTGTTGACGAGGATGTCGAGCTGCCCCTGCTCACTGCGGATGCGTTCGAATACGCCTTTCACCTGCTCGTCGTCGGCGTGGTCGCAGCGCACCGCGACGCCACGGCCGCCGAGCTCATCCACCTCGAGAGCGGTCTGGCCGACAGTGCCGCCGAGCGGGTTGGCGTCCGGCTCGAGCGTGCGACCGGTGATATAGACCGTCGCCCCGAGTGAGCCGAGCTCGAGCGCCACTCCCTTGCCGATGCCGCGGCTCGCGCCAGTGACCAAAGCAACCTTGCCATTCAAAGGCGACTGTTTCGACATCTTCGATCCTCCGGATTGCGCTCGGCTCACGGGAGCCCGCTCAAGGCTGCGGTACGGGTATCAACATTCCCTGCGTGGTCGCGGCCGGGTGACCCACCCGCGGCGGCGAAACCCCGAGCTTCTCGCGTACGGCTTCGAGCGGCAGCGGCAGCAACTCTTCGAAAGGCTGGGCCGAGAGGAGGCGCGCCCGTCGGCCGCGGCGAAAGCCCTCGTAGGCGTTTCGCGGATGAATCTTGCCCGTGAGAACGGACATGGCGATGAAGATGGGGAGCGCTCGATCGTTGACACGCTGCGGCAAGGAGAAGCACATCAGCGCCGATTCTCCCGCGGTGGTGGCGTCATAGCCCGCAAGCACGTGCCACAGATCGTGCATGACCGTGAAGCGGTCGTTGAGGTACTGGCGTACGGGATCGAGCTGTGCGTAGTCGCGCGACATCTCGTGCTGGGACTCGATCAGCTTGCGCGGGTCGATTCCGTGACGCTCGCTGAACGCCAGAAACTCCCGCCCGAGGCTTCCTTCCGGGAGCGCACGCAACGCGTCGTGATCCGCCAGTGCACCGGTCAGCGAGGTTCCCCCGGAGATCAGCTCTCGACCCTCCGACGTCGCCAGGAATCGGCGCACCTGCCGCTCTTCGCTCCAGCCGCCGAGCGCATCTCCCACGGAGAAGGCCGCATCGAGCGTGGTCTCCGGATCGGTTCGCTGCAGGATCTGGAGCTGCTGCCACAGTCGCTTCCACTGCACGGGACGCGCGCGGCCTGGCTGCAGCGCATCCATCGAGATGGGATCGGGGGTGGAAGCTCGTTCGAGAGTCGTCGAACCCATCGCTGTCATCTCGCGACACCCCTGCTCGAATCAAAATCCGATGCTACCACGCCCCCACGAAGAGAGGGGTTCGATCCGCTCGAGCGAGTATGATCGGAGCCATGAGTACAGAAGTGCCCCTCAAGTGTTCCTGCGGTTCCGTCCAGGGGGTGGCGCGCAACGTTTCCCCCAAGACGGGCAATCGGCTGGTGTGCATGTGTGACGACTGCCAGGCTTACGCCCACCACCTCGGGCGCGCCGAACACATCCTCGATCGCAATGGTGGCACCGAAGTCTTTCAGCTGACGCCTTCCCAGTTGACACTGACACAAGGTCGGGAGCATCTGCGCTGCCTCAGGTTGAAGGAGAAGGGGCTGATGCGCTGGTACGCGGGCTGCTGCAATACACCCGTGGCCAACACGCTGGCCTCGCCAAGAATCCCCTTCGTTGGAGTGCCTCAGCCCTTCATGGACCACGAGGGCGATGGCCGAACTCGAGAGCAAGCCCTGGGACCGCTGTTGGCCCGGGTTCAGGGACGTTTCGGCATTGGTGAGCTGCCGGCGGACGCCTATCAACGGGCGCCGCTCGGCCTGATCGTTCGAAGCCTGCGGATCCTGTCGGCTGCCTGGATCAAGGGTCGACATGCGCCTTCGCCGTTCTTCGATGCGAGTACCGGCGAGCCCGCGGTTGCGCCCGACGTACTCTCGACGGAGCAACGCGAGGAGCTGCGCAAACACTGCGGCCCCGTCGTCTCGTCAACCTGAGAGGAGTCACCATGGAATGGGTTCGAAAGATTCTGCTCGGTCTCGTGATCTTCGTACTCGGAGTGGGGGTCGGGGTGCGCTGGCTCTTCACCCCCGAAGCGGTGGCGGCCGAATTCGGAATCTCTTTGGACGGGATCAAGGCTCTCAACCAGGTACGCGGCGACATCGGCGGCATCTTCCTGGGAATGGCGGCGGTCGTGGCCCTCGGGATGCTGCGCCGCGAACCCCGCTTCCTGGAAGCCGCTGCGATCGGGCTCGGCGGCGTGATCTTTGGCCGACTGACGGGCGTCTTGATGGATGGGCTGGATCCGAGCGTAATCGTCGCCGTGGTAGCGGAAGCGGCCATGGTCGCGACCCTGCTCTGGGGAGCCCGATCCATGAAGGCCCCCTAGGCGATCAGCGATCGCCGGGCCTGTCAGGTCGCCTTCCCGGGCTGCCGATTGATCCGAAACCAATCCGAAGATCGGAGGTGGCGGATGGTCGGTAGACGTTTGCTTGTGTGGGGCGGTTTCGCCGCGCTGCTATGCCTCAGCCTCGGACCTGGGCCGGGATGGGCCGGCCACGGCCACAACGAGTCGACGCCCAATTACTCCCATGGCTGCGGCGTGCGACCCACCGAGACCGAGTCGAACCTGCGCGAGCTGCTCCGGCTGCTCACGGACCCCCGCGGCGGTGCCGCGGCGGTCGGCGACCGCTTGCGCTGCGCGGTTCAGATGAACCCGAAGCTCGCGACGCGGCTGCTGATCCCGCTGGTCGCGACCAACAACCGCGACGCATCGCTGATGGCTGCGAAGATGCTGGGAGAAATCGGGCCCGCCGCGAGCGCCGCCGTCCCGCGGCTGACGAAGATGCTGCGCTCGCAGGATTCCGCTTCGCGGGCGATGGCGGCCCAGGCCCTCTCCAAGATGGGACCGGCCGCCGGGTCAGCGGTGCCCGAGCTGACCGTCCTGCTGGGCGATGACGAGACTGACGTGCGCCAGGCGGCCGTGCGAGCACTCGCGCATATCGGTCCCGCGGCGGGCAGCGCGGCAATCCCGCTCGCGCGCTGCGTGGGCGACCCGCATCCGCGCGTGCGTTCGTCGGCGTCGTATGCGTTCCAGGAGCTCGGGTTCGCGGTGCGCGCAGCAGTACCCACGCTGGTGGAGCTACTCGACCGCGAGGATGCGGACGTGCGCTCGCGCGCCGCCAGGGCGCTCGGACACATCGGCCCCTTCGCCGAGGCCGCGCGTGGCCGATTGGAGGCGCTCGCGAACGATTCGGAAGAGGATGCCAAGGTCCGCAAGCACGCGCGCGGGGCGCTGCACGGGCTGAGCCTGCGCGCAGCTGTCACGAAGCACCGCGAGCAAGGCGGCGTGCTGCTGCCCCTGATCGTCGCGCGCATCGAGGCCGATGACCCGGCCGTTCGGGCCGATGGGCTGTCGCTGATTGGATTCCTGGGTCACGCAGCACAGGACGCCGCGCCGCTCGTAGTAGAACGGGTCGACGATCCGGACGCCAGCGTCCGCCTGGCAGCCGTCCATGCACTCGGCTTCATCGGCGTGAGCTCCGCAGCGAGCTCGAAGGCCCTCCGTGGCCGGCTCGACGATCCCGATCTGAAGATGCGTCGCACGGCAGCGGCGACATTGGCGCGCCTGGGCGCGGACGACGACAACCAGGAGGCGTTGGTCGCAGCCCTGGCCGACCGCGACTCGGGCGTGCGAGGTAGCGCGGCCGACGCGCTGCTGGCCATCGACCCGAGCGGGGCAACCTTGCACCGGGGGCTAGACGCGCTGCTCTCGCACCAGGACACCGTCGTCCGCACCGGGGCCGCCCAAGAGCTGGCGAAGCGCAGCGACAGTTTCCCCGATGTGGCGGATCACCTGGCAAAACGCTTGCACGATCCAGACCTGAACGTGCGACTCGCCGCCGCGCGAGGGCTGGCGCGGATGGGACCGACGGCCCAGTCCGCAATCCCCGCCATCCGCCGACACCTCGAGGGGCCCGACCCGCGCATGCGCTCGGTGGCGGCGAGCCTGCTGGCGGACGTCGGCGGGGAATCGCCCGAGGCCGAAGCACTGCTAGCGGGCCGGATCGACGACCCAGATCTGCGCACGCGCGTCGAGGCGCTGCTCGCACTCGAGAAGCTTGGGCCGGCGGCGCGCCAGCGCGTCCCCGAGCTGCTGGTGAAGCTGCGTGACCCCGACATGCAGACCTACCAGGCAGCGGCGCACGCGCTCACCAGCGCGCTGGGGGGCGATCCCGCACCGGTCCTGCCGGACCTGCTCGCCATGCTCGTGGACCCCAACCCGATCGTCCGCTCCAGTGGTGCCTATGCGCTCAGCAACTTCGGTGAAAAGGCCGCACCGGCGCTGGAGCTGCTCCACGCGCAGCTGGACGACCGCCACCCCCTGGCCCGTACCTACGCCGCCGTGGCCCTCGGCGAGATGGGCAAAGCGGCGTCTCCCGCGCTGCCCAAGCTCACCGAGTTGCAGAAGGCGCGGGACTACCGCGTGAGCAGCGCCGCGCGCGTGGCCGTGAGCCAGATCAAGGGGCAACCCCATCCGGCCCGGCAGCTCCGCTCCTTTCGATGATCTAGCGGCAGGTGGCTCGCGAACCTGCGGTCAAGCGTGCCGTTGGAACCGGGAGCCCTCGCACCAGAGATTGAAGGTTCGTTGTAGTACGGGAGCACAACCTCGCGTGGGCTGTGGGGATTGTGGTACCAACCGCGCAGCGTGTTGCGCCTCCACCGCAAGGCCTTGCTCGGGCGACTTCCCTCCTGCGCGCTAGCCCTCTGCCTCGCCTCCTGCTGGTTCTTGGGGGCGTGTTCGCAGCCGACCGGGACCCTGCAGCTGCGCGTGCTGCATGACGGAGACACCACGCCGGCTCGGGTGGAGCTGCTGGACGGCTCTGGACAGGCGTGGGTCGCTTCCGACGCTCTACCCCTCACTCTAGAGTGCCTGCTGTCGCCGCCCCCGGACTGGCTGCGCCCGAGAATCGTCTCCCGAGAGCTCCAGAATCCGTATACCGCGACCACCCAATTCTACTCCGGAGGCGCGTCGTCCCTCGAGCTTCCGCCCGGCCGCTACCAGCTGCGCGTCTACAAGGGAAACGAATTCCGTGTCGCCAAGCGGGTGGTCGAAGTCGAGCCAGAAGCCGAGCTCAGCCTGGACGTCGAGCTCGAGCGCTGGACGGATCCAGGCGCCAGGGGCTGGCACTCTGCAGACGATCACATCCACATCTCGCGCTACCGCATCGACCAGAATCCTTGGCTCGCCAGCTGGATGGCTGCCGAAGGTCTGCACGTCGCGAATCTACTGCAGATGGGAACCGCCGATCAGTTCACGGTCACGCCCCAGTACGCGTTCGGCGACGCCGGCGTCTACCGCGAATCCGACACAGTGCTGCTGTCGGGACAGGAACACCCGCGCACGCACTTCCTCGGACACACGATCACGTTGGGAGCTCGCGAGCCGATCGATCTGCGCGACAGCTACATCTTCTACGAGAAGTTCTGGCGAGAATCAGAGCGGCTCGGCGGGGTGAGCGGCTTCGCGCACCTGGGCCAGGGCCCGGCGAACGACGGGCTGGCCATCAGCGCGCCGGGTGGGCGAGTCCACTTCGTGGAGGTCTTGCAGTTCGAATACCCCGGATACGCGGTGTGGTACGAGTTGCTCAACCTCGGGTTTCGCATCGCGCCCTCGGCCGGAACCGACTTCCCCTGCATTCCGAGCACACCGGGGCGAGAGCGCGTCTACGTTCAGGTGGCCGGCGAGCTGACCCGCCAGTCGTTCGTGGAAGGAGTCCGGCGCGGTCAAACCTTCGTGACCAATGGCCCCGTGCTGGAGCTTCGCGCGGGGAGTGCCGGCATGGGCGACGAGATCCGGCTCGACGCACCTGGATCGATTCGGGTGACGGGCTCCGTCCACTTCGACCCCGAGCGCGATGACGTGAGGATGTTGGAGCTCGTGCGGGGCGGAGAGGTGATCCACAGCGAGGTCAGCCCGAGTGCGCCGGGGCAGCTGACGCTGGCGGTAGACGTACGCCTCGAACGCTCATCGTGGCTGGGCCTGCGCGCATCCGGAAGCAAGCTCGACGAGGCACCGTACCGACCTCCCGACGTTCCCGAGTGGGCGCTGAATCTGACGAGCCGCTTCGGCGCAGGCTGGTCCTTCGAGGGGCGAGACGAATACCTCGCGGGCATGCAGCTGCGCCCCTCGGCCGCACATACGGCCGCCATATTCGTTCGAGTCGCAGGAACTCCAACCGCCGCCCCACAGACGGCGGGCAAGTGGATCGCGCGGCTCGACGAGCTCGAGGCGCGCCTCAAGGACGCTCGGATCGCGCAGATTCCAATCTGGGACTGGATGCCATACAGCGACGGTGTCAGCGAGCAACACCTGCAGCGCCAGCGACCCGCTCTGCTCGAAGCCATCGCCACCGCTCGAGCCCACTACCAGACCCTGGAGCGGGAGACTGTCCGATGATCCTGCTTCGGAACCTGACGCTGTTCTTCGCGCTGTTCCTACCCGGCTCGTGTGCCACCGGTGTGGCCACCGGGTGGTTCGTCGGCCCATTCGAACCGCCGCGCCTCGGCTACCCGATCATGCATTTCAGCCTCTGGGTTCTGCCTCTGGTGGCGCCTTCGCTGCTCGCGGTGCCGATCCTGCACTTCGGCTATCGCCGTCTGGCGCGTGCACCCGAGCGGGCGATGCGGCGCATCGCAACCATTACAACACCGTTGGTATTGCTAGGGGTACATCTCGCGATCTATGGCGCCACCTATTGGAGCCTGCCGCTGATCGTGATCTTTCTGCTGCCCGGCGCGGTCTACGGCGCGAGCTTCGGGATCAGTACCCCACGGACGGGAAGTAGCTTCCAGTCGGCTCCTGATAGGGGCCACGTGTCATGAGCGTCATCGGCTTCACGATGCGCAGTCCTTCGGCGAGCGCCCAGCGGAACAAGGAGGCACAGCGGGTGGGGAGCAAGAAGCCCACCGGTTGACCGCTACTGGCTGCTGCGCCTTGGATCAATCCGCGCAGATCTCGCTCGCTTTCTGCGACACCGTGAGCCGCCGGCCAGAAGACCAGCGAGGATGCATAGGCTGTGACGCGTCCATCGCGCAGCGCAACCATCGGCTGGAGGCGGCCGATCCCGAGTTGCAGCTCTTCGGTACGGGTGATCCCATGCACCTTCTCGCAGAGCGCCGCGCAGGCATCGAGGTCTTCTTTCAGGAGCGCGCGCACCTCCACGTCGACGTCCGGGGTTCCGCGCGGCGTGCCACCCATACACACAAGTGGCTCGCGCACCTCGAATCCCAATGAGGCGTAGAGCGCCATCGAGGTGGGATTGAATGCATCTTGGACCAGCCGTACTGCTTGGGCGCGCTCGCCGCGCTCCAACACGGCCTCCATCAGGCGTCGGCCGACGCCACCCTCCTGGAGTGCGGGGTCGACGGAGATCGGACCCAGTGCGGCGACGGGATCCCCCTCCTTGAGGAAGTTCGATCCCACAATCCGACCTTCGCGCTCCGCCACCACCCCATAAGAGCCCGCGAGCACGAAGCCCATCACGGCCGTAGCGACTTCGACCGACGGAAAGTCGGGCGGAAAGCCGTGGCGGTTGCCGATGTCCTCGAACGCGGTGTAGAGAATGCGGCCGCACGCGTCCTGATCCTTCGCGGTGGCTCGGCGAATCTCGATTTCACCCATCGCCGTAGGTTAGCGCCACATCAGCGACGGGCACTTGCGCGCGGCCTTCCGTGAGAACGGTCACGAAGAGCCGCCCGAGCCATTCGACCCGACGCCGCCGCGCAGCGCCGGCGCAACGAACGTTCCCAATTCGCTGCAAATCGCCATGCCATGGGCGAACTCTCCGTTTCACACCGGCAGCAGCACACGCGCAGCCAGTGGCACTCGCGAGAGCAGCCAACCGGCGTGTCCTCAAGCGACGAACAAAGCGGGCCGAATCGATCAACCCACGTGCACCGGTGGCGGCGGAGGGGGGCCATCGGGCGCAGGAGGGACGGACGATGCGAAGTTTTTCTATGCTCCTCGTCTTGATTTCGATCGGCTCGGCCGCCGCACTGCGAGCCGATACGCTCGACTTCGAGGATCGGCCGCCTACCAACGACGCCAGCGCAACACTGGCGGAAGAGTACGCGCAGCAGGGAGTGCACTTCATGTCGGCGGACGAGGGCGCAACCTGGGAAGGCCTGTCCGCTGGCGACGCCGGCGGCTGGCAGGTCGAGGGAACCTCGGGGCCTGCATTCCTGGGTTTCGACGGCACCAGCTACGAGCTGACGCTCGAATTCGACGCTCCCGTTGCAGACTTCCAGCTCGACGTGAGCCGCGCGCAGGGGGCCATGTTCCCCTTCGTAGACACGCTCCTGATCGCCGGCTTCATGGAGGGGGCGTTCACCAACGCGGTGCTGATGTACCTCGGCGACGTGAACGAATGGTCGAGCGTCGCGCTGCACGGCGAGGTCGACCGCGTCTTCATCCACGGCGCCGGCGTTTACGGAATGCGTTTCGGGATCGACAACCTGAGCTGGAACGGCACTGCAGCCACGGCGCTCGTCGCCGAGATCGACGTTCGACCGGGCAGCGATGAAAACCCGATCAACCCGAAGAGCCGGGGTGTGATTCCTGTGCTCACCTACGGGTCGGCCGAATTCGATGTCGAGGCGATCGACCCCGACTCCATCGCCTTCGGCCCAGGCGAGTCCGAAGTCGCACACAGCGGGGGCCCGCACTTCTTCGACGCCGATGCCGATGGCTGGCTCGACATGCTCACGCACCATCGAACTCGGGATACCGAACTCACGAGTGAGGACTTCGAGGCGTGCCTGTACGCCGAGACCTTCGATCGCACAGCGCTGATGGGATGCGACGGCGTGACGCCCATGCCGCGATGAGCTCGCGCTCTGCGGGCTAGCGGGGTCCGGAGCTCGACTTGACGAGGTGGCAGCGGACCTCGTCGACCTCCATCGAGAGGATTGCGTCTGGATCGAGCCGGTAGAGGTTGCGCTGGCCCAAGCCCCGGCGAAACGCGCGGAGCGTGCGCAGGGGCGCCGTCAACAGGCCAAGGGGAAGGAACACCAGACGGTCGATCCAGTAAGCGAAATAGCTGCCGCAGCCGCCGCTGGCGAGCTCCCAGGCGGCGACTTCGCACTCTCCAACCCAGTTGGTCTCGTAGCCGTTCACCAGATGGTGGGTGTCGTGTGCGGCGAGCCCGCCGCGAAAGCCCACCATGGGAAAGAACGGAATCCGGACTCCGCGGATGCGGACGAAAAACCACGTGCCGCGATACAGCCCCTCGCGGCGCGCATCGTCCTCGACCACTCCTCGCTTCGCCAAGAACTGGCCGAGCGCCTCTGCGGTCTTCATGTCCTCAGTGTGGCCACCACACCCCGATCGTCAAGCGCCGCGGGCGTGCTCGACTCGATCGTCGCGGACCATTGGCGGGCCCGAAGCACTAGATCTCGAGTGAGGGGCCCTCGTCGTGTGCCAGGCCTGACCCATTCGTTTCCAGCGCCGGAGCCGTCCCTTCCACGATGAGGTGTTGCGCGGCTTCGCGGACGAGATCGAGATACATCTGGGGCTCGCGTTGATCGAACCGGCAGCGCTCGAGCACGTGATCGACGATGAAGCTCGGATGCGCGCCGGATATGGGCAGCCCCGTGTGCGGATAGAAACGATCGAGCAGATAGCGGACGACCGTCTCCGGCAGCTCGACCTGACGCGCAGCGCATAGCCGCCGCAGGATTTCCGAGTAGATCTTGTGGGTCGGCGCCGCGATATCGAACTTGTACGGCAGGCGCCGGAGCCCAGCTTCGTCGATCAGGTCTTTGGGCGCGAAGTTCGTCGAGAAGATGACCAGCTGGTCGAAGTACAGCTTGACCTTCTTCCCCGTGTGCAGGGTGAGGAAATCGACCCGCCGTTCGAGCGGGAAAATCCAGCGATTGAGCAGGTCCTGGGCCCGCGGCCGCTGGCGGCCGAAATCGTCGACGATGAACACGCCGCCGGTAGCCTTGACGTGGGCGGGCGCCTCGTAGGTCTTGGAGACTTCGTCGAACGAGAGGTCCAGCATCTCGAGCGTGAGCTCTCCACCGGTGACGATCACCGGGCGCTTGCAGCGCATCCAACGCGCGTCAGTGCCCGGGTCGCACTCGAGGGAGTGATGCACGGCGGGATCGAAGACCTTGATGATCTGACCGTCGATCTCGACGCAGTGCGGAAACCAGATCTCCTGGGGAAAGGCGTGGCCAATCGATTCCGCGATCGAGGTCTTGCCGTTGCCCACGGCGCCGTAGAGCAGAACTGCCCGCCCGGAGTTCGCGGCCGGACCGAGGCGGCTGACCATGTCTTCGGGCAGCACCAGGTGATCGAGTGCGCGGGCCAGGGACTCGGGCGTCACCCGATCTCCGGTGACGGACTGCTTCACCACCTGCTCTTGCCAACGCGCGATCGGAACCGGCGCCGGCCCGGTGTACTGGCACTGTCGGAGCGCGTCGAGCGCCCACTGACGCCCTTCGCCCGTGAGCGCATAGCGATACGTCGAGCGCTTGGGGTCTGCGAGACCCAACACCTCGACCAACCGCTTGCCCTTCGCATCCTCCAGCACGGCGTCGAGCACCATCGGGGAAAGCCTGGTGAACTCGGTCAGCTGATCGATCGTCTCGAAGCCCGTCATGTAGACGGCCTTGAGAATGAAATCGACGAGAAACCGACGATCCAGCCCGGTTTCCTCGATCGACTCTGCGACGGCCGGAGCCATCCCCAGGAACGCGTCGAGCTTTTCGGCTGAGATCAGCTCCAGCCCCAACAGACTCTCGACGAAGCTGCCGCCGGCCGTCTTCTGGTGCTGGCGCGCTTCCTCGAGCTGGGTCTCGTCGAGCAGGTCGTGTTCGATCAGGAGATTTCCCAGGGGCATAAGTTCCTCCGGTTCAGTTTTCGAGCCAGTCCCGCGGGCAGCTGGCCGCCGGCTAGTCATCGGAAAGCCGGATCGCGGTCTGTAGGGGCGGATCTGGAAAACACCTCCGGGAAATCGGTTCGACGGAGCCGTGGATCCGTTCGCTGTTGCGCATGGATTGCCGATCTCTTGGGCTCGCGGTTCAAGATCACCCTGAGCCGGGTCGATAATGGGGGATATTCACCTCAATCTCGGGACGCTCTTGGCGGGGGGCGCAGTTCCGAATTTGGAGCTGCTCATGCGAAATCCTCCCCACCTGCTCCGGGCACTGGCACTGACCTGGACGGCCCTGCTCGGCATGGGCTGCGCGCAGGTCCCTCAGCTGCTGGCGGCGATCGAACGCCCGCCCCTCGACCTCGAAGCACGCGGACCGGGCAGCGTATTCGCCAGCATCGAGGCGACGGCGATCGACGCGCTGACCTGGTCCTACTTGCAGGCCCGCGAGGCGCGCACCAGTGAGCGGATGCGGGCCGGCGCCATCTACCGCGTGGGTGCGGGCTACAGCTACAGCACGATCCACGTCTCGAGCCCGTGGCTCCCGCACCGGATCCGCTACATGCTCGAACCCCGAGCCGTCGCGCGCTTCGCCATCTACCCGAAGGACGGCAACCACGTCGTCGACCGCCAAAACGAGCGGCCGTCTCGCGTCGATCGCCATTCGGTCGACGTGACGGACCCGCTACATCGGCCGCTCTACATCCTCCACCCGTCACTGGCGATTCGCGAGTATCGGGGCAAGGGACACGAGCTGGTGGAAGTGGCGCATCTCCCGCGCCCGTCGCGGCCGCCGTTCTTCGCTGGGAGCTGAGCGCTCCCACGGACCACCGTCTTCGACGCTGTTGGCGTGGCACTACGACTCGCGTCGGCTCTGCTCATGGACCAGCAGCTCCGCAACAGTCCTGGCCTGCGCTGCGGCGTCTGCATCACCCGAGACCTGGGCCGTTACGATGACTCCCTCCATCAAGAGACAGAGCTGACGGGCCAGCGGCTCCGGCTCGGGCACGCCGGCCGCCTGGGTCAGCTCGCGCACGTAGCCGAATACCAGCCGCTTGTGCTCGATCGCGATCGCGTGAATCGCCGAGTCGCGATCTCCGTACTCCGCACAAGCGTTGATGAACGCGCAACCGCGAAAGTCCTCTGAGTCGAACAGCTCGCCCAACACGTCGAAGATCGCCAGCAGCCGTTTGGTTCGGTCTTCCGTCTTCCGTTCGACGCTCCGCATGAAGTCGTTGCGAAAGCGCTCGTCGCGTAGGCGGAGGGCGGCGAGGATCAGCTCGTCCTTGGACCGGAAGTGGTGATAGAGGGTCATCTTCGCGACCCCGGCCTCGGCGAGAATCCGATCGATCCCGGTGGCGTGAAACCCCTCCCGCCCGAAGAGCTCCAGTGCGGTCTCGACCAGCTCATCGCGCTTTTCCCGCGCCATGACATCCTCCAGGTCCGGATAATATACAGATTTGTATATTCATTTTCTCAACAAATTCAACGAATCTTGGTCGACTGAGATCTACTTCACTGTACCAGATGGAGCTCATCAACTATACAGATCTGTATAGCCAAGGAGCCCATCCAATGCCGACCGAGCAAGAGATCGAATCCGCCTACCCTGAGCCTTTCTCCCCCACGGGGGCAGAACGCGTGACCGCGACCCAGATCGTCTCCTGGGCGGCGGACCGGTTCGGCGAGGGCCTGGTGCTCTCGACGAGCTTCGGGATTCAATCGGCGGTGATGCTTCACCTGGCCACCCAGGTAAAGCCCGACATTCCGGTGATCTGGGTCGACACCGGATACCTCGCCCCCGAGACCTATCCGTTCGCCGAATCACTGCGAGAGCGACTTGGGCTGAACCTGCACGTCTACCAATCTCCGCTGTCGCCCGCGCGAATGGAGGCGCTCCACGGTCGCTTGTGGGAACAGGCTGACGCTGCCGCCCTCGACCGCTACGACCGGATTCGCAAGGTCGAGCCCATGCAGCGCGCGCTCTCGGAGCTGGGCGCGGAGGCCTGGCTCGCCGGGTTGCGGGCCGAGCAGACCGACCACCGCAAGAGGCTCCCCATCGTCGGGCGCCAGGACGGCCGGTACAAGATCCTGCCCATCCTCAACTGGACTGCGGGGCAGATACAGGCCTACCTGACAGAGCACGAGCTCCCGCATCACCCGCTGTTCGAGCGCGGTTACGCGACGGTTGGCGACTGGCACTCGAGCCGGCCGCTGACATCGGACGACGCACACGAACGCAACACCCGCTTCGGCGGGATCAAGGAAGAGTGCGGGTTGCACCTTCCTGCGAGCGAAGGGTCTGACGGACCCGCCGCTCACGCCTTTCACTGAGAGGAGTCGAGAAGATGAGTGAGAAGAAAACGATCGCCCTGACCACCGAGAATTTCGAACGAGAGGTGCTCACGTCCCAGGTTCCGGTACTGGTTGATTTCTGGGCAGACTGGTGTGCGCCGTGTCGCGCGGTCGGCCCCCTGGTGGAAGCCCTGGCGGGCGAGTTCGATGGGCGCGCCATCGTCGGCAAAGTGGACGTAGACGCACAGCCGGACCTCGCGCGCCGGTACGACGTACGCAGCATCCCGAGCTTGTTGATCTTCCGCGACGGAGAGATCACACAGCGCGTAGTGGGTCTGGTGCCGAAGAAGCGCCTGGCCGACGCCCTGGAAGCGGCCTGAGCGTCCCGTTGGAGGAGTCAATCATGGAACGGGAAACCATCAGCGACATCGCCTTCACGCCGAGCGTCAAGGCGGAGCAGGAACGGCTCGGCTCACGCAGTTCGTACGCTCGCATGGAGCAGCGAGGCGGCTGGCACGATCGCGTCACCGCGGAGCTGAGCCAGTTCCTGGCGCAACGCGATTCGTTCTACCTCGGGACCGCGAACTCGGAGGGTCAACCCTATATTCAGCACCGCGGCGGGCCGGCCGGGTTCCTCCGGGTACTCGACCACAAGACGCTCGCCTTCGCGGACTTTGGAGGCAACAAGCAGTACATCACGGCGGGTACCCTGCATGAGAACGACAAGGCGTTTCTGTTCCTGATGGACTACCGGAACCGGCAGCGCATCAAGGTCTGGGGCCGGGCCCGCGTCGTCGAAGACGATCCCGGATTGTTGTCACGCCTGACGGATCCCGCGTACCCCGAGCGCCCGGAGCGGGCCATCGTCTTCGAAATCGAGGCCTGGGACAGCAACTGTCCTCAGCACATCGCCCCGCGCTACACCGAGCAGGACGTGGAGACCATCACTGGTGCGCTTCGCGCCCGGATCGGCGAGCTGGAGGCCGAGCTGTCGCGGCGCCCGGCTGCCTGAGCTGCGAGTCCCGACGCTGGACGGCGCCGAGACGCCGCCCGCAAATCGCGTCATAATCCGGGTCCGCTCGCAGGAGGACGCACATGGGCTACCGCTGCTTCGACGTAACCCTCGATGAGAAGATCGCGCACATCGTCTTGAGTCGACCGGAGAAGCGCAACAGCATGATTCCCGAGTTCTGGGACGAGTTGCCCGAGATCGTGCGTGACATCGACGACAATTCCAGGGCGAGGGCGATTGTAATCTCGTCCACGGGCCCGCACTTCAGCTCTGGATTGGACGTGAAGGCGTTCAACCCCGGCGGCGGGAAGAAGCGCGGCGACGCCGACCCAAGCCGGCAGCATCGGACACGCGGCGCCAGCTTCTACGACAACGTACGGCGCATGCAGCAGACATTCAGCTGTCTCGAGAGTTGTCGAGTGCCGGTGCTGGCCGCGATCCAGGGGGGCTGCATCGGAGGTGGCGTCGACTTCGTGACCGCCTGCGACTTGCGCTACGCCACTGAGGACGCCTACCTCACGATTTTCGAGATCAACGTCGGCATGACGGCGGACGTCGGCACGTTCCCGCGGCTCGTCAAGCTGATTCCCGAAGGCGTCGTGCGAGAGCTGGCCTACACGGGGCGACGGATGCCAGCCAACGAGGCCCAGGCGGTCGGCCTGATCAATCGCGTCTTTCCCAACCAGCAGGCGCTACTCGACGGAGTCATGGACATCGCGCGCGAGATCGCAAGCAAGCCGCCGCTAGCCGTCTATGGCTGCAAGCGAATGATCAACTACGCGCGTGACCATTCCACCGCGGACGGGCTGGACTACATCGGCATCTGGAACGCGAGCATGTTGCAACCCGAAGAGATGGTGGAGGCCATGACCGCCAACGCCGAGAAACGCTCGGGCGATTTCGTCGATCTCCCCCCCGTCAAGCGCCACTCGAGCGGCGACGTATTCTGACAGCAGAACGCGGGATCGGAGCTTCGCCCGCGACCGACTCGACAGACTCGACGGACTCGATGCAAACTCGGAGGATCACGGCTTGGAAACGAATCCCGGTGTCATCTTCTTTACCGATGGGCTCGACGCCAACGCCCTCGAAGACTTCGTGCGCAGACTCGAAGAGCTCGGTTACGACTCGCTCTGGATCCCGGAGTTCTTCGGTCGCGAGCCGTTCTCGACCGCAACCTTCGCGCTGGCCCGCACGACCCGTCTGAAGGTCGCCACCGGAATCGCGAACGTCTACGCGCGAGACGCGATCATCACCGCGCAGGGACGACAGACGCTGGCTGAGCTATCCGGCGGGCGCTTCATCCTTGGGCTCGGGGTGTCGCACCCTCCGATGGCCGAGGCACACGGCCAGAAGTGGATCGCTCCAGTCCAGAAGATGCGCGAGTACCTCGACACGATCGAGCAGACGAAGGTTCAGTCTCCACAGGCCGCGCAGCCCGCCCCCATCTGGCTGGCGGCCCACGGACCTGGGCTGCTCGGACTCGCCGCAGAGCGCGCCGATGGCGCCAATACCTACCTCATGCCTCCCGCCCACACGCAGAAGGCGCGCGAGCGGCTCGGGCCGAGCAAGCGGCTCAACGTGGTGCTGCCCTGCTGTCTCTGCGAGGACGAGGACCGCGCGCGGAGCATCGCTCGCAAGGGACTCGGCATGTACATGCCGCTACCGGCCTACCGGCGTCAGTGGCTCGAGTGGGGCTTTGGCAGCTCCGACTTCGAGGAGGGGGGCAGCGATCGATTGATCGATTCGCTGGTGGCCTGGGGTGACGAGGCGACGATTCGCAAGCGGATGGTCGAACATCGGGATGCCGGTGCGTCTCAGATCCAGATCAGCCCCTACAACGCCCAGGGTCGGGGCCCAGACTGGAAGCTGCTCGAAGCGATGGCTCCTCTCCGATGAGCGACAACAGGCGCTTCGACAGCATCTTCAGGCCCGGTCTGTTCGACGATCAAGTGATCCTGGTGACGGGTGGAGGAACCGGAATCGGGCGCTGCATCGCGCACGAGCTGGCGTCGCTCGGTGCGACGGTCTGCGTGGCGGGAAGGCGGCAGGAGCCACTCGAGCAGGTGGTCGAGGAGATTCGCGCGCCTCTTCCGTGTACAAGAACCCGATGGTTCCGATCGGCCATCACGACGGAACACCCACCTGGGACGGCTTCCACCTCCGGGCAAAGCTCGGCGGGCTCTATGCCAAGGAACGCGACGGCGAGTAGCCTCGCGGCGAAAAGTTCAGCCCAACAGCGCCGCAGCTGTGGGCGTCTACAGGCGGTGGAGCAACAGGTTCCAATGTTCGATCCACCAGCCGAGTGCCAGACTGGCAGCGGCGAGCAAGCTCAGACCGCAGCGCTCGGCGACCGAGCCGGCAGTCTGCAGCCAGGCGATTCCGGCGAGCAACGCGGCGACGAGGCCCATCGGAGCGATCGTGTAGGCGACGATGAAAGAAATCACGAGAAACGGCGAAGCATCCGCGGTTCGGGCCGCGATCACCGCGCCGATCCCGAAGGTCAGCGCGAAGCCGGCGATTCCGAGCCGTAGCCCCGCCGACACGCAACGCTCGAACGCGCCGAGCCCGCCCGCGGCAACCCGCCGCACCCAGGCCCGCCAGCGAGCCAGCGGCCGATGGAGGATGGGAAACAGCACGATGACCAGGGCCAGGCCGGGAATCAGAAACTGGAAGGTGCGCCCTTCGACCCACGGCCGCTTGAGCAGCACGGAAGTGGCATCGCCGTTGTGGTAGGCGCGCGCCACTTTGCCATCCGCGCCGTCTGCGAAGACCAGGTGATCCTTGCCGTCGACGCGGCGGAAGAATCTCGGATCGACCTCCACCCACTCCTCGTCGAGGAAGCGCAGGCGTGCGTCCGAACCTGCCCTTGCTGGCTGCATGGTGAGGAAGTGAACGAGCTTGGTGGGGTTCCTCACCCCGGCGCGCGAGTGGCGGTACCAGCCCGTGTAGCGATCGAGACGCTCCGCAGCATCGGGCATGGGTTGGGGGACCGCTTCGCCGGCAGGGAAGTAGCGATCGAGAAAGAGTCGCCACAACTCAAAGACAGCCCCGTTCTGGGCGTTCTGGGAGGCGAAGAAGCCAACCCCGTGCTCGGGCAGGAACGCCAGCTGAGTGATGTGGTGCCGGGTCCCTCCCCCGTGACCGAAGATCCGCTGACCGTTCGCATCGTATTCGATGAACTGGTGGGCGAAGCCGTTGACGCGCGGGTCGTGGCTGAAGAGTCGGCCCTGCATGCGCCGCGCGGTCGGCTCGCGCAGGATACGTGCTTGGCCCAGCCGACCGAGTTGAAGGTGGGCGATCATGTATCTTGCCATGTCGGTCGCCGTCGAAGAGATTGACCCGGCGGGCGGGATTCGGACGTAGGCAAAATAGCCGGGAGACTCGCTCCCGGTACTCAGCTCGGCATCGATCGAAGCTGGCGGCGGCTGGCGCGAGGTAGTGTGCTTCATACCCAAGGGCCCGAAGATGTTCTGCTCGAGATATTCGTCGTAGGGGATCCCCGATACCTGCTGAACCACGAGTGCGGCGATCGCCGTAGCGTGGTTGGAGTACGCGACGAGCTCGCCGGGTGGCCGGACGCGGGCGGGCAGGTAGCCGGCCAGCTCGTTGACCAGGGGTGGAATTTCCGCCGCGGAGTCGGCCCAGAGCTTCCCGAGGGTCGATTCTTCGAAGCCGGACGTGTGTGTCATGACATGAGTGAGTGTGACCGGCTCGGCGAAGGTATCCGGGACGTGCACACCGTCGAGGTAGACGTTCACGTCCGTCTCGAGGTCGAGCTTGCCCTGCTCGACGAGCTGCATGATGGCCGTTGCGAGAAACGTCTTCGAGACCGAGCCGATTCGAAACAGGGTGCGGTCGGCCGAGACGGCTGAGCCCGACTCCAGCGACGCAACCCCGTAACCCTTCACGAGCAGCACGCGCCCCTCTTTCACGATTGCGACGCTGATGCCCGGCACCTCGCGGGTCTCCAGCAACGCCTCGACGGCTCCGTCCAGGAAGGCTTCGAGGGCCGGAACGTCGTAGAGTGAGGGGGGGCTCGCAGCTGCCGCGGTGCGCATCGCGAGCACGGCGACCAGCGCCACGAGCACGGTTCGAGCCGGGGTCGGCATGGCGCGGAGTAGACTAGCGACGATGAAGCTTCGAATCGCCCCGGGCGCGACGCACCAGCCGGAACTCCCGATTCCGGGCCACGACGTCTCGGCTCGGCGGTTGGATGGCAACCGGACCCGCACCCTCGGGAGCACCCCTTGAAGCTAGCGGGGCTGGTCTTCGCGATTGTCGTGGCGATCGCCGCCGTCGTACTCATCCTGCTCGGCGTACCGGAAGTTCCGCAGGGTCACGGTACCACCCACCTGGAGTTCGCCAGCATGGAGCGGGGGGGGCCGGGCTCCCTGCGACACGTCGACGTCATCTGGATCGGCTGGCTGCTCGGCGCACTCGAGATCGGTCTCTTCGTCGTGCTGCTGGCGTTCGGAGCTCGTAGCCGGCGCGGACTGCGCGGACTGGGCTGGCCGCTGGCAGTCGGCGGCCTGGCTTACCTGGCGGTCTGGACCGCTCTGGTACTCGCGTATCGCGCGGAGATGAGCGGTGCTGCCCCCGAGTTCTTTCTGGGCTTCCCCGCAGCGACGGCCTGGATGCTCTTCGGGCTCTGGCCACTTCCGTTGCTCTTTGCCGTCTATTACGTGTTCGGCTTCGACCGCTGGGTGGCCACGCCGGAGGACCTGGCCGAACTGGAACGCCGCTTGGCGAGGCGGCGTGAAACGCCCGAAGCACGGACCGAGGAGCGCGGTTCCTGATGGAGGAGCTGCGCAACCCGACGATCCTTGCGGCGCTGGCGCTCTACATGGGCACCTGCATCGTGGTGGGTCTGTGGGCGCTGCGCCGAACGCACTCCGCACGCGACTTCTTCATGGCGGGTCGCGACCTCGGAGTCATCGTCGCCGGTATGGCGGTGTTCTCGAGCACGCTCTCGGGCTTCGGCTTCGTGGGCGGGCCGGGGCTGGTCTACGCGATGGGCATGAGCTCGATCTGGATGGTGATCTGCTCATCGATCGGCTTCACCCTCTCCTTCTTCCTGCTCGCCAAGCGGCTTCGCCTCTTTGCCGAGGTGCGCGACACCATCTCGCTGCCCGACGCCGTCGCGGCCCGGTACGGGAGTGAGACCAGCCGCCTGCTCACTGCGCTCGCCATTTTGCTGGGCGTGATGGGGTACCTGGCGACCCAGATCCTGGCGATGGCGACGGTCCTGCAGAGCATCTTGGAGCGAACCGCCTGGTTCGGCGAAACGAGCCTGATCACCTGCGTGGTGATCTCTTCCGCCGTCCTGGTCTTTTATTGCGTAACCGGTGGAATCATCGCCTCGGTCTATACCGATCTCGTGCAGGGCTCTGTGATGGTCGTGGCGGCGCTGCTCGTCTTCGTCACGGCGCTGTTTGCGATCGATGGTGGCGCTGCCGGGGCCGTCCAGGTGATCCGCGCCGACGACCCCGAAGCGATCAGTCCCTGGGGCACACTCGGGATGTTCGGCTGTCTGTCGTGGTACTTGCTGTTCGGCTTGGGCGGCGCCGGCCAGCCCCACATCGTGACCAAGTTCATGATGAGCAAGAGCGTGGGTGATGCGCGCCACATCCTGCCGATCAGCATCCTCGGCTACACGGTGTCGGCGCTGTTGTGGATCAGCATCGGGCTGGTCATGCGCGCCCTGGTCTTGCAGGGAATGCATCCCGAGCTGACCACCGCAGACGCAGCGGCCCCGGATTTCCTGCAGGCCTATGCCCACCCCGTGCTGGCGGGCGTGGTCTTCGCCGGCTTGTTCGCTGCGATCATGTCGACCGCTGACGGTTTTCTCAACATCGGCGCCGCCGCCGTCGTTCACGACATTCCCCGCGCATTGCGCGGCCGATCCCTCGAGCGAGAGCTGTTCTGGGCGCGCGCCGCCACGATTGTGATCGCCATCGCCGCCGCGGTTTTTGCCCTCTACTCCCACTACCAGAACGAACGCCTTGTGGCGCTACTTGGAGCTTTCGGTTGGGGGACCTTCGCGGCCGCTTTGGTGCCCACCGTCGCGATCGGATTCAACTGGAAACGCGCCACCGCGACCGCCGCGAACGTCGCCATCGCCACCAGCCTGGTCGTGAACTTCGGGCTGGAGCTGTTCGACGTCGCAATCCCGTACGGGATCCACGGGGGCACGATCTCCCTGGTCCTCTCGATCGTGCTGTTCTTCGGCGTTTCGCTGCTGACGCCTCAGCCTCGTCTCGACCCGGACATCGAGGCAGTGATGGACATCTGACCGCCGGGTTTGCGCTGGCCAGAGCCATTGCGTACACCCTACCCCTCCAGAGCGGCCCCGTATCCGCACCGCCACCAGATGCAACCCCCAACACGGCTGGAGATCTGATCTGCGCCGTACCTGCGAGGAAGCGATTGTCCGACAACAGCGAATTCTTTCAGTTCAAGGGGACCGACGGCTACATCGTCTCCAGGGCGCTGCTCGAGGCCGTCAATTGTGCCATCGCGCTCGAGCGCCCACTGCTCATCAAAGGCGAGCCCGGAACCGGCAAGACGTTGCTCGCCAAACACGTCTCCGATGGGATCGGTCTGCCCATGGAGTCCTGGCACATCAAGTCGACGTCGAAAGCGGCGGACGGACTCTACGTCTACGACACGGTTCAGCGCCTGAACGACGCCCGCTTCGATTCCGGCGACGTCTCGGACATCGGTCGCTATATCCGTCACGGCCCGCTCGGGCGGGTCTTCGCCGCGCCCGACCGGCACGTGCTGCTGATCGACGAGATCGACAAGGCAGACCTCGAATTTCCCAACGACATCCTGCTGGAACTCGACGAGATGCGTTTCTACGTCACGGAGACCGGCGAGGAGATCGTCGCCAGGCATCGGCCGGTCGTGATCATCACCTCGAACAACGAAAAGGAGCTGCCCGACGCGTTCCTGCGCCGTTGCGTCTTCCATTTCATCGACTTTCCCGACGTTGAGCTGATGAAGGAGATCGTCGAGGTCCACCACCCCAACCTGGACACGAAGCTGCTGGATCAGGTGCTGATCAAGTTCTATTGGCTTCGCGGTCAGAGCGAGCTGCGCAAGAAGCCCTCGACCTCCGAGCTGATCGACTGGATTTCGGTACTACTTCGCTCCGGGGTCAGCCAGGATCAGCTGGAAAGCCACATTCCGTTTCTGGGCTCTCTACTCAAGAACGAGCAGGACACCGAGGCCGTCGGCAACTTCAGCGAGTCCGGAGGGCAGATCCCGGACAAGTGGAGTGACCTCGGCCCGCGCTACAACCAATAGGCACGGATCCGACCATGTTCCTCGAATTCTTCTACGGCCTGCGCGACGAAGGCGTCCCCGTCGGTGTTCAGGAGTGGATGATGCTGATGCAGGCGCTGGACAAGGGGATTCACGGCGCCAGCCTGATGGGCTTCTACAACGTCTCCCGCTCGTGTCTGGTCAAGAGCGAGACCTACTACGACTCCTTCGATCGCGTCTTCGCCCGGGTCTTCCACGGCGTGGAAGGCGAGCTCAGCGTCACCGACGAGCTGATGGAGTGGCTGAACGATCCGAAGAATTTCGAAGGACTCACCGATGAGCAGCGCGCAGCGCTGGAGGAGCTCGACGCCGACGAGCTGATGCGGCGTTTCCTGGAGACGCTGGACGAGCAGGATGAGCGGCACGATGGCGGCGGCCGCTGGATCGGAACTGGAGGGCGCTCGCCCTTCGGTCACGGAGGCGAGCACCCGACGGGAATTCGCGTTGGTGGAAAGAGCCAACGACGCTCGGCGATGAAGGTGGCCGAGGATCGCCGCTTCCAGGAGTACAGAACCGACGCGACGCTGGACCTGCGGTCGACAAAGATGGCCCTGCGCAAGCTGAGAAATCTGACCCGGCAGGGGCCCGCCACCGAGCTGGACCTCGATGAAACCATCGACGAGACCTGTCGCAACGCCGGAGAGATCGAACTGGTCTTCCGCCCGGAGCGGCGAAACAACCTGCGTCTGCTGCTCTTGATGGATGTTGGCGGGACGATGGACCCCTACTACGAGCCCGTCAGCCGTCTGCTTACGGCGCTTCACGAGGAGCGCGGGCTGCGAGACTTCAAGGCCTGCTACTTCCACAACTGCATCTACGAGTTGGTGGGAACCACCGCGGACCTGTACCGCAAGAACGCGATCCAGACCGGTGACCTGCTGCGCCAGCTCGACGAGCGCTGGAAGGTGATCATTGTCGGAGATGCCGCGATGCACCCGGCCGAGCTGATGCAGCCGCGCGGCAACATCAACCCACGTTACGAGAGCGATACGCGAGGAATCGACTGGCTGTGGCGGATTCGGAAGCACTTCGACCGGAGCGTCTGGCTGAATCCGGACCCGCCCAACACCTGGATGCGCACCCGGACGACCGAGGCCATCGCGAGCATCTTTCCGATGTTCCCGCTCTCTGTCGACGGAATCGCGGAGGCGGTCGGCTCCCTGATCGGCTCGCGACAGCACGGCACCCCGGTTCACTGACCCAGGAGTGACCGTGGCGCTTCGCCCCATCCAACCCGAGACACCCAGCCGAGATGCGTTCGCAATCCATCGGGCCCAGGTTGCCGATGACATGAATCTCGCGTACGTGCGCGAAGGCGTTGGCGGATATCCGCTGCTGCTCGTCCACGGCTATCCGGAGACCAAGCGCATCTGGTGGCGAAACGTGAAGCCGCTAGCCGACGCGGGCTACGAAGTGATCATTCCCGACTTGCGCGGCTACGGCGACTCGGACCTCTCCGAGAAGAACGAATACGACCTGGTGCTCTACTCCCGTGACCTGTACGCGCTGGTGCACGACGTTCTGGGCCACGAGCGCTGCGGCCTGCTGGGCGGCGACGTGGGCGGCGTGGTGATCTGCGACATGGCCAACCGCTACGCGGGCTTCGTGGATCGGATGATCTTCTTCAACTCGATCGCGCCGAGGGCTCCGCAACCGCAATGGTACGCAGAACGCGGACTCTCCCCGAACCCGCTACCCCACGGGCCGACGGGCGACTACCGCATTCGACAGGGGCGAGACTGGCAGGAGCTGCTGGCAGACCTCGACACGCCGGCGCGGCGGCGTCGCTACGTGCGCGACTTCTACGAGCACCGGTTGCTGGCATCGCAGGGATCGTTCGACGAAGAAGACTTCGACTTCATGGTGGAGCCATTCGAGGACGCGCGCCGGTTGAGCGCCAGCTGGGCGCCCTATCAGCTCGAGTACGGCCGCCCGATGAGTGAGCCGCCGCTGCTCGAGCAGCCCGTCGAGGTGCCAACCCTGATTCTCTACGGCCCCGACGACCAGGTGGTTCCGAAGGATTTCCCCAAGCGCTGCGAGATCGCGTTTCCGCAGCGAATCGGGCCCCTCGTGGTTCCCGAATGCGGCCATTTCCTGCAGTGGGAACGCGCCGACGTGCTGAACGCGGTGGCCGGCTTCTTCTTCGCCGACTGCTCTCGGGGGTCCAACTAAGGGTCAGCAGGATCACAGTTCATCCAGTCAGGCAGCGCGCCGGGGCTCCGCGAGCAGACCGGGTTTGTTGGCCTTCGCTGTTTTCTTCCTGATAGGATGATCGGCATCGATCCATGGGTCTGGACCGGAGCATCGGGGCTCGGTGTGACAGATCAGCGTTCGCATTCACTGATCCGAACCGGGGCTCGCGAACCTCACGCCTTCTCCAAGCACTCGACCCCGATTCTGCTCGCCCTGATGACTGGCGTCGGCGCCGCCTACGCGATCACGTGTTGGCTGCTTCCTGCGGACGGGTTCTGGATCAACGACAACGGCTCCAAGTTCATCCTGATGGAAAGCATCCTGCGAACCGACTACCGGGACTTCTCCATCGCCTGGCCCGGCCAGGCACTGGACCCAGGTTTCGAACACAATCCACTCCCGGCCCCCTTTGGCCACGTCAATGACGGCCGCCTGTTCTCCACCTACTCGGCCTTCTTTCCGCTGGCTGCTTCGTTTGCCTACCGCTGGATCGGATCCCAAGGTCTCTACGCTCTACCCCTGCTGGGCGGCTTGCTGACGTTGCCAGCGGTATGGCTGCTGGTTCAGACCTTCATGGGTTCCGGGCCCGGGCGGCGCATCGCGCAACCCCTTGCGGTTTGCCTCGTCGCCTTCTGTACGCCCATGTGGTTCTACAGCGTGAGCTTCTGGGAATACACGCCGGCGGTCTGTCTGACCACCTGGAGTGTCTGGCTGTTCGTGCGCTACGTCGTCGATGGCGAGCGAAGCCTGCTGATGATCGCCGGTCTGCTGTGTGGCATCGCAACCTGCTTTCGCGACGAATTCCTGCTCTTCGCAGCCGTGCTGGCATGCGCGATACTTCTCTCGCGCCGCAGCTGGGCCGGTGTGTGGAGCTTCACACTGACATTCCTGCCAGTGGTCGGGCTCCTGGGGTGGTTCCAGGCCCTGACCGTCGATAGCGCCCTGGGATATCACCTGACATCGCTGTCACCGTTCGAGGGCGGGCTGAACGGCTATCTGTCGGGGCGCTTGGATGCAGCCCGCAGCCTACTGGTCGCGAGCCACCGGACGACCGCGCTGGCCGTGGCGCTGAGCCTGCCCCACCTGATTCTGTGGCTCCTCCATCCACGCGTGTCGCTGCGCACCTTTGTTTGGCTGACGCCTCTGGCCGCGGCCTTCGCGGTATTGAGCGGTGTGGTGATTCTTGCGGGCCACCTCTCTGCCCCCAGCCCGCTGCGGTGGCTGCTCTTCACGGGCGGACTGTTCGCGACCACGCCCGTGATGATCATGGGATTTATTCGCCTGCAGGATGGCCCGGCCGGGGCAGCACCCGAAGGGCGCGCTCTCGCAGAGAGAAGCGTGTGGCTGGTCGCGCTTCTGTATCCGCTGTTCTATCTGGCCCTGACACCGGTCGATCACGCCAGGGGCATTCACTGGGGCTGCCGTTACCTGCTTCCGGTATTCCCGCTGTTCGCCGCGCTCGCCGCTTCGACGACGGCACGCTGGTGGCTGGCGGCTGGCGGGCGCCCTCTCTCGAAGGCGATCGTCGCCGCCGCAATCGCACTCACACTCGCAACACAGCTCTACTCGCTCCGAATCCTCTACCAGAAGAAACAACACTCGGCCCTGCTTCAAGCGATGGTCTCCGAGCGCCCCGAGAACGTGATCATTGCCCAGGGGTGGTACGTCCCCCAGGAGCTGGCTCGCGTCTTCTTCGACAAGCCCATGTTCCTCGTGCGCAACCCATCGGAGCGACGTCGCCTCGCCACGGCTCTCCAGGCGGCGGGTTATGACGAAGCATTGCTCGTCTCGGTTCCGCCCGAAAAAAGAGCTGGCGGAACCAATTCTCAGATCCTGCGGGACGGTGGGCTCGGGTTCATGACCGTCGAGCTTCGCCACCTGGATCTCGGGAGTGCGCGACAGATTGCCGGTACCGGATCCCGTGTCAGTTCGAAAGAGTGAAAAACGAGCGCGGAGCGCAATCCTCCTGGGGATCGCCAGCGTCGGGCTCTCCCTGTTGCTGGCGGAGGGCGTGCTCCGGGCGTTCGATATCGGCCCTTCGATTCAAGTGATCTTCGAGGAGAGCTATCAGCTCTCCGACAATCCCGTGCTTGAATACGAGCTGCGGCCGCTGGCTCGAGATGGCGACATCCAGATCAACAGCGCCGGCTTTCGGGATCGGGAGTTCTCGCGCGTCAAACCGCCGGACGTTTTTCGGATCGCCGCCATCGGCGACTCCATCACCTTTGGTCTCTGGCTACCGCAAGCTGAATCCTATGCCAAGCAGCTCGAGGCCTTGCTCAACCATGGCGCGCCACCAACCGGCCCGCAGTTCGAGATTCTGAACTTCGGCGTTCCGGGCTACAACATCACGCAAGTCGTCGAGCGTCTCGGGCTCGCTCTCGAATACGATCCCGACCTGATCATCTACGGCTACGTGCTGAACGACCCCCAGGACGAGAGCCTGGAAGGTGAGACGCTGCGTCAGCTCCACGCGCTGGAGCACGAGCGGCTGCGCGAACGATTCGGCCGCGGGGTGATGCGTTGGTTGAGCGGCTCTCGCCTGTTCATGCTCAGTTGGTTCGCCTACAGCCAGCAGGGCCCGCACGTTGCCAGCTACGCTCGCAACGGATCGACCGCGCAGTTGCACGACCGGACACGTGACGTGGACCTCGAGCTTCCTGCGAAGACGGACGCCGGTAGGCTCGCCTACGACGCTGGGGATTCCCGAGGCGAGTACTTCCGCTCGCTCCACTGGAGCCCAGCTTCCCGGCAGCGTTTCGAGCGGGGCTTCGAAGAGCTCGAGCGGGTAACGCACGACGCCCAGGTACCCGTTGTCGTCTGCATCTTTCCGCTTTTCTTCCGCAACTCCGTAAGCTCGTATCCTCTCGCCGACGTTCACGGTCTGGTGCGCGACGAAGTCCTCGATCGGCGAATGTCCGCTCTGGACCTGCTGCCGGCCTTCGCTTCTGCTGAACAGCGCTTCGGAAAGGCTCGCTCGTTCGCCGCAGACTTCATCCATCCGAACGCCTTCGGTCAGCAGATCGCGGCCTTCGAGCTACTGACCTGGCTGAACACTTCGGCGCGGTCAGAGAGAGCCTCGCGGAGCTCCGCTCGACAGCCATGATTCCCGAGCGGAAGGCGGGCCTTGCGGCGGACCCACTCGGAGATCCCAACACCAGGACGGGCCGCTGAGCAGGCCCGGCTCTGAAAGCAGCTGTCTCGTGACCTGCCAGACGGACTCCATACCCCTATGATGCCTGGGCTGCTGCAACCCTGGCGGGTTTCGCCAGCCCTCGGCCCGCCAGTGCCAGACTGACGGCGACCAACGCGCATGGCGAGTACGCGTCGTGACCCCTTCCGGGAAGGAAGCATGCTGAGCCCGTACCGTGTCCTCGACCTGACCGACCAGCGTGGTGAGCTCGCTGGCATGATCCTCGGTGACCTGGGCGCGGACGTAATCCGCGTCGAGCCGCCCAACGGCTCCCCCGCACGGCAGTGTGGTCCCCTGATCGAAAGTGGGCCCGAGGCCGAGCGGAGTCTGCAGTGGAGGGCCTACAACCGGAACAAGCGCTCGATCGGCCTCGACCTCGAGAGCGACAGCGATCGCAATCTCTTTCTCAGCCTCGTCGCGGGAGCCGACTTCGTGCTCGAATCCGGTTCGCCCACCCGACTCGGCGAGCTCGGCCTCGGCTTCGACGCGCTACGCGGCGCCAACCCGCGAATCGTCGTGGTTCAGATCACGCCGTTCGGAAGCGACGGCCCCTATGCGAGCTTCCCGGCCAGCGACCTGACGATCGCCGCTCTCGCTGGCCCGATGTCCCTGCAAGGGACACCGGACCGGGCACCCGTTCGCGTCAGCGTACCCCAGGTCTGGAGGCACGCCGGCGCCGAGGCCGCTGCTGCAGCACTCATCGCCCACGCCCGCATGCTCAGAAGTGGCGAAGCACAGCTCGTCGACGTGTCCGCACAATGCGTGATGACCTGGACCATGATGAACGGCATGGGCGCCGCTGCCGTTCACCAGAACTACGAACGAATGGGCTCGATGCTGCAGCTCGGGATGATCACGCTGCCCTGTGTGTTCGAGTGCGAGGACGGGTACGTGGTGGCGGCCACCTCGGGTAAGGCCCTGCCGCACATGATCCAATGGCTGATCGACGCTGGCGCCGTCGATGCGTCCTGGGCCGACGAGGACTGGTCGAGCTACCAGCAGCGCCTGCTGAGCGGTCAACCGGTTGCGAAGCAGCCCCAGGACATTCTCGGCGCCACGATGAACTTCCTCCGCTCGCACACCAAGGCCGCGCTGATGGAAGGCGGCTTGAAGCGGGCCGTCACGGTAGCGCCGGTCAACACCGTGCCGGACCTGCTCGCGTTTTCGCACCTGGAAGAGCGCGGCGCTTGGGCTCCCGTCGAGCTTTCGGACGGACGTCGGGTGCGAGCTCCCGGCAGCTTCGCCAGCGCCACCCGAACGCCGCCCCGGCTGCGGCGGCCAAGCCCTGGCCTCGATGAGCACGGCGCCGAGATTCGAGCCGAGGCGGGCAGGCGGCGGCCCGCCGAAGTCGGCCAGCCAGACGGGGCCGCTCTGCCGTTCGAGGGCCTGAAGGTGGCAGACCTCAGCTGGATCGTCGCCGGGCCAGCGACCACCCGCTACCTGGCCGACCACGGAGCTGACGTGATTCGGGTCGAAGCAGAGTCGCGCCCGTGTGCGACTCGCTTGGCCGGCCCGTACAAGGACGGCGTTCCCGGGATCAATCGCTCGCATTTCTTCGG
>CAXMOC010000013.1:0-10707 GCA_964194865.1 uncultured Opitutales bacterium | reverse complement strand
CCCCTGATTGACGCTGTAGGCGTGGTTGGCGATCAGGATGTCGAGATGCCCGAAGCATCGGACCGCCGCCTCGACGAGCTGGGATGGCGTCTCGGGTTTGGCGAGGTCCGCTTTCTGATGCTCGATCCGAACCTCGTGGCTGCGCAGCGTCTCGCACAGCCCGGCGATGCCTTCCGCATCCGCGCCCCAGGGCTGACTGCGATCGAAGTCCTCGAACGAGTGGATGAAGACGTCCGCCCCCAAGGAAGCCAGCAAATTCGACGTTGCAAAGCCGATGCCCTTGCGGCGGCTCACTCCGGTGACCAGCGCGCAACGGCCTGCGAGGCGCGGCTCAGTCATGCTGGCCAACCTCGATGTTGGTGTCGAGAATCTCGCACGCGGTCGCGCTCTCCGGGCCGAGCGAGCGACGGACCGCGCGCTCCAGGGCGGCGAGCATTTTCGAGTTCATGGGCACCTCCACACCGTGGGCCGCAGCGAGCCCGATGATTCGCCGGTGGTAGTCATCCGCCTCCACCGGACCCCCGTTCCGAAGCGCGTTCCACACCTGGTTGTATAGGGGTAGCTCCCGCGCGCTTTTCCCACGCTCCAGGGCGCCGCGTTGAAACTCGATCTCCTCCTCGAGGGATCGATCCTTGCCGTCGCAGGAGCGCGCCCGGATACCCGCAGCGCGGAGAACCCTTCGCGCCTCCTCGAGCAGGCACGCCTTGATTTCGATGAATTCGCGTGTCGTGTGATCGCTGCGCCGAATCAATGCGTTCGGGGCGCTCATCAGATTGATGCATAGCTTGAGCCATTTGTCCTCGCCAATCCGCTCCGACACTCCCACCACGTAGCCAGCTGCGGCAATGCGAGCGGCCAGGTCGCGCACAGCAAGGTGCTGGCCTTCGGGGTGCAGGCCCAGCACAACGCGTCCGGCTCCAGCCGAGACCGCGGCGTTCGGAGCGCGGCGGGTACAGGTCTGACGGTAGACCGCTCCGATCACGGTGGAGAAGCGCGCTGCGACGAGCGGCTCCCCGTCGAGACCGTTCTGCACACAGGCGACCGGGGTTTCTGGCGACGTGGCGCGCGCGAGTACGGCGGTTGCTGCCTGGGTATGGGAAGTCCGCACGCACAACAGCACGGGGCCGTTTCCGATCCGTTCCTCGCTGGCGTCGGCTACGGAACCAGCGGACGCACGGACGGAAAAACCGTCGTTGCTTTCGGCGTCCTGGAAATGCACGCCATCCCTGTTGATCTTGCGGGCCGCCTCGCTACTGCGACAGACGAAGTGAACCGTTTCTCCCGAGCGGGCGAGTCGCGCGCCCACCACGAGACCCACGGAGCCCGCTCCCCAGATGGTGACGGTCACCGCCGCTGGCCCAGGATGGCTTCGAAGGTCAGGCGGTTACCGTCCCGGATCGCGATGATTTCGACTCGCTGACCCGGATGCGTCGCGTAGAGCAGTCCAGCGTATTCCTCGAGGTTGGCAATCGATGCCCCGTCGAATCCGACGATGCGGTCTCCGCCGCGCAGTCCCGCCTTCTCGGCTGGGCTCGCGCTTCGCACGCCCTGCAGGAGCACACCTCGGAGCTCGGAGCCCGCGAAGTCTGGGATCGTGCCGAAGTAGGGCCCATAGCCGCCCCCGCCTTCGCGGCTGGGGCGCGCTGCCGAGATCACCTCGGGACGCTGGGGCGCATCCAGCAGCGCCCGCACCACGCGGTAGACCACCCGCAGGCTGTCGGCTTCTCCAGCTGTGTTGAGCAGCGCTATGTCGTCATCGGGGGTGTGATACTGGCTGTGAGCACCCGTGAAGAAGAAGAGCACCGGCACCTCATGCGCGTAGAAGCTGGTCTGATCGGACGCCGAGTAGCCACCCGCCGCGAGCTCGGTGTCGATCGGAAGGCCAGCCGCGGCCCGGGCCACCAGACTCGGGAAACCCGGCGAGGTCTCGACGCCGAAGACGATCAGCTTCTGGTCGCGCAATCTTCCGATCATGTCGAGGTTGATCATGGCGACGGTGTCGGCGATCGGAAAGCTTGGATCGCGCACGTACTCGGCAGAGCCCACCAACCCCGCTTCCTCGCCGGTAAACGCCACCAGCAGCAGTGTGCGGCGGCCGGGTGGGTCGGCCGCGAAGGCGCGAGCGAGTGCCAGCAGCCCGGCGGTGCCGGAAGCGTTGTCGTCCGCTCCGCGGTGTAGCTCTCCGCGCCGATCCGGAGCGAGCGTGCCGAAGTCGCCGAAGCCCAAGTGGTCATAGTGGGCGCCCACCAGTACCGCCTCGCTGCGCAGCAAGGGGTCGGTTCCCGGGAGTACCGCTACGACATTCGCTACGGTTCCGATGTTTCGTTCAATATCTACACCGATCGAGACTTCGACTCCCAGCGGCGAAGATTCAGGTCGGCCCGAGGTGTCGATCCGCTGCTGTCTGTCGGCCAGTGACGCACCGCCACCGCTGGCGACGATTCGCGCGGCGGCCGTGCGGCTTATCCCGATTGCGCTCACCCCTCCCGGCTTCGTCGTGGGGTTTGCCGATTCGCGCCCCGCATTGCCGGCGAGACCCTCCGCGCCTTCCACGGAGGGAGCGAGGAGGACGCCGACGGCGCCGTGGCGTTGCGCGTTGGCCAGCTTGTAGGAACGCCTCAGGAAGGACGGACTACCGTGAGTGGCGAAGGGCCCATCGTTGCTGTCGGGCCGATCGCTGAGCACCAACGCGATGCGCCCTTCGAGGTTCACACCGGAGTAGTCGTCGTAGTTCTGCTCCGGGGCGCTGATTCCGTAACCGACGAAGACCACTTCTCCCGTCCAATCGCCGTCTTCGCTGCTGAGGAACGCGTCGAAATCATCGCCGCGCACCAACGACTCGCCGTCGACCGCCAGCTCGGCGCGCGCGATTCGAGTCGAGACGGGCATCTCGAAGCGCTCGAGGTAGGAGTCCCCTTCGCCACCCGGTGCGAATCCCGCAGACTCGAAGCCTGCAGCCAGGTACTCTGCCGCCTGTCGAAGCCCGTCGGTTCCGACTCCTCGGCCCTCGCGCTCGTCGTGGGTCAGCCAGGCGATATCGCGCGCGATCGGAGCCGGATCGATTGCAGGGGCTTCCGGGAGCGCTGGCCCCCGCCACGACGCGCACGCGGTCGTCTGCAGTAGAACCGTCGCAGTCAGTTTCGCGATCTGGAGTCGACTCGTCTTCCGCATCGGGTTCGAAGAATTGGGCCTCAGGCCCGATTCTCGCACCACTTCTGGATGGAGCGCAGCCGAGCGTCAATGAGTTCGGCAGACAGTCGGCGAACGGCGAAGCGATCGAGCAGGCCGCCCACCACCGGGATCGAGTTGGACGCTACCAGCTTGAGGCTCAGTCTGGTCCGGTCGGGCGTCTGAAGCTCATCAGCGAGGTCATAGGTCTCGTCGAATCGGAAGAGGCCGAGCGAGATGGCCGACTGCAGCCGCTCTCGCGGCCGAATTTCCCGGATGGTCTGATGGGCGACGATCTGGACGGAGCCGATGTGGTAGCGCCAACGCACTCGCTGGCCAACGCTCGGGTAGCCGGGAACCGGATCGAGCAGGGCCACGATCTGATCGTCCCACCGAATCAGCTCACTCGGCGTCGTGAGCGCTCGCCAGACGCGCTCCCGATTCGCGGTGATCGCCGTGGAGATAGCGCTGGTAATCACGTAGGGGCATCCCCTGCACGCGTCAGGATGAAGCCCAATCCGCCTTTCCGCAAGCTCGTGGGGATCGCCGTGGGCGATTCCCTTCGCGCTCTTCGTTCGCGATCTGGGAAACGAATCGGCGGAGGAAACCCTACTTGCCCGCGATTCGTCCTTCCGCCGCCCGCACCCGGCCAGCGAGCACCCGAAAGATTTCGAAGGAGATGTCGGGCATCTGCATCAGCAGCTCGCGCAGACTGTTGCCATCCAGGCTGAGCATCCGCGATTTCTCTACGGTGACGATCGACGCGCTGCGCGGCTCTCCGTCCAGAACCGCCATCTCTCCGAAGTAACTCACCGCGGATTGCTCATTGAGCTGCATCTCGTCGAGCGAGCGGTAGTTCTTGAACATGCGAACGCGCCCCTCGAGGAGCAGGTAGAGCTGATCGCCGCGGTCTCCTTCCCGCATGATCACCTCATCTGACAGATACTCCACTTCCGTCGTGATCTGATGAACCGCTTCGAGCTGGTCGAGGCTCAGATTCGTAAAGAGCGAAATTTCCTTGAGTGCCAGCAGGGGTTCCATGATGCTCTCCTCGGGTAGGGTAGTGCCCTCTGGTGCATCGCAAGCGGCCGCACCCAGCCGAATCCACCTGTCGCGAGAGGCGAGGGAGGCAGCGATGAGTTCCGATCGCTCCTCGGGGACAGCTACGACCTTGCGTACCACCTCGATTCGGTCCGCTAGGGGACCGCTCTCGTGGTACGTCACCAGCAGCTCCACGCCCGCTCGATCGCCGAGATGAGAGAGTACCTCGAGTGCATCGCCGCGCGAACGCAGCGAACCGAACCGCAACGCCTTCTCGACGTTGCGCACGATGTCGGGGCTTTCGAGCAACTCGAGCATCCTGAAGGCGAGTCGACGATTCCTCTCGACGCCATCGGCGTAGGCGGCGAGCAGGAACCGGTTCGCGAGGCCCTCTCCAGAGAGGAGGCGCTGATAGCCGATCGCCCAATACCACAGCTCGCGGACGCGGTCGCGCAGCTCGCGGTGAAGAACATCTGTGGCTCGATCGGGGCTGCTCCGAGCGATGATTCGCAGCGCACAGAACACGGTGCGCTCGGGTTGGCCTCGAAGATAGCCCTCAGCAGCATCGGCACCTTCGTCACCAAGCGAGCCGAGCACCGACTCCGCGGCAAACTGCACCTCGTTGGACGAATCCGAGATGGCCGTGGCGAGGACGCTGATCGAGGCTTCGTCTTCCAGATTCGCGAGCAGGAGAACGGCGGCGCGCCGGATCCTGGAGTCGGCATGGGCGAGGGCGCTCGTCGCCTCTTCGATTCCAATCGGAGAGTCGGCGGCCGAACGCGCCACGTACTCGAGTGCGGCGGCTCGCACCGAGGGGTCACTGTCTCGCGCTCGGCTCATGGCCGATTCCAATAGAGTTCGCGGGGCCGTGGTCAGCGCGGCGATACTCTCCGCGGCGTCGGGCGACGCGATCATCGTTTCCAGCGTCGCCACTCCGTCAGCGCCGGCGCGAAGCGAAGCCTCGGCACGAACCAAGGGATCGGGATCTTGGATCAGTTGCTGGATCCGCTCTTGGGTCAGCTCATCTGCCGCCAACCGAACGACACTCCGCAGCGCGGCGAGCCGGACCCGCGAGTCGTCGTCGCTCAGTCCAACGACGAGCGTTGGCACGACGTCTTGTTCGCCAGTCGAAGCGAGCGTGGTGATGCAAGAGCGTCGCACCTCAGCGCTGGCGTGCGTTGCGGCGCGCCGCAGCGGCTCGAGGATTCCTCGCGCAGCCAGATTGGGAATCAGCTTGAGGAGTGACTGCGAGGGGCGCTCGCCTTCGTCGCGCAGCAGCTGCTCCCACAGATCGGCGAGGCGTGAGGCTTCCCATCCGCCAATCTCTTCTCCCAGGTCGGCGAGATCGAGGCGCCCGGCTTTCAGCTCTTCGACGAGCGTGCGCAGGTACTCGCGTCGCACCAGCAAATTCGCGATCAGGTAGATCAGGCTCGCCAACGCCCCGGCGACCGCTAGCCAGAACGGATCCGGGTTTCCAAGTGCCCAGAGGGTGACGCCACCGATCGACATGCCGGCGTAGACGACGATCCCCTCCAGGAAGGCGCGCACCCGGCCGCGGAATCGCATTGGAATCGCATTGCAGAGCAGATTTCGGAGCGGGAGGGCGAGGGAGTTCTCCAACATCTCACCATTCATTCGCGCGAAGGCGCCGGAGACGACGTTGTACTGGTAGGCGAGCCCGCAGAAGCTGAACAGGGTCAGGACGGGGTGAACGAGGTTGGCGCTGGGGACGCCGACGTTTCGGATCAGCCACGGCGTGACCAGCATCTCGATCGCGATCTCGATCAGGTTGGTGGCCGCCAGGAACAGGCCGATAAATGCTGCGAGCTCCGCCGGGTCGGGAAAGCGCCGGGCGAAGGCGTCCAACCACATGTATCGGGCAACGACGAGAGCGAGGATCATGCCCAGTGCAGAGACCACCAGCGCCCGCCCCAACTTGGAGGCGCGCACGTAGCGAACAGCCCCTTGGATTCCCTCCACGGAGGTCTCGTCCGCCTCCTCGAGTTCGATCGGGCCCCAGCTGCGCAAGCTCCGTCGCCCGAGGCGAAGCATCAATGCCGCCGCAAACAGGAAGACCGCCCAACCTGCGATGGGGCTGAAAGCTCCGAGGACGCCGGTGGCACCGGCGGCCAGCAGCCCCCCGATTACGCCGCCGACGCTCATTCCAATCATGAACAGCGGAAGCAATCGCTTGCTGGCGACGGTGTCGAAGTAATCGGTGGTGAATGTCGACAGGTGGGCGACGAAGATCAGCTGGGTGACGAAAAAGAAGCAGAGCAGGAAGGTCGACATCCCGGGCAGCCCGATTGCGAGGCCCCCCGTCGCTGCAGCCAACACGCAGCCGCCACCGATCAGCATATGGATGAACAGGGTGTCATTGCGAGCGACACCCACCCTCGCGGCATAGACCATCGAGGCCAGCACTGTGGAGACTGATCCGCCGATGATCGCGGCGGGCAGATAGTCCGCCCCGAGCTCAGCCATGAAGAGGGCTTCCGCGCCGGTCAGGCCCAACGTCTGGGCCAGGTTGATCAAGGCGGCCAGCCCGGTGAAGAACAGGAACCGCGAGCGTTCCTGAGCCCGAACGTCGAGCGGGTGCCAGAAGAGATCTGTCAGACCCGCCATCGGTCTCGACCTGCTCCTAAACGCGCCAGTCGCGGTGCTACTGCGGTTGGGGGGCGGGGGATGGGTCGCGTTGTGGACCCTCCAAACCGCCGGGACAGCATACCAGAAACGTGAGACTGACCCGCCGCGGCCGGCACTTCTGTGGGTTGTCGTGCCTTTTGCCGCTCAGGAGCTCGACATCGGCTGGATCACTTCGCTCGCGAAGCGCTCGAGCCCGTCTCGTTTTTCCTGGAGCGAAGCATTCGCTCCGCTGTAGTAGATCCAAGGCATGGTCTGGACGTGGGTCACACCGATCTCTTCTAGACGCCGGTAGTCGTCGATTCCAAAGGCGTCGCTGCATGCGACGATGATCTCGAGGAGCTCAGCCGCGCGATCGTATTCCTCGCGATAGGCGACGATCCGGGCCACGATCTGCCTCAGCTCGGCGGCGGTGTGAATGTCCGAGATCCAGCCGTCGAGCAGACGCCCCACCCGGCGCAGTGCGGCCTCGGAGAGTCCGCCCCCGATCAACGGAATTTCTCGGGTCGGGGCCGGGCGCATCTGGATCCTGCCGAAGTCGTAGAACGCTCCGTGGTGCTCCACCATTTCACCAGACCAGAGCTTGCGCAGGATCTCGATCATCTCGTCGGTTCGTCGGCCCCGGTGTTCGAAGCGCCTTTCGACAAGTTCGAATTCGTCGCGCATCCAGCCGACCCCAATCCCCAACGACACGCGATCGTTCGACATGACGGCCGCGGTACCCACGGCCTTGGCGACATTGAAGGGATCGCGCAAGGGAAGAACGTAGACACCCGTCAGGAAGCGAAGCCTCTGGGTGACCGCAGCCATGGCGCCAATCGCGACCCACGGGTCGGGCCACGGTGCGTCTGCGTCCCAACGGGTCGAGCCGTCGCTCGTATAGGGATAGCGGCTCTGGATTTTCTCGGGGTAGACGAGGTGGTCGGAAACGACCAGGGAATCCCAGCCCGCGCGGTCCGCCGTGACGGCGAGCTCGCAGAATTCCCTCGGATCGGTGAAGGCGAGAGATGCGGCGAACTTCAAGGCCGCTCCTCGCGGCAGCGACGCTCGAGGGGATTGGTGCTCATCAGCGCGCCACTGCACCCCCGTCCACGAGCATCGACTCACCGGTCACGAACGAAGCGCGGTCGGAGCAGAGCCAGACCGCCGCCTCGGCGATCTCCTCCGGCAACCCGAGCCGCCCGCCTGGCTGGCTCGCCAAGATCAGCTTCTCGAGCTGCGAATCGCGATCCATCGCCGCTCGGAGCATCGGGGTGTCGGTGCTTCCCGGGCAGATCGCATTGACCCGAATGCCCGTGCGCGCGTTTTCGGCTGCAGCCGTCTTGGTGAGCCCGAGAACCCCATGCTTCGAGGCGCAATAGGGTGAGAGCCCCGGCACTGCGATCAGCCCGGCGCCAGACGCCATGTTGACGATGGCTCCTTTTCCCTGGTTCTTCATGACGCGCAACTCGTGCTTCATGCACAGAAAGACGCTGGTCAGATTGACGTCGAGTGTGTGCATCCAATCGGATAGCTCCAGGTCCTGCACCAGCCCGCCGCTCCCAGTGATGCCCGCGTTGTTCACCGCGCAGTCGAGCGAGCCGTGGCGCTCGATTGCGCCTGCGATCAAGGCAACGACCTCGGATTCTCGGGTCACATCGGCGGTCAGGTAATCGGCTTCTCCTCCGTACTTGCGAAGGGCCGCCAGGGTCTCTTCGGCCGCGTCCTTCTGGAGGTCGGCGGCGACGACCCGGGCGCCTTCCCGGGCGAAGGCGAGAGCGGTGGCCAGGCCGATCCCCGACGCGGCGCCGGTTACAAGCGCTGTCTTGCCATCGAGCAGTCCGGCCACCGATCGATCGCTCAGCTGTCGACCGCGAAGCTGCGGACGGCGAGCGAGCCCAGAGCGAAGTTTCGATAGCCGCCCTGGAAGAAGCTCCTGCACAAGGTCGAGTGGGCGAGGGCACGTGGGCTCGACGTGCGATGAACCTCTTGTCTGAATCCACCATCTTCGAACAGGCGGTAGTGGCCGAAGCCGCCGGGGTAATCCTTGCTGCAATTGACCTCGATGAATGGCACCCGCCCCGAGTCTTGGTAGTGGCGAACCCGATTTCGATGGGTGTGGCCGATCAGAACCCCACGAATCTGAGGATTGCCTCCGATCAGCTCGAAGAGCGACAGAGAGTGGTCCGGCACGATGCCGATCGTGTTCGGATAGCTGTTGGCGTGTTGGGGTGGAACCGGCTGGTGGTGCATGAACACGAGGGTCGGTTGGTCGCGAGATTCGGCGAGCGAGTCGGCCAGCCAGGCGAGGCGTTCTTCGTCGAACACACCGTGGTGCTCACCCGGGAGCGCGGTCTCGAGCAGCACCAGGCGCCACCCGGCCAATTCGACGCAGCGCGGCGCGGGCGGTTGGCCGAGAATTGCGTAGCCATCGACCTCTCGCCCTTCCCACCTTGCATAGTAGTCGTGGTTTCCGAGGAACGCGTGATGCGGCATCTCGAACTTCGCGAAGGCGCTCGCTGCTGCTTCGAACTGCTCGGGCTGGCCGCGGTCCGCGATATCGCCCTTGATGATGGTCGCATCGACGCCCAGGGAATTGATCTGTGCGATTGCGTCTTCGTTCATGAACTGCCAGTAGGGTACGTCCGTGTCAGTTTCGCGGACGAAGTCCCAGCCCTCTTGGTCCGGCCCGTACTCACCGTCCTCCTTGAGCACACCACCGAAACGTTCTTCTCCGAAGTGCAGATCATTGAGCGTCGCGAAGGAGGCGACTTCCCGAGCAGCGGGCTGCGGGAGCGTTCGAACGACGGCCGGAAAGTGTTCGTCGTGGGAGGGGGGCTCGGCTCCAGCCACCTCGATCTGGATCCGATATTCGAAATCGGGCTCGAGGCCTTCGATCCGCACGTGCCGGGTGCCGCGGGTTTCCTCACTGGTGGCGCGAGTTTCGCCATTCAGACGGACGCGCGCCTGCGCGTCCACCGGCCCCGAATTGTCGAAGACGCCAAAGGTCAGAGTCAGGCTCGACTCGGTGAGCCCGAACAGCTCGGGGTCTCGGATCACAAGCGGCATGTTGCGAGCCTAATCGGACTGCTTCGAAAAGTCATCCACTTGGGTCGAGCCAGCGTCCAAAGTCGGCAGCTCCGCCGCCCAGCGGGCGACGAGCTCGGCGTAGGACGCCCTGGCGGTGGGGATGTGATCGCGCAAGTTCTGGATTGTTTCCAATGGGAGGTTCTCGTGGGCCAGGCGCGCGATTCGGCGAGGCACTCTCCCCCCGAGGTCGATCGCGAGCTGATACTCGATGCGGGTCCGGGCTTCGCCCTCGGCCCGCAGCCGGTAGTGGGCGATCATCTCCGGCATGCGCACCACACCATCAACCGGCTGGGCGAGCGGAGACTCGATCGATTGCATGCGTACCATGGCACTGTCACCTCCCGCCCCGATCGACACATGGGTCTCGACGATTACATCGCGATCCCGAAAGGGCCAGGCGGACATGCGGCTGTAGTTGATACTGTGCCAGCGATCCGCGCGCTCCAGTAGTCTGGCCTCCACGCACCGAGCCAACCACTCGCTTCGACGATCGTCGTCCCTCAGGACCGCGAGGACCTCCAGCAAACCCGCATCCACTAAACCTGCGGCTCGGACGACGGGAAGCTCCCCCGGCGCGTCTCCCCGGCGGCTGACGAGGATGCTGTCCGTCTCGCGAACCACGATCCACTCGGGCTCCGGGATTTGATCGGCTGTGCCGGCCCCGCCGATGGCGAGTGCGCCGACTACGATCAGCAGAGACCTCACGCGGCGCCACGCTTCAACTCCGCGACGGCGTCCACCCACAGGGCCGGGTCAGGGGCGTAAATGGCGACGAGGCTGACCCGA
>CAXMOC010000012.1:0-22464 GCA_964194865.1 uncultured Opitutales bacterium | reverse complement strand
CTCTGCTTCGACGATCCGCCGCACCACTGGGAAGGGTTTCGGCGGAACCTGATCCTGGAGGCGGGAGAGGATCTCCACATATTCCGGCGGCAAGACGTCGGCCCGCGAGCCGATGAACTGGCAGCCCTTGAGGATCAGTCCTCGCAGCTCGATCGCTGTGTCATAGATCGACTGGGCAGTCGCGCGGTTGAAGCGCGCCCAGCGTTCTGCTATGTCCGACGGGCGCAAGCGCCGCGCGATGAATCGCTGGGTGCCGATCCCGAGGTAGATGCGAGCGAACGTGACGCCGATCCGCCGCGCCCGGTAGATCCGCTCGGATGCGGAAACGGACGCGCTGGGCATTGCGTCTACCAGAGCTCCGGAGGCTGCTCGGGGCAGGACCAGGCTTCGTCCAAGGAGTCTCCCTCGGGCTCCCGATCGGCGTCGCCCGATTCGTCGTCGGCGCCGTCACCCGCTGCGACGTCGATGGGCACGTCGTCCGTGACGATGTCTCCGGGCGGTCTGTCGTAGCCACCGACGCCCCAGTTCTCGTCTTCGTCCCCGTCCTCGTCGGCGTAGGGTGGGGTATACGCACACTCGACCCAGCGCGGCGCCGGAAACTCGAGAATGAAGCTGGTGCCGAAGCTGCGGTAGCGAAACTCGTCGTCGTAGAGGAACCCAAAGCCGATGCTCGGCTCTGGAATCTCGATCAGGTCTCCGGCGGCGACCAATTCCTCGAGCTCGTCGGGATAGATCTCCTCGCGCTCGAGGTAAGTGTCGAGGGCGTCGATCAGCTCGCGGGCTCGGACTTCCCGAGTGACGTAGTAGTCGTAGCGGGCGAGAGCTTGGCCGGAAACCAACGGAATGGCCACCAGCGCGGCTCCCACCGCCAGCCGGCGGGCGCGCTGGCGGAGCACTTCCGCGTCTCCCTTGGTTCGCACCGTACCGCCGATGAGAATCGCAACCAGCGCAACGATTCCCATCCCGACCGCGGCTCCCCCTCCAACGCTGAAAGGGAAGACCCCGAGGGAGTCACCGAGGGCGAGCAGCAGCCCTGGGACACAGATCCCGAGTGCAACTCCAACGAGTGTGGCTCGGACTGCAGCGGCGCCCGTGCGCGCGCGGGCCATGGCGATTCCGCCCACTCCAAGCGCGATGCCAACCAGCAAGATCCCGATGAACAAGGCGCCCACTTCCATTCCGAAGACCGCAACCCCCGGCCACGGCGAGATGGCAAATTGGAGGTTCTGGTCGGTTCCGGTCGAATTCCGGATGAACGCGAGCACCACCACGAGGACGGGCAGGTAGGATGCGATGCGAGCCGGCCACCCCAGACGCAGCCAGCTCCCCGCGAGAAAGGGAGCCGATGCGGCCAGGCCGATGGCGAGTGTCATCAGCGTCAGGACAGCGGATGCGCGCCAATGAAAGAACGTCCAGATCGCGTCGGCTTCGACCCCGTAGAAGACGAAGCAGGCAGTCGTCAGCACGCACGAGACCGCAAGCCCGCGCGCCAGCGCGGAGACGTTCGTCAAGAAGACGGCGATCGCCAGTAGCAGAGCGGGCAGGGTGAACAGAGCGAAAGCCTGGGGCAGCGTTTCGAACATCTCCGAGATGACGGGTGCGCTGAAGAGGAAGCTGGTCGGGGTGTACCAAGTTCGGTTGGTCCCCGGCTCTGGGCCGATTCCCTGATGAATCAGATAGGTGTAGAGCACCAGTGCGGCGAGGAGAGCCCAGCCCAGCACGCCCCCTCGTCGCTCGCTGCGATCGTCCGTGGTTGTCATCAATCCTCTCCCGGCTCAGCTGGGTCTCGGAAGTGGACGTCCGCGTGGTGCCCGCTTCCATCGTCGTTCAGCCGGAATTCCGCCGTGACCTGCAGCGTCCGACCTTCGAGGAGGCGGGTCAAGACTTCGGCGAGATCGACGCCTTCGAGCACGCGCCCGATCTCATGGCTCAGGCGCTCGAGAAACTCACTTCGGGTCCGATCGCTCGTATCGGTGAGGAAGTCGGTCCAGTCCTTGGGCAGCGTGTCGCCGAGGGCCTTCCGGACTGCCTCCTCGGTGGAAAAGAACCCCGTCAGCCCCAGCGTGATGGCGCGCCTCATCAGCTCAGGGATGGGGTTTAGACCCGCCGGGTCGATTCCGGAGCCCTCCACGGCCGGCGTGGGCTCAATTCCTTGCTTCCCTCGCGGAGACGCCATGGAGTAGAATGCTCCTCATGAGCCGCGACGCGAGCGAAAACCAAGTTCGTGACATCATGCAGGAGAAGATCGTCACGATCGGCGCGGGCGACACGCTCTCGACCGTCGAGGATATCATGACGCTCGGCCGGGTGCGCCACATGCCCGTGGTGCGCCGCGGGGTGTTGATTGGCGTCGTTTCGGAGCGCGATCTCCTGCGCGCCTCCCTGTCGACGTTGATGGAGTTCGGCATGGAGGAGCGGCGCGCCTTCCTTCAGGTCGTGGAGATCACCCGTGTGATGTCGGCGCCGGCGATTGTCATCTCCCCGGATGCGACGGTGGAGGAGGCGGCCCGCGTGCTGGCCGAGAAGAAGATCGGTTGCCTGCCCGTGCTCGACGACGGTGTGTTGGTGGGCATGGTCACCGAGACGGACGTGTTGCGATACTTCGCGGGCGCTCAGCTGCCCCGCTCGGTCGGCGCTCCGGAATCGGTCGACGCCCCGGAATCGAAGCCGGAATCGTCGCCGGAATCGTTTCAGACCGCCGGGTGATCCCCGGGTGGACGGCCACAACGGGCGGCGCCACGCCGTGGAGGCCCAGGGAGGCCACGTCTGGCCCGTCCTGGGGACAGCGGTCTCCAAGACCTCGACTCGATTGACAATTCCCGCGGGGATCCCGTAATCTGGGGCGGCGGTCGGAACCGACCGCCGAGACGGGGAGCTTCCAGATGACGGTCGCCGAGCAATTCGAGACGCCGGGCAGTGGGCGCCGGTCTGGCAGTGGGCGCCGGTCTGGAGGGGCTTCGGCTCAGTCGAGGGACAGCGGATGACCTCCACGATCTTGGTGGCGACCGACGGCTCGGAAGCCGCAGCGGCAGCCGAGCGTTTCGGTGCCGAGCTTGCCGCACGCTTGAAGGCTCGGTTGCTGGGAGTGTCTGTCGTCGAAGACCGTTTCGTGCGCGGCATGCGGGAAGACGGTCTCGGTGTAGCGCCCCCGACCGTCGACGGGATGTCGGTGTATTTGAAGAACCGCGCGGACGCGGCCTGTCGCCGCTTGGCCGAGCGCGCCAGCACCGCGAGCGTCGAGCACTCGACCGAGGCGTTGGAGGGAATCGCCGACGATCGTATCGTCGAGCGCGGTCAGAAGGCCGACATCGTCACCGTCGGACGCGACGGCCAGCACGCCGCCTATCGGACCGGGCTCATCGGTTCGACGGCCAGCGGTGTCATCCGCAAGACCGCCAAGTCGTCGCTGGTCGTTCCTGCCGGAGCACAGCTTTCCGGACCGATCCTGCTCGCTTTCGACAGCTCGGCGGGATCGCGCAGCGGCGCCAAGCTCGCCGTGCAGATCGCCACGCAGTTGGGTGAGCCGATTCACGTTTTCGTCGACTCGAAGGACAAGGGCCGCGCGATTGCGCGCTTCGACGAGGTGCGCGGGCTGGTGGGCTCACTGCCGGTGCCCGTGCGAGAGATCTCGTCCACGTTGGGTCGCCCGGACGTCAAGATCGTCGACTCGGCTCGGGAGGTTCGGGCCGGGCTGATCGTCATGGGCGCGTACGGCCGCAACCGCATCACGGAGTACTTCCTCGGCAGCAACGCCGCATCTGTCGTGCGGACCTCGCCCGTGGCGGTGTTGCTCGCGCGCTGACGTGAAGCCCAAGCCGATCCGCCTGGGCGATCTGGCCGCGGAGCTCGGTCGTGACGTCGAGGGTGACGCGCGCGTCTGGATCGAAGGGGTGGCGCCCCTGGAGGTTGCCGGCCCGGGGGATCTGAGCTTCGCGCGCTCGCTTCAGTTCGAGAGGCGGCTGTCGCAGTCGCGGGCTGGCGCCATCATCGCGCTCCCGGATCTCGACGCCGGCGGCCGACCGACGATCCGTTCCCCGAACCCCGCGCTGGACTTCGCAAGGGCCACGCGTCGCATCCTTCCTCGAGCCGAGCCGATTCCCGGTGTCCACCCATCCGCGTTCGTTGCCGGCGACGCGCGGGTGGATGCCAGCGCGTCGATTGGGCCCGCTTGCACGATTGGTCCGGGCTCGACGGTGGGCCCGCATAGCGTGCTCACCGCCAACGTGAGCCTCTACTCCGACGTTCAGGTGGGAGCGGATTGTGTGTTGCACGCCGGCTGTGTGTTGTGCGAGGGAACCGTCGTCGGCAATCGGGTCATCCTGCATCCAGGCGTCGTGCTGGGCGGCGACGGATTCGGCTACGTCCCCAACGCGGAGGGCGGCTTCGAAAAGGCGGCCCAGGTCGGACGCGTGGTGTTGGCCGACGACGTCGAGATCGGTGCCAACAGCACCGTGGACCGCGGCTCGCTGGGTGACACAACGATCGGTCGAAGCGTCAAGATCGACAACCTCGTCCAAATCGGCCACAACTGTCAGATTGGCGAGAAGGTGATGATCGTGGGCCAGGCGGGGCTGGCCGGTAGCACCCGGGTGGAGCGCGAGGTGATCATCATGGCCCAGGCCGGGGTCGCCGGGCACCTGACGATTGGCGAGAAGGCCTTCATCGGACCCCAATCCGGAGTGCACAAGGACGTGCCAGCGGGCGTTCGGGTGTTGGGATCGCCCCAGCGCGAGGAGCGCAGCTTCCATCGGCTGATGGCCGCCCTGGTTCGGCTGCCGGGTCTGTTCCCGCGCATCCGCGCAATCGAGCGGCGTCTCGGTTTGGACGCTGAGTCCACTCAGAGCGAGGGCCCTGCCGACGACGACACAGGCCGAAGTTGACGGAGCTGACGAGCGTTTCCCTGGTGGAGATTCGCCGACGCCTGGAGGCAGTGCGCTCCCCGCTGACCCGCCGAAGAATGGCCGCCCAGCTGCGTGGCGACGCGCGGCGTGGCGCCCGCGCATTGGGTGCGTCAGTGGAGCAGCGAGAGCGGCAGCGCCGCATCGAACGCGCTCGGCTTTCGAAGCTCTTCCGCCGTCGGAATCGGTTGCTCCGGGACGGATCGGAGTTCGTCGCGGGTGTCGACGAGGTCGGAGTGGGCCCGCTAGCCGGACCGATCGTGGCCGCTGCGGTGATCTTTCCGCGACGGGTCGATTACGACTCGCTCCACGGGCTGGACGATTCCAAGCGCCTCACGCGCCGGGCCCGTGAGAGGTTGGCGCAGGAGATTCGCGCCAACGCCTTGGCGTTTCACATCGCCGAGATCTCCGCCGAACAGGTCGACCTTCTCAACACCTATCACGCGGCGCTTGCGGCCATGCGCGAGGCCGTTACCGGTCTGTCGGTTGCGCCCGATTACGTGCTCGTAGATGCCCGCACGATTCCCGAGCTGGAAGCTCCGCAGTCGGGGTTGATTCACGGTGACGCGATCGACGCCTCGATCGCCGCCGCATCCGTTGTCGCGAAGGTTTACCGCGATGCGCTGATGCGCAGGCTGCACACTCGGTATCCGGGCTACGGCTTCGACCGTCACGTCGGCTACGGGACCCCCGAGCACCTCGCGGCGCTGCATCGGCTCGGGCCGAGCCCGGTGCACCGGCGGTCCTTCGCGCCCGTGTCGCGAGCCATCGCGCGCTGACTGTCGATGGCGCTGATTCGGGCGGAGCCGGAGGACTTTCAAGTCGAGGAGCTGCCGCTCTATCCGGCGAGCGGCGCGGGAGATCACACCTTCGTCCGGGTCGAGAAGCAGCTGCGTACCACCGAGGAGGTCGCTCGGGCTCTGGCGCAGGCCGCTGGTGTACGCGCTCGCGATGTCGGCTACGCGGGTCGTAAGGACCGTCGAGCGGTCGCCACCCAGTGGCTCTCGGTGCCTCGCCTCGAACCGCAGCGCGCTCTGCGTCTGGAGATCGACGGGGTTCGGGTGCTCGAGGCCATTCCGCACGGCCACAAGCTGCGTACGGGTCAGCTTCGCGGCAACCGCTTCAAGATTGCGGTGCGCGAAGTCGACGCTGGGGTTTGCGAGGCCGCACAAGGAAGGCTGGCCGAGATCTGTCGCACGGGGATGCCGAACTATTTTGGTGCCCAGCGTTTCGGCCGCGACGGCGGCAACGCAGCGCACGGGAGACGCCTGCTGCGGGGTGAACTCCGGCTGAAGGATCGCCGCCAAGCGCGCTTCGCTTTGTCGGCGCTCCAGGCGGCGGTCTTCAACGCCGTACTCGCCGCGCGGCCGCTACCCCTCGACCAGCTCGAATGCGGAGATGTTGCCCTGTTGCACCTCACGGGCGGGAGCTTTGTCGTCGAGGATCTCGAACGGGAACAGCCGCGCGCAACGGCCTTCGAGATCAGCCCGACGGGCCCGATCTTCGGCAACCGGGTCATCGAGCCGGCCGGGGACGTCGCAGCCCGCGAGTTGGCTGCGCTCGAGAGCCATGGCCTGCAGCCGGGGGAGCTGACACCTCCCCCGGGCATTCGCATGCGGGGAAGCCGCCGCCCCCTGCGCGTCCGGCCCGTCGACGCGCGAATCCGCGACCGATCCGATCGGGGCTTCTGGCTCGACTTCGAGCTGCCGCCTGGCAGCTATGCCACCGTCTTGCTGCGAACCGTTCTGGGCGAAGAGCCCAGGGTGGGCGGCGCGCGAACTCCCAGATGACACCCGGCCGCAGCCCGGGGTATGCTGAGCCGCGAATTAGGAGGATCGCATGAAGATCGCCGAATCCGTTAATGACCTGATCGGGCGCACGCCGCTCGTCCGTCTGAATCGCGTCGCGTCCTCGGTTTCACCGCAGATCGTGGCGAAGCTCGAGAGTCACAACCCGGCCAACAGCGTCAAGGATCGAATCGGCCTGGCGATGATCGAGGCCGCCGAAAAGGCGGGTGCGTTGACCCCTGGCGAAACCGTGATCGTCGAGCCGACCAGCGGTAACACGGGCATCGCGCTCGCGATGGTGGCGGCCGTCAAGGGCTACCAGTGCGTGTTGACCATGCCCGAGTCGATGAGCCCCGAGCGTCGCGCTGTGCTTCGGGCCTTCGGCGCCAAGCTGGTGCTGACGGACCCGGCCAAGGGAATGCCCGGCGCGATCGATCGCGCCAAGGCCCTGCTGACGGAAATCCCGAACTCCTACATGCCGCAACAGTTCCAGAACCCCGCCAACCCCGAGGTTCACCGGAACACCACGGCGGAAGAGATCTGGGAAGACACCGACGGCCAGGTCGATGCGCTGATCGCGGGTGTCGGCACAGGCGGTACCGTGACCGGCATCGCCCAGGTGATCAAGCAACGGAAGCCGACCTTCAAGGCGATTGCGGTCGAGCCGGTGGATAGCGCGGTGCTATCCGGAGGTCCGCCAGGAAAGCACGTCATCCAGGGCATCGGCGCGGGCTTCGTTCCCGACGTGCTCGAAAAGGATCTGCTCGACGCGGTGGTGCAAGTCGGCAACGACGAGTCGCTTGAGATGGCGCGACGTCTCGCGACCGAGGAGGGGCTGCTGTGTGGAATCTCCTCGGGAGCAGCGGTGAGTGCGGCTCTCAAGTACGCCAGTGGAGACGGGAGCGGGTGCGGCCTGATCGTCGTGATCATTCCTAGCTTCGGCGAGCGTTACATCCAGACCAAGCTGTTCGATCCGTACCGTTACGAGGGCAGTGACGAAGTCGGTGTCTGAGGGGCGCGCGCGTCCCGCCGCCGACGGCGACCGAGCAGCCTCGCCCGGCGGAACGCTTCGGGCGTTCCGCGGTGTTTGGCCTCGGGTGCATCCGTCCGTCTTCGTGGCTGCCGGCGCGATCCTCGTAGGCGACGTCGAAATCGGCGAAGACTCGAGCGTCTGGTACGGCTGCGTGCTGCGAGGAGACGTCCACGCGATCCGGATCGGCGCGCGCAGCAACGTCCAGGATCTGAGCGTGCTCCACGTGACCCAGGATCGCTTTTCCTGTGAAGTGGGAGACGAGGTCACGATTGGCCATCGAGCGGTCGTGCACGGCTGCAGCGTTCGCGACGGTGCCTTGATCGGGATCGGTGCCATCGTGCTCGACGGCGCCGAGATCGGCGAGGGAGCTCTGATCGGGGCCGGGTCTGTGGTAACGCCCGGTGCGAGAATTGCGCCGGGCATGCTGGCCATGGGTGTCCCAGCTCGCGAGGTCCGGCGACTGAGCGAGGAGGAAAGCTCGGCTCAGCGAGGACGCACCTTGCGCTACGTGGAGACGGCGCGCCAGCACGCCGATTCCGAAGGCTGAAGCGTACCGAACGCTCGGGGCCGGTGGTGCGGTGGAAACTGCGGAGCTGCGACCTGGGCTCGCGCCGGTCGAGCGAGGTCGATTTTCCCGTCGAGATCGGACTTTTCGGCGCTTTTCGAAACGGAATTCTTCAACTTGACAAACACCGATGGCTGCGGGAATCTGCCCCCGTAAGTGAGGTGACCGAGAGTCATTTCACTTTCGTGGCGCGGCGCCGATCGGGCTGCCAAGTCGCGGGGGGTTCCAAGAGCGGAACGGTTTCACCGGTGCTCTATTCGAGTTCACTGGTGCTCGTGGATGGGAGGTCTTTGGAGCATGAGTGGTGATCTATCCAATCGCATCCAGTCGATCGTTGCGGAACAGCTCGGTGTCGAGGTCGCGGAAGTGACGAAGGACGCCAGTATTCTCGATGACCTCGGTGCGGATTCGCTCGACGTCGTCGAGCTGGTGATGACACTGGAGGACGCCTTCGACATCGAAGTTCCAGACGAGGCGGTCGAGGAAATGCGCACGATCGGAGACGTTCAACGCTTCGTCGAGGCGCACGCCGCCTGAGAGGCCAACGCAGAGGGGTTGGCGCTTCGCGCCCGCGTCTCACCGCTCTCCGAGCCCTGGTAGGAACTTCCGCCAGGCCCCCAGTGCCGTGGTCAACACCGATGCGGCAACGGCCAGCCACAGCCGTGGCTGGATTGCGTCCTTGACGGCCACGCGCGCGGCCTCTTCCGCTGCCTGCTGCGCGGCCACGTCGCTGTCGATCTGTGGCGGGAGACCCTTGAACACCTCGACGAGGGCCGGCGCGGCCAGGATCATGCAGTACAGGAAGAAGAAGCTGAAGAGGTAGATTAGGCTCAGTGTGAACCGGGGTGCGAAGCTGGGGGGCGGCCGCCTGACCGGCGGAGGCGCGGACATCGCGCGATGATCCTACGGAGTCGCCCAAAGGGGGTCAACCTTGTCCGACGGGCCTGCCAACCCACCCTCGTACGTTCTGGTTGATGGCACCAACTCCCTGTATCGGGCCTTCTTCGCCATCCCGCACCTCCGCGCGCCGGATGGCACGCCGACCAACGCGGCTTACGGCTTCATCAACATGCTGCTGAAGGTGATTCGCGAGGAGCAACCGGACCGCGTGATCGTGGTGTTCGATGCTCGGGGCCCCACCTTCCGCCACAAGCTGTTCGAGGACTACAAGGCCAACCGGGAAGCTCAGCCCGAGGACCTCTCGATTCAGTTTCCCCTGGTTCGCGAGCTCGTGGAGGCGCATCGGATCCCGATCCTCTCGGTACCGGACTTCGAGGCAGATGATGTGATTGCCACACTCGTGGATCGCGCTCCCGCTGGTGCGCGCATCTCGATCGTGTCAACCGACAAAGATCTGATGCAGCTCGTAGACGACCGCGTGACCTTGCTCGATGGCGTCAAGGATCGCCGTTACGGCCCCGCCGAAGTCGAGCAGCGCTTCGGTGTATCGCCCGCTCGAATTCTCGATCTACGCGCGCTGGTGGGCGACCCCAGCGACAACATTCCCGGTGTGAAGGGCATCGGAGAGAAGGGGGCCGCCAAACTCATCACCCAATGGGAAACGCTCGAGAATCTCATCGAGCACCGCGCCGAGATCGAGCCGAAGCGGGCGCGCAATGCGCTCGATACTCAAGTCGAGCAAGCCAGGCTTTCGAAGCTGCTGGCCACGTTGCGTACCGACGTACCGTTGCCCGCCGAAGCCATCGAAGGCGACCTCGAGCAACCCGACCGCGAGTCTCTCCGCGCGCTCTACGAGCGCTTGGGCTTCGTTCGGCTCGTCGAGGCGCTGGATGCGGAAGCGGGTGACCGCGCACCCGCCCCACCCGAAACAAAGCTTGCCTGCGAGCTGATCCGTGACGAATCGGCGCTCGACGCGTTGGTGGAGGAGCTGCGCAAGCTCCCGACCATTCCACTGATCAGCGTCGTGGAGGAGGGCGGCCCGATGGGAGGCGAGGTCGTCGGGTTGGCGCTGGCCCTCGGATCGGAGCGCGCCGCCTACCTGCCGTTGGCCGCGGACCACGGGGGGCTGCCGCAAGAGCTCGCGGTCGAACGCTTGCGCGCGCTCTTCGAGGGGCCGGGCGCACTGGCGTGGATCGGCGCCGATACCAAAGCCAGCCAGATCGTGCTGGGAGAGCGTGGTCTGGAGCTGCCGATCCCCTACTTCGACGTCGGGATCGCGAGCCATCTACTCGACCCCGCCGGCGCCAACAACCTCTCGGCGCTCGTGGCGCGCGAGCTCGGCCGCAAGCTCCGCAGCTGGGAAGACCTGGCGGGCCGCGGCGCCAAGGCCAAGTCCGCGCTAGCGCTGGCCGTGGAGGACGTGGCGGACTGGGCGGTCGAGCAGATCTGCGCGGTCTCGGCTCTCCAGGCTCGGCTGGAAGAGCGACTCGAGCGCGATGGTCTCGCGACACTGTGCAACGAGGTCGAGCTGCCCCTGACCGGGGTTCTCGCGCGTATGGAGCGGGCGGGTGTGCGGGTCGACGAGTCGCTGCTGGAACAGCTTTCGGAAGAGTGGCAACAGCGGCTCGAGCAGATCGAGGCGGGCATTTACGAGCTCGCGGGCGAGCGGTTCCTGGTGTCCTCGCCCAAGCAGCTACAGAAGATCTTGTTCGAGAAGCTCAAGCTGCCTGTGATCAAGAAAACCAAAACCGGCTATTCGACCGATGAAGGCGTGCTCGCACAGCTCGCCTCCAAGCACGAGCTGCCTGGGCAGATCTTGGCTTATCGAAGACTGGCCAAGTTGAGAAGCACGTATGTCGATGCCCTGCCGCCGCTGGTGAATCGGGAAACCGGTCGAATTCATCCCACCTTCAACCAGTTGGGTGCCGCCACCGGTCGGCTTTCGGCGGCCGACCCCAACGTCCAGAACATCCCGATTCGGAGCGAAGAAGGCATTCGCATCCGCGAGGCATTCATTCCCGCGGAGGGCAACCTCCTGCTTTCCGCCGACTACTCCCAGGTCGAGCTGCGCATCCTGGCCCACTACTCCAAAGACGAGAGTCTGGTGGCAGCCTTCGAGCAAGGCGACGACATCCACCGCAGGACCGCGGCCGAGGTGGCCGGGCTGGAGCTCTCGGAGGTCGATGACGGGCAGCGGGACCGCGCCAAGGCGGTGAACTTCGGGATCATCTACGGGCTATCCGCTTTCGGACTGGCCAACCAGCTGGGCATCGCGACCGCAGAGGCCCAGGAGACGATCGACGCCTATTTTGCGCGCTATCGCGGTGTTCGCAGGTTTCTCGACGAAACCATCGAACGCGCACGGGAGCGGGGCTTCGTCCAGACCTGGCTGGGCCGTCGTCGCTACCTTCCCGATCTCGCCTCGCGAAATCGCACGCTTCGATCCGCGGCAGAGCGGATGGCCGTCAACTCCGTGATCCAGGGAACCGCCGCCGATCTGATCAAGAAGGCGATGGTCTCGCTCGACGAAGCCGTCGCGACCGCGGGCTCGACGGCGCGAATGATTCTCCAGGTTCACGACGAGCTGGTCTTCGAGGTCGCCCCTGGCGAGGTCGACAGCCTGACGGCCCTGGTGCGCGAGAAGATGGAAGGCGTGTTGCCGCTTGGAGTGCCGCTTCGGGTGGATGTCGGAGTGGGTGCGAACTGGCGGGAGGCCCATTGAGCGACCCCCAGCCGCGCGGAGGGCGAATACCCGAGGCCCGCTGGGCGTCCAAGCCAGGCGAGAGTTCGGGAGCCATGCCCAATCCCACGACGGGAGCCGACGCCATGAGCAGTCGTCCAGCCGCGGGAGTGGGTTCTGACTCCGGATCCCCGGCCGATCTCGACGTGGTGGCTCGAGCCGCGAAGGGTGACCACGAGGCCTTCCGGGTGCTCGTGGAGCGGTATCAGGGCCGCGCCCATGGGCTGGCGATGAGGGTTTTGCGCAATGACGAACAGGCAAAAGATGTGGTCCAGGACGCATTTCTCAAGGCCTATCGATCGCTGGACAAGTTCGAAGGTCGATCGAGCTTCTACACGTGGTTCTATCGGGTGGTGATGAACCTCTGTCTCGACGCCAAGCGCCGTCAACCCGCCGGCCGTCAAGTGGAGTGGGACGAGGCGCACGCCCTGGAGACCCCGGTCGGCGTAGGGCTCGATGCCGTGGATCCCGCTCAGCAGTACGCGAAGGGGCCGGAGGGAGACTTCGAGCGCGCTGAGCTGCGCCACGCCGTGGGGCTCGCGATCGACGAGCTACCCGATGAGGCACGCCGGACCCTTCTGCTTCGCGAAGTGGACGGCTTGAGCTACGCGGAAATCGCCAAGGCCCTGGGAATTCCGAAGGGGACGGTCATGAGCCGGCTTCACCACGCGCGTCGACGGGTGCGCGAACTGATCGAACAGCAGGGGTTGATCGCGCGCCCCGGGGAGCAGCAATGAGCTCGGGAGACGGCGCGATGACCGGAAGAGACGAACGCGCGCTCCACGCCTATCACGACGGCGAGCTGCGCGGCTTCCGCCGCTGGCGCTTCGAGCGCCAGCTCAGCCGTTCTTCAAAGCTTCGCGCCGAGTTCGAATCCCTACGGGACCTGAGCCGCTGGGCGCGCGATTCGGAGCCCGAGCCGGCCGTCGATCTGTGGGATCGGATCGCGCTGCGGCTGCCGGCGATCGACGCCGAGCGCGCCGAAGCCCGCTCTTCCCCCGGGCTGTGGATGGGTTACTCCCGGCCCCTCGCGGCGCTGGCACTGACCGCAGCGCTGGCGCTGGCGTTGTTCCTGGGGATCATACAGGGGGGCGGATCATCGACTCCGGGCATCATTCGCTGGCTGGACACAGGGGGGCGCAGCGTGATGGTGTTGAATGACCAAAGCGATGCCACGATCGTGTGGTTGCTGGGGTCACCGCAGAAAGGGGCTTCGGTGGGAGGGGCGGGTGCAGCGGTATAGGTGGGCAATGGTGGCGGCTGCGTTCGTCGGTTCGGTGTTGATCTCAGGCCACGCCTCGAGTCAGGAGGATCGCGTCTTCGATGTGCGGGTGACCGTCGCCGAAATCTCCGACTCCGAGGGAGGAGTCGACGCGCGGGCAAAAAGACTCGACGACAAGCTCCGCCAGGAGAAATTCTTCAAGTACAACAGCCTGCGCGTCATCGAGGATCGACGGCTGAAGCTGAAGATGGACGAGGTCGGCAGCGTGAAGCTGCCCGGCGGAAACATGTTCCGAATCCGCCCCTTGAACCTGGGCGATCGGGGACTCCTCTTGGCGGTTGGCTGGGAGGGCGAGATGATGATGGACATGCGCGCGCCCAGCCATCATCTGCTGGTGGTCGGGGGCCCCGCCCACGGTTCCGGTCAGCTCGTCGTGAGCATCCAGCCCGAATACTAGGGGCTCCTACTTCGAAGCTGCGCTTGGGGCGGCGGCGAACAGGTTGAGCGAAAAGCGCTCCTGGGAGTCGAGCCAGCGAGCGGTCAGCTCGAGGTCGGCTGTCTTCGCGAGCGAGTCGATCTCGCGGAGCGAATACTTGAACGAGCTCTCGGTGTGGATGGTCTCGTCCACTCGAACGCTCACGCGCAGGTCCAACTCCTTGATCGTCACGATCTGGTCCTGGCGGCTCACGAGGTGGGATTCGACGGTCCCTCTCAGCTCATCGTAGGTAGCACGGAAATCGAATGCCTCGACGTCGAAGTCAGCGCCCAGCTCGCGATTGATTCTTACCAGGAGGTTCTTGTTGAAGAGGGCCGTGACCCCGTCGGAGTCGTCGTAGGCGCGCTCCAACACCTCGGTATCCTTGCGGAGATCGATTCCCACCAGCAGGCGGTCGGCGGCCTGCATGCTGCGACGCAGAACCGACATGAAGCGGCCGGCGGCCGCTCGATCCAGGTTCCCGATCGATGAGCCCAGCCAGATGAGCAGCTTCGGTCGCTCGGTTTCCAGCTGCAGACGGCGCAACCCCTCCTGATACTCGCCTGCGATGGCTCGGATCTCGAGGCCTTCGTAATCGCCGAGCAGCTCCAGTGCGCTCTCCTCCAAGATGCTCGCCGAGATGTCGACCGGTGTATAGAAAAGGGCCGAGTGGCATTGGAGCAGTGCGTCGATCAGGAGCCGGGTCTTCGTAGAGCTGCCGCTGCCCAGCTCGACGAGTGCGATCGGCTCCGAGAAGCGGCTCGCGATCTCTTCTGCGCGATGCTGCAGGATTTCGCGTTCTGCGCGGGTCAGGTAGTAATCGGGTAGCTCGCAGATCTTCTCGAAGAGCTTGGAGCCCGCGTCGTCGTAGAAGAAGCGGCACGGGATCCGCTTCGGTGTCGAAGAGAGCCCGCTGCGCACCTCGGTGGCGAGAGAGGCCAGGTGCTGCTCCGTATCCAGCTCGATCAATGAGTAGCGAGCTTGTCGCGGCACGGCTGATCAACCCCCTCCGGGTTCGCGGAACCTCGGGCCACTCGGTAAAGCGGGCTAGCCTGCGTTACTGGGCCGCTCAACGCAACCCGCGGCGTGCTTTCTTCGGCACGCCGTTTGCTGTAAACCTCCCGAGCATGGCTGGCGCGCATCAGCCGCCGCTCTCGCGGCTGCGCGGGCGCGAGGGCGCTCTCGCGGTTGCGTTGGCCACGTTCGCGGCGCTTCGAATTGGCGTCTTCGCGGCGGCCTTTCCATTCTTTTCGAATGTCGACGAGCACCGCCACGTGGATATGGTGCTCAAGTATGGCCGTGGTTATTTGCCGGCGCCCGGCGCCGACGGCTACGAGAGCGAGATGCCGATGCTGCTCGGCATCTACGGGTCTCCCGAGTATCACATGCGCGACGAGGCGGCCGAGGAGCCCGTCCGATGGGAACGAAGTAGCGAGAAGAAGCGGAACTCGATTCGATACAACGAACGTTTCCTCGAGGGCCGACCGAACCTGGAGGCGTTCGGGCCGCCTCTCTATTACGCCGCGGCGGGCCTGTGGCTCCGTGTCGGCCGCGCCCTGGATCTGGAACGAGGTCCACTTCTCTATTGGGTCCGCGCTCTGAATGCGCTCGTGTACTTCGTTCTCGTGCTGGGCAGCTACTGGTTCTTGCGGACCTGGTATCCACAGGACGGCTTCATGCGCCTGGGCGTTCCGGTTCTGCTCAGCGTCTTTCCACAGGACGCGCTCTACTACGTCACTCGCGACGCGTTGTCTCCCGCGATGGGTGCGGCCGGGTTGTTCGGAGCGGTGGCGATCGTACGCGCGAAGAGCGCGCGCCCCGAACTCTACGCGCTGGTGGGAATCGTCGGCGCTGCGGCATTCCTGTCGAAATACAGCAACGCTCCGGTGGTTGGACTCTATGGGCTGGCAACGCTGGCGGCGTTGCTCCGCCGCGATGCGGATCGGCCCCTCCTCAAGCTGCTCCTGCTCTGGGCGCTGGTCCTCATTCCCATCGGGATCTGGCTCGCTCGCAATCAGCTGCTCTTCGGCGAGCTGCTGGCCACCGGCGGGAAGGTCGATCGCCTCGGTTGGGGCCGGAAAGGCATCGGGGAGTATTGGAGTCATCCGATCTTCACACTCGGCGGTGCTTGGATCTTCGTTCGGGAGCTGATCACCACCTTCTGGCGCGGGGAGCTGGCGTGGTATCGCCAGACGTTGGTCTCCGCCGGGGCCGATTGGTTCTACACGGTGTCATCGCTGCTGTTGTTCGCATTGGCGACCGTGGGTCTGTGGGTTCGACGCCGGCGCGGCGAAGGGGTGCTGGTGGAGGCCCTGAGTCTGGCTGGCGTCGCATCCGCAGTCGCACTGCTGGCCTGCTTGTCCTTGATGTTCGTGTTCGGGGAGACGACGAATCCCACGGCCGACAATCCCTATCTCAGTCAGGGACGCCTGGTCGCCTGCGCGCTGGTTCCCTTCGCGCTGCTCTACGTTCGGGGCATCCAGGTCGCGGCGTCGCCCCTGCCGGAGGCCTGGCGTCTCCCGGCCTGCTGGGCGCTGTTGGCGGTCGTGGTCTGCGTGGTCGGGGTGTCGGAGTGGAGTCTGAGTCGCCCGGTGTTCGAGAGCGAGTACAACTGGTTCCACCAGCTCGGGCGTGGGCCGTCCTAGGGCTTGCGGCGGCTGCGGCCGAACGCGACGAGCCCGATGGCCCCCGAGCCGAGCAGCAGCAGCAGCCCGGGCTCGGGAACGAAGCGCAGTGTCAGGGTGGAGAACAGCGCCAGCTTCCTCTGATTGGCGGCTAGGCCCGCGGTGGTTACCTGGGCCGGCGTGATCAATTGGATGACACCAGACGTTGTCGCAGCGGAAGCGGTACTGGAGATCGGGTTGTGGACGAAGCCTCGGGCCGTTCGGCTGACGGTCATGCCGCCCGCTGTCTGGGAGATCAGCGTCGCAGTCGACAGCTGCCACGGTGCCGCGGTCACGGAGACCCGGGTGGGGCCCGAGCCGATCGTGCTGAGGAACAGGCCACCCACGCCGATCCCGTTGGTGCCAGAATTGGATGGGTTCAGGGCCAGCGAAGTGGCGCAGCCCGCGACGAGGCATAGCCGAGGGACGCCGAGCAGGGGCAAGCCGCTTGGAGCGAGGGCTCCGACGCCGGAGATGTTGCCGAAGGTGCCGGTGCCCAGCGTGACGTCGGCCGACAGGAACACCATCTGTGGAACGATCTCGGGATCCGTGACAGGCAGTACATCGATTCCCCCCTCGAGCCGCAGTGCATCGAGCGGCTGGCCGATGCTCGAGACGTTGATGGTGGCGACGCCCACGCCCTCCCCCGAAGCCACAGGCAGCGACCCCAGGTCGAGGGTCAACGTCCCCTCCCAGGGCACCGTCGTGGCTCCGAGCGGGCCACCGGAGAACAGCAACCCGAGAGCCGCGAGGGCCAGCAGCAGCGATTGGCGCATTGGAGCTGTTCCTTTCAGCGGTCTGCGCAGAGCGTCGCTGGGCTCGGTCGGCACCCCGCCGTCAGTGTACCCGTGAGTCCGCAGACAGCTCGAGCGCCGGAGCGCTGCGGCGAGGGGTGGCTGAGGGCCCCGACCCTTCAACCAGAAAGTACCCAGCAGCGGTCCCCTGGCAAGTGGCGCGGCCCGTCGGGCCGAGGGCAGGGGATCAGGCGCCCCCGACGCCGCTGGGTCGTTCCGAGGCACTCCGGCGGATCGGCGACACAGCGCAGTTCGAATGCCAGGGCTCAGTATGGGGTTCACAGGCGTCGCGTCACGAGAGAGCGGCGCCGTCCATGCGCAGACCCACTCCGTTGATGTGCGCTGCGTCTTCGGATGCCAGAAACGCCACCGCGCTTGCGACGGTCTCTGGGCCGCGAAACTGGTCGAGTGGCATGATCCGGTGGAGCAGCTTGCGATCCGCCCCCTCGGGCAGCTCGAAGGCGTCGGAGATCGGTGTTTCGATCGAGCCGGGGCAGACGGCGTTCGCACGCAACCCCTGCTTGCCGTATTCGATCGCCAACCCGTAGGTCAGCGCCAGCACACCGCCCTTCGAAGCCGAATAGGCGGCCGTCCAGGGGTGGCCCGCTAGCGCGGCGGTCGACGCCGTGTTGACGATGCAACCTCGATTCTCGAGAAGGTGAGGGATTGCCTCGCGGCACATCAGGAAGGTGCCCGTAAGGTTGACGCCGAGAATTCGATTCCAGGCGTCGAGCTCGAACTCGTGGGTGTGACCGAACTGGAGAATTCCAGCGATGTTGCACAAGACGTGGAGCTCCCCGAACCGATCCAGGCTGGTCCTTACGGCGGCAGCGACGGAGCTGGGGTCCGAGACATCGCAATAGACCGCTTCGGCTTCGGCGCCGGCCTCGCGGGCTCGCTTGGCGGTGTCTTCGACCGCCTCGGCTTGTACGTCAGCACAGATCAGACGGGCTCCCTCGGAGGCGAGGCGCTCAGCCGTGGCGCGACCGATTCCAGAAGCCGCTCCCGTGATCAGGGCGACCTTTGCTTCGAATCGCTTCATGTCTCCTCCCTCCTCATCGGCCGCGCAGGCGTAGAGCACCAGCATACCCTCCGCGGGAGCTCTCTGGCAGACAGAAGGGCCGCTCGCCGGGTTTCGAAGGAGTAAGCGCCCCACGCGAGTGCGCGCACTACCGCACGGCCGGTCCGCTGGGCTCCCGGGCCCCGTCCCACGCTACGGTCTGGGAATGCTGCTTCGGTTGGAAGGCGTGGCGCGGAGCTTCGGCGGGCGGACCTTGTTTCGCGACGTCGCTCTCACGATTCACCGCAACGATCGGATTGGATTGGTGGGTCCCAACGGGGCCGGCAAGACGACGCTCTTGAAGATCGCCTCGGCTCAGGAGGCTCCAGATTCCGGACGCGTCGCCAGGCCTCGAGAGGTGCGCGTCGAAATCTTGCAGCAGGAGCTGGACCCGAACCGCAGCTGCTCGGTCCGATCCGAGGTGGCTTCGGTCTTCTCGGAGCTGACGGCGTTGGAGCGCGAGCTCACCGAGCTCGAGGCGCGCATGGCGGAGCTGGCGGGCGCGGGCCAAGAAGTGCCCGGCGATCTTGCGGACCGCTACGACGACCGCCGCACGCGTTTCGAGCTCGGCGGCGGCTTCGAACGAGATGCCCGGGTCGAGCGGGTGCTCGCGGGGCTGGGCTTCGACAGCGAGCGCGCGTCGCGAAATCTCGACAGCTTCAGCGGAGGCTGGCTGATGCGGGTGGAGCTCGCAAAGCTGCTGCTTTCGACACCCGACGTGCTCTTGCTCGACGAGCCCACCAATCACCTCGATCTGCCGTCGATCCAGTGGTTCGAGGAGACGCTCACGGAGTACCCGGGTGCGGTTGTGATCATCTCTCACGACCGGACTTTTCTGCGTCGCCACGTGAACCGGGTGGCGGAGCTGGAGGGCGGCGGCCTGACCGTATTCGACGGCAACTTCGAGAGCTACGTCGCCCAGAAGACCTTGAGGCGCGAGGAGCTGCTGGCGAGAAAGCGGACCCAGGATCGCAAGATTGCCGAGACCGAGCGTTTCATCGAGCGATTTCGCGCCAAGAACACCAAGGCCAAACAAGTGCAGAGCCGGGTGAAGGCGCTCGACAAGCTGGACCGTGTCGAGATTCCCGAAGACCGCAAGCCGCGGATGCGGCTCAAGATCCCTCCGGTCGCTCGGGCGGGCCAGACGGTGTTGCGTCTCGAGGGGATCGAGAAATCCTACGAGGACACGGTGGTGTATCGGGGAGTCGATCTCGCGATTCAGCGCGGTGAGCGCGTCGCGCTGGTGGGGCCCAACGGGGCGGGCAAGTCCACCCTGCTTCGCATTGCGGCCGGCGTGCTGCCCATCGACGGGGGCGAGCGCGTGGTCGGTCACAACGTCCAGGTGGCCTTCTTTGCTCAGCATCAGCTCGAGACCCTCGACGCAACGCGCACCGTGTTGGAGGAGCTGGAGACCGTCGCGCAGCTCGACGACATCCCTCGGCTGAGAGGTCAGCTGGGAGCCTTTCTGTTCTCGGGCGACGACGTGAAAAAGAAGGTGGGTGTGCTCTCGGGTGGCGAGAAGGCACGGCTCGCTCTGGCCAAGCTGCTGCTTCGACCGGCCAACTTCCTGGTGCTCGATGAGCCGACGAATCATCTCGACCTCACGTCACGCGAGGTGTTGGAGAATGCGCTCTCGGGCTACGGCGGGTCGCTGCTGCTCATCTCTCACGATCGCGCGTTCTTGAATGTCCTGGTCAATCGCGTCGTCGAGGTGGAGCGCGGAGAGCTGACCGAATACGCCGGCAACTACGACGACTACCTGCGTCGCAAGTCGAACCCGGGGGCGGCGGCGCGCGGACTATCGAAGCTGGCCGAGACGAATGCACCGCCGATCGACAGTGCGCCGCAATCAGAGACCACGACTAGCGCTGAGCCTGTGCTCGGGAAGCGCGAGCGCATCGCCGCCCGCGAGCGCGCCAGGGAGCTCACGCGTCGCCACCAGCGAGCCGTCAAACGCCTGGCCTTGGTGGAGAACGAGATTCGCGAGCGCGAGGAGAAGTTGGAAAATCTGTCTTGGAGGCTGGGCGACCCCGCACTACAGCGCGATCCAGACGGAATCCGCGCGATCGAAGCCGAGCGCGGCGCCATCCGAGGGAACGTCGCCGAGCTGTACCAGGAGTGGGAGCGCCTGGCGGCGGAGATCGAAGCCGGCGAGCAAGCCCCGGGCTGATCCGGGCGACCGCAGCGGCCTGTCGCTAGAATCCGAACAATTACTCGCGTTTGTCGCGAATCCGGAGCTGCCGAAGTGGCCCGAACGCCGGCCTGGACCGCCCGTCGAACTCCGACCCAGGACCGCGCTCGCGCCACGGTCGACGTGATTCTCGAGGCGGCCGCTCAGGTCTTCGCGGAGCGCGGCTACGCGGCGGGAACCAGCAACCGTATCGCCGCTCGCGCGGGTGTTTCCGTCGGCTCGTTCTACCAGTATTTCCCCAACAAAGACGCAGTGTTGGTCGCTTTGGTCGAGCGTCACCTGGAGGCCGGGATGGACTCGGTACAGGAGCTGCTCGAGGCCGCCGCTGCGAAGCCCGGCGATCTCGAAGGGCTGCTGCGCTCCTTCGTGTGGGCGATGCTGACGTTGCACGAGCGGGAGCCGGATCTGCATCGCGTGCTCTTCGAGGAGGCTCCGCATCCGGCGGAGCTTCACGAGTGTGTGCTGCGCGCCGAGGAGCGGCTCGCCCACATCTGGTTGTCGATCTTGAGCCAGCTTCCTGGTGTGAGCGTTCGCGGCTCCGACACCGCCGCCCACCTGGTGGTCCAGCTGACCGAGGCGCTCACCCATCGATTCGTGCTGCACGGAATTCACGAGCTGCCGTCGACCGCGTTCGTCGAGGAGGTGGTAACGCTGTTGAAGCGCTACCTCATGGAACCTGAGGCGCAGCCTAGAGGAGCTCCGTAATGCCCGAGTTCTGCCACGCCGAATCCGACGGTCGAATCTTGACGGTCACCATCAATCGCCCCGAGGTGCTCAACGCACTTCATGCAGCTGCCAACAAGGAGCTCGGCGGTGTCTTCGATGACTTCTGCGCCGACCCGGACTTGTGGGTGGCCATCATCACCGGTGCCGGCGAGCGAGCGTTCTCGGCGGGTAACGACCTGAAGGTCACGGCTGCCGGTGGCAGCCTGGAAGCGGTTCCGGCCGGGTTCGGCGGCCTCACCTCGCGATTCGACAACCCCAAACCGGTGATCGCCGCCGTCAACGGGGTGGCGATGGGCGGCGGCTTCGAGATTGCGCTGGCGTGTGATCTGATCGTGGCGTCGGACAACGCCGTGTTTGCACTTCCAGAGCCCCGTGTGGGGCTGGCGGCGCTCGCCGGTGGCATGCACCGACTCCCGCGCCAGATTCCACTCAAGCGCGCCATGGGCATGTTGCTGACGGGGCGACGCGTTTCGGCGCAGGAGGGGTTGGAGCTCGGCTTCGTCAACGAGGTGGTGCCCCAGGCCGAGCTGATGAAGGCGGCCCGCGCCTGGGCGGAGCAGATCCTCGAATGTTCTCCTCTCAGCGTCCGCGCCACGAAGCAGAGTGTGTTGGAGGGTCTCGACAGTGCGTCGCTCGAGCAGGCGATGAACGGTCGCTACGAGCAGGTGCACGCCCTGGTGAAGAGCGAGGATTTCAGCGAGGGCCCGCGCGCCTTCGCGGAGAAGCGCAAGCCCGTCTGGAAGGGACGTTAACCCGCACATCTCAACCCTCTCGTAGCGAGGCGATGCAGATGTGCGCGCTGGCAAGCGATCTCGACCGAGGGCTGCGGAAGCAGGCGATTGCCTTGCCGGCGACCCGATGGTTCGCGCCTTCGTGTCTCCTGTTCAGCGGCGTGGTCCAGGCTGCGATCTCGCCTCCGCTCAACTGGGTGGTGCTGCACCCACTGTCCTGGTTGCCGGCCCTCTGGGTCATTTCGCGGCTCGACGGGCGGCGAGCGCTGCTGGCGGGTTGGCTCGTCGGCGCGTCCGCCAACGCGGCAATCTTCTATTGGATCGTTCACACCGTCGGGAGCTTCTCGAACTTGCCGACCGCGGTGGGCGTCGGAGTGCTGGGGCTCTTCTCGCTGGCCTTCGGCTTCTATTGCGCCGTCTTTGCCTGGGGGTTCGCGGCGGTGCGGCGGGCTGCCGGCCGCTACTGGCCCTTTGGAGTGGCTGCTTGGTTCAGCATCTGCGAGTTCGTGAACCCACAGCTCTTTCCCTACTACCAGGGTGTGGCCTGGTACCAGCTGCCGTCGGTCTTCCTGGTCGTGTCTCTCACTGGTGTTGCGGGAGTGACGTTTCTGGTGATCTCGGCCAACGCCATCGCGTTGCAGGCGCTCGAGTGGCTCCGAAGCCGGGAAGCCGGGCGCGC
>CAXMOC010000011.1:0-12141 GCA_964194865.1 uncultured Opitutales bacterium | reverse complement strand
CGCCCTCCCGCTGTTCCTCGGTTGGTTGACGTACAGCGGCGTTCGGCCGCAATTCGATCCCCCCTTTGAGGCCCGGACGATTCACCCTGAACCGCCGGCCACCTTCAAGCTCAACGGGAAGGACTTCGACGTGCTCGGGGCCCGCCGACCGCCTGGAATGGAAGCCAACGAGGAGAACCTCGCCGCGGGGAAACGCCTCTACTACCGCAACTGCATGTTCTGCCACGGGGACTACTTGAATGGGGCGGGTCATTTCGCCGACGCGCTGAACCCCCTGCCCGCCAACTTTCGGGACCAGGGTACGATCTCCCAGCTGGAAGAGGGCTACATCTACTGGCGGATCGCGACCGGAGGCCCCGGCCTGCCGCAAGGGGCCACTCCCTGGAACTCCTCCATGCCGATCTGGCAGGATTTCCTGAGCGAGGAGGAGATCTGGCAGGTCATCGCCTTCATCTATCAAGCTTCCGGCTCGACGCCGCGCACCTGGGGGGAGGATCACTGATGGTGCGCGCTGCGCATCTTCGTCACCAATGGGTGGCGCTGATCGGCGCGTCGCTTCTCCTGCCCAGCCTCGCCCTGGCGCAGGATTTTGCGGCCAAGGGCTTCAAGCTCGCCCCCACGAGCCCGCGCCAGACCTCTGCTGACGAGGTGGCCGCCGGCAAGGTGCTCTACCAGGACCTCTGTTCGCAGTGTCACGGGAACGAAGGCGACGGGGCGGGTCTGATGGCCGATAGGCTCCGCCCCCGCCCGCGCGATTTCAGGCGCGGCATCTACAAGATCCGCCGAACACCCCAGGGCGAGCTGCCGACAGATGAGGACCTGTTCCGGATCCTCGGCAACGGCATGCCGGGGACTTCCATGCCTGCCTGGCGAGGTCTGCTGAGTGACGAACAGATCTGGCAACTGGTGGAGTACATCAAGAGCTTCAGTCTGGACTTCGAGGACTACCCCGCCGAGCAGCAGTTCCTTCTCGACGGCAAGCCCGAGTTCACGCCCGAGAGCATCGCGCGCGGTGCCGAGGTCTACGAAAAAGCGGAGTGTGCCAAGTGCCACGGCGTCGCCGGACGCGGCAACGGCCCCTCGGCTGCAGAGCTCGAGGACGAGTGGGAGTTCCGGATCTACCCGGCCGATCTGACCCAACCGTGGACCCTGCGCGGAGGCAGCTCCGTGGAGGACCTCTTTCGAGCGACCACCACCGGAGTGAATGGCACTCCCATGCCGTCCTTCTCGGATGCCTGGGGTGCCGAGGACCTGTGGCACCTCGCGAACTACCTCCACAGCCTGGGTCGCGAGCCGGACTGGGGCGAGATCGTGCGAGGCACCAAGACCGCTGCCGTGCCGAGCGACCCCGACGCTCCCGACTGGGACCAGGCACCGGCGCTCGACATCCGACTCGTCGGTCAGATCATCCAGGAGCCGCGTCTGTTCAATCCCTCCGTCCAGACCTTGACCGTCCAGGCGCTCTTCGATGACGACGAGCTGGGGCTCCGCCTGACCTGGAACGATCGGTTCGAGAACAAGGGCCAGGACGAAAAGCCCACCGACCGGGTCTCCGTGATGTTCCCGGCCCAGCTGCTGGAGCAGGGGAAGAAGCCCTACTTCCTGCTGGGAGACCGCAGGAATCCGGTCGACCGCTGGCAATGGAGCGCCGGCAGCGGAACCGACACCTTCCTCGACCGCGGCATGGACGCCGTGACACCACGCGCGTCGCCCGTGAGCGGCCGGGCCTCCTACCGGGACGGGCAGTACCGCGTGGTCCTGCGTCGGAACCTTGCGGCGGACCAGAACGACGAGGTCGCGTTCACTCCGGGTCGGATGATCCCGATCGCTTGGAATGTGTGGGACGGCGAGGAGGAAGAGACAGGAAAGCGGCGGGCGATTTCGCGCTGGTACTACCTCCTGCTCGAGCCCGAGATTCCCTGGACGACCTTCCTCTGGCCTATCGTCGTGTTCTTCGGGGTCGCAGGTGGCGAGGTGATCGGATTGCGTCGACTCAGGCAGCACTGGGCGAGCGAGCAGACGGAAGAGCCGGCGCCCGCCGAGGCCCCGATTTCATGAGCGCCGAGTGGGTCGATTCGACGAAGGTCTTCGACGTGATCGTCGCTGGCGGGGGGCTCAGCGGCCTGGCTGTCGCCGAAGCGATCCTGCGACGTGCGCCGAAGACCAGCCTTCTGTGTCTGGAAGCCCGGGAACGCACGGGTGGCTGCATTCGAACCATCCAACGCGATGGGTTCGTGATGGAGGCAGGGCCAGCGGGGTTCCTCGACAGGTCGGGTGCGATGCGGCGGCTCGCTGGCGCCCTCGGGATGGAAGACCGGCTCATCCGGTCCACGAGCGGGAAGCAGGTTCGATGGGTGCAGAGGGGCGGCCGGCTCCACCGGTCTCCCTCCTCGGTCGCCACGTTCTTGCTCACCGATTTGCTGAGCGCGCGCGGCAAGTTGCGCATGCTGCTCGAGCCGTTCCAACCGACCCATGAGGGTGAGGAGACGGTCGACGCATTCGCCACCCGGCGACTGGGCGCTGAGGCGGCACAGGTACTCGTCGATCCGATCGTGTCGGGAATCTACGCAGCAGACGCCGCGCAGGTGAGCCTACAGGCGTCGCTGCCGGAGTTGGCGGCCGTCTCGAGCAGCAACCGTTCGCTATTGTCCACGTTTCTGCGATCCACCGGGAGGGTCAACCCCCTGATCTCCTTTCGCGATGGTTGCGGGGAGCTCGTCGACAAGTTGCGGCTCCGGGTCCTCTCGACCGAGAGCGGGTCGATCCGGTGCGATGCGCCGATCGAGACCGTTCTGGAGTCTGATGCCAAGGGGATCGGGTTTCGCGTTCGCGTGGGCGGCGCCCACCCAGAGCGGGTTCGCTGCCGGGCCTTCGTGTCGGCCGCCCCGGCCATCGCCGCTTCGAGATTCTTTACCTCCCTGGACGCCCGCATCGCCTGGCAGCTGGCCCAGGTTCGCTACGCCTCGGTGGCAGTGATTTCCCTCGGCTACCGCCGAGAGGACGTGCCTCACCCGCTGCGCGGATTCGGCTACCTGATCCCCAGCTGCGAGGAGTCAGCGGTTCTCGGCGTCCAGTGGAGTAGCTCGATCTATCCCGGTCACCGAGCTCCCGACGGTACCTGCCAGCTACGGCTCTTCCTCGGAGGCGCGCGTCATCCCACACTGGCACGAGAGGCCGAGGATCACCTGGCTGCCATCGCCGTTGCAGAGTTGCGTGACACCCTCGGTGTTGGCGCAACGCCGTTGGCGTGCGAAGTCCACCGCCACCTGGAAGCGATGCCGCAGTATCTGCTCGAGCACGGAAAACGAGTCGAAGACATCGAGCGCCGTTCGCAGCAGCATCCCGGCCTGTTCATAGGTGGCAACGGCATGCGGGGGTTGGGGATGGATTCCCTGGTGCGCGACGCCGAGCTTCAGGCCGAAGCGGTGGCCCAGCATCTCGAGACCTCGCCTCGCGTTCGTTTCGAGCAATCACTTCAAATCGATCGATTTTCCAGCAGATCGGACCTACAAGTAGCTTTCACGGGCAACGGCTCGCCCAATCCCTGAGCGCCTTGGCGCGGAGGCATCGATGTACAAGAAAATCTACGTACCCGTCGACAACTCGGCACATTCCAACCGCGCGATCGAATCCGCGGTGCGCATCGGCAAGGCTTTCGACTCCGAGATGGTGGGCTGTCACGTCTACGCAGCGAAGATGCACGACTACCGGTTCAAGCAGATGGAGTTCTCGCTCCCCGAAGAGTACCTGGAGGAGAATGAGCTCGAGCGACAACGCAAGATCCACGACAGCCTGATCACGATGGGGCTCGAACTGATCTCGGACAGTTACGTGGAAAGCATGAAGCAGCTCTGCGCGAAAGAAGAGTTGCTCTTCGAAGGCCGCATGATCGACGGGAAGCACCACGTCGAAATTCGTCGGGATCTAGCCGCGTCGAACTGCGACCTGGTCGTCTTGGGAGCGCTGGGCCTCGGCCGCCAGCGCGACAGTCATATCGGCTCGGTCTGCGAGCGAGTGACCCGTTCTTGTCGCCAGGACGTCTGGGTCGTCAAGCACCTGCCCGAGAAAGACGAACCGGAACGGGACACGATACTCGTCGGCATCGACGGTAGCCCGCAGTCGTTCGGGGCGTTGGAAACCGCTCTCGAGCTGGCCCGGGAGTTCAGCAAGCGGGTCGAGCTCATCGGCGTCTACGATCCCTATCTACACTATCACGTGTTCAACGGTCTGGTCGGGACTCTCACCGACAAGGCGGCGAAAGTATTCCGCTTCGAGGAGCAGAACCAGCTGCACGAGGAGATCATCGACACCGGCCTCGCCCAGATCTACCAGTCCCACCTGGAGGTCGCCCAACAGATGGCGGGCAGCGAAGGAATGGAGGTCAGCAAGACCCTCCTGGACGGCAAGACCTTTCAGAAAATCCACGACCACGCGCGCAAGACCAAGCCGTGGCTTCTGGTGCTGGGTCGGATCGGGGTTCACAGCGATCCCGAGGACGCGGACCTGGGGAGCACCACGGAGAACCTCTTGCGCCTATCCGAGTGCGACCTGTTGTTGACTACGCGACTCAGTCGCCCGGAGCTCGACGTTCGCGCAGAGAAGAGCATCCGCTGGACCCCACAAGCCGAGGAGCGAATGGAGCGCGTTCCCAAGCTGGTCGTGGGCATCGCGCGCACCGCCATCCTGCGTTTGGCGCTCGAGCAGGGTCACAGTGTCATCACCAGCTCACTGCTGGATGAAGCGATGGCGCGCTTCATGCCGAAACAGGCTCCGTTGAACAAGCTGGCCGAGGCGGTCGCCATCGGGCGATCGCAGGAACAGGCAGTGGCCGTGTGCAAGAGCTGTGGATTGACCGCTCGCGAAGCCGACCCCGCAGTGTGTACTGTGTGCGGCGCAACCAGCTTCGAGATTCTGACCGCCGATATGGTCGAGAGCCTCGTCAAGAGAGAGGGCGGAGCCGAAGAGGAGCCCAGCTACGACGGGCGAAAGCTCCAGTGGACCAAGGAGGCGCGCTACGCGCTACGCGCAGTGGAGGAGGCCTACCTGCGGCGGCGCACCCGCGCGCGGATCGAGAAGTCGGCCCGGTTGCGGAGGCTCAAGGTCGTAACACTCGAGTTCGCTCAGAATTTGATCGAGGAAGAGACCGGCCTGCCGCTCGCCGCCGCGCCGGAGAATGCTGCTGCCGAGCCGATTCCCGAGCCCGAGAGGGAAGGGAAGAGGTTGATCGCTCGCGATGCCCACGGCGCCCCGATGTTCTCTGAATTCGAGTGGACCGAGGACGCGAGCGCCCGGGTTCAGCGTGTCCCCGCTGGCTTCATGCGCGACAGGACCCAGGCGCGGATCGAGGAGCTGGCCAGGGAGGATGGGAGCCGGCAGATCGACCTCGAGCGCGTCGAAGCGGGGATCGAACTGGGTCTGCAGATGATGGCCGAATTGGTCGCCCAGAACGACACCGAGTCCGGGGAGAAGAGCCATGCCGACCAGAAGAGCGACGATGAGCACGCTGCCGCGGCGCAATGCCCTGCCGCGCGCCGGCGGGTGTCCGACGGGGACACTGGTGATCAGAAGGAGCCGCTGAACGAGGTGAGCACGATCAACGAGCTGGCTGCGATGCGAATGCTCTTGACCCAAGAAGAGGGCTAAAGGAGAAGATAGGCGAGTGAACCCAGGATTTGAAAGCCAGCTCGAATTTCGCCCGCCGTCAACCCGCTGAAGCTGATGCCCGCCTACCGCTTTTGCAGATCAGATGACATCGCGTTGCTGACGGACGCACTGAACGAATGCTATGTCGTTCACTTCCCGAATCAGGAACCGCTGTCTACCGCCGACTTCAAGCGTGAAATCCGCGAGCTGAACGTCTGGTCCAGCAGCTGCATGGTGGTGTCGGCCGACCGCGATCTGATTGCCGTGGTCACGGGCGCCAAGCGAGAGCGGGAGACCTTGATCCACCGGATCGGTGTGCATCCGGACTTTCTGCGACGAGGCTACGCCCGCCACATGCTCGAGTCGCTGAGCCAGAAGCTGGCCGTGTTGGGCCCGCCCGGGTTGGCGGCTGAGGTACCCGACGACTTGCCGGGAGTGCGCGGTCTGTTCGAGGCTGCGGGGTATCGGTCGGAGCAGGGGTTTGCCGACTTCAGGTTGCGGAAGCCGCTCGCACCCCCCGCGTCCACAGTCGCGGTGGGCTCTGCCAGCCTGGACGACCTTCTACGCTACGAGGCGCTGGATCCATCTGTGTTGCGCAGTTGGGAGCGCGCGCTGGAAACGCTGCAGAACCGGAAAGACCAGATCCGGGGGCTGGCCATCGCATCCGACACGCGGGTGGAGGCCTGCGCGCTGTTTCGCGATCTTCCCCAGTGCGGTCGGCGCGAGATCGTCGGCCTCGGCGGATCGATGCATCGAGGCGATAGCGGGGCCGACGCCTGGGTCCTGCTCGAGATCGTGGTTCGGGTCGCCTGCCAGGCGGGCTCCTTGGCAGTGACGATTCCCAGGATCTCGAGCGACGAGATCTCCTGGGATAGGCTCGAGTCATTGGGTTTTCTGAGGGAGCGGACCTACACCCGCTATGTGGGAATCCCGGACACGAACACACAGCGATGATTCCACGGAGTCGAGCGTGAAGGGCTACCACGACATCGCGGGCGACGGAGGGTCCGACATCCTCCAGCAGGTCGAGGCCCAGCAGGAGAGCGTGGCCCGGAATCTCTCCGGCGTGCGTAACCTACTGGCAGTCGGATCCGGCAAGGGGGGCGTGGGGAAGAGCACGCTGACCATGCAGCTCGCCTGCGCGTTGCGCGAGCTGGGGAACGCGGTCTCCATCCTGGACGCCGACCTGAACGGCCCCGCCCAGGCCCGCTTGGGCGCCCTACAAGACCGGATGCTGATTCCCGGCGAGAGCGGGGCTGCTGTCCCGACGACGCGGAACGGGATCGGTGTGGTCTCGATGGGCAGCCTGGTCCCCGAGCCGCGTTCTGTCGAGTTCGAGAGTGTGGCAAGCGGGTCTTCGCACACCTGGCGGGCGACCAGGGAGTTCACATTCCTGCAGGAGCTTCTCGTGTGTATGAACTGGGGGAAGCTGGACTACCTCCTGGTCGACTTGCCCCCGGGCGCAGAGCGGATCGTTCATTACGCCGAACTCCTGGGTCCGGCGACACTGTTCGTTCTGGTCACGCTTCCCTCGGATCTGGCGACCGGAGTGGTATCTCGCTCGATCGATGCACTCGAGAAGACTCCCAACCGGATCCTGGGCTACGTCGAGAACATGGACGGCTACTACTGCTCCGACTGCGAGCAGGTCAAGCCGCTGTTCCCAACGCAGCGAAAGGCAAAGCTCGATATTCCCTGCCTGGGTAGCGTACCCTTCGACCCAGAGTTGGCGGCGCTCTGCGACCGGGGTGGCCTCCCCTCCGAAGTTCCCGAGCTGGTTACCTGGCAGCCGGTGCGGCAGATCGCGGAGGAGGTCTGCCAGCGCGTTGCCGATCGCGTTTTGGTCCCCGAGGAGAAGGTATGAAATTCCTCTGTGTCTCGTGCGATGAAGCCATGAAGCTGGTCGACGCCAAGCCTCCCGATCGCGGCTCACTCAGCATCGTGTACCGCTGCCCGAAGTGCGCCCACGAGTTTGCCATGCTGACGAATCCCCACGAGACCCAAGCGGTCGAATCGCTCGGGGTGCAGCTCGGGCCCGAGGGTGACGCAGCCGCGAAGTGCCCCTTTCCCGGCATGATGCAGGAGATGGGCGCGAGCCTGGACGGCTCGGGCGCCGGATTTCCATGGACTCCAGAGGCCACCGAGCGGCTGTCGAACATCCCCGAATTCGCGCGCCCGATGGCCAAGACCGGGATCGAGAAGTTCGCGAGGGAACGCGGGCTGGCGCAGGTCGATTCGAAGGTGTTGGAAGAGGCGCGGGCGTTCTTTGATATGTAGCCCAGCGAGTTCCGTTTCGGTGGCGCCGGCGTGTTGCTTGCTGGGGCCCAGGGGCGCTGTTCGAGTCTTGGGTTCTCGCGTGTTGCGTTTTGGTGGCGCCGGCTTGGTGGGTGCTGGGGCCCAGGGGCGCTGTTCGGGTCTCGCGCGTTGCGTTTCGGTTGTGGCGTGTTCGTTGAGTTAGTCGGGTTTCGGGAAGCGTGGGAATTTGGTGAACAGTTTGGATCTTTCGTCGCCGGCTAGGGCTTCGCTCATCACGTCGGGGGTGATCAGATCGATTTTTTGGCGTTGGGCGTAGCTTTCCAAGCCTTGTTTTACCTTCCCGCGAATGAAGGCGAGGGGAATGCGTTCCAACCGGGCCTGGGCTTCCGGGCTCCAGCGAACTGCCTCGATCTGTAGCGGTTGTCCGGTTGGCTGGTAGCGACATGCCGGGTCTTCCTGGAGGTAGTCGCCATGGGTCGCGTATGCGCGGCACCGGCAGCCGCCGCATAGCTCGTTGAACTCGCAGCGGCCGCAGCGTCCCTTGAGCTGCTTCACGTCACGCAGCTCGTTCAACACGGGCGATGTCCGCCAGATCTCGCCAAAGCTGCTTTCACGCACGTTGCCAGCGACGACGGTCATATAAGGACACGGAGTCACGTCGCCTTGCGGCGTGATCCGACAATACTGGGTGCCAGCCATGCAGCCGCCGCTCTCCAGTCCCCCCGCTCCTCTCTCGTAGGCGATCTGCTTGAACTGCGGCGCACACTTGGAGCGCACCAGCATGGGACGGTACTCATCCTGCCAGTCCACGAGATTCGAGAGCATGGCTTCCGTCCGTTCGGGCGAGAGATCGTTCATTTGCTGGCCGCGGCCGGTCTGCACGAGGAAGTAGAGATTGAAGGACCAGGCTTGCTTCTCGCGGGCAAACGCCAACAGCTTGGGAATCTCGTCGTAGTTCATGTCCATGACCGTGGTCTGAATCAGGACCTGAAGGCCATTCGCCCGGCAGATGTCCAGGGCTCGAACCGAATACTCCCAAGCATCGGGCCCGCCGCGAAAATGGTTGTGTTTCGAAGGTTCGAGAGAATCGATGCTGATCGCTACACCCTGCACGCCGCATTCGATCATCTTCCCGACGACCTGGTCGGTGAGCAGAACCCCATTGGTTCCCATCACCACCCAGATCCCCTGGTCGGACGCCGACTTTGCGATGTCGTAGATGTCCTTGCGCATCAGCGGCTCGCCGCCGGTCAGAATCAACATTTCGGTGCCGAGGGCCTTCATCTGGCCGATCAGCCCCAGACATTCCTCCGTCGTGAGCTCGTTCTCCGCTTTCTGGCCACCCTCCATGTAACAATGGGGACAGCGCAGGTTGCACATCCTGGTCAGGTTCCACGAGATCAGGGAGGGCTCGTACCCGGTTCGAGTCGCCACTTATGCTTCCCTTTTGTCGAGGCGACGCGCGCGCCGATTGGAAAACCCGATCCAGGCGGAACGAGCGAGCAGAAGAACGATCAGGCCCATCAAAGCCGCGTTGACAAATGCGGCCGGCCTGGGCTCGACGGACGTGATGCTAAGAGTCGGCAGCTCGACGTGCAAGCCAAGCCCGGCGCCGATATAGTTGGTCGCCCGCCAGACATTCGAGACGATCAAGAACGCTGACAGCAACCACCAGCCCCGCCAGATCAGCACTGAAAAAATCAACACGAAGACGGCGCCGATGACCAGCTCCCCGATCGCGCCTTCGCGGGAGCGCGGCACGAGGTCGGCCGCGAAGGTGATGAAGATGACCAGTACACCCAGTCCGCCATAAGCCAGCGAAGCTGCCTTGTGTGGATTCGTCGATAGCCATTCCATCACGAGCCCCGGCCCTCGCGCAGGCGCTCGCCCGCGATCTCGACCACAGCCTTCGCCCACGCGGCACTGGCATTGGGAGCTGGAACCAGTTCGAAGACCTCGCCGCCGTTTCGCAACCAGACCTCGCGCCCTCGGATGCGGATCTCTTCGAGGGTTTCGAGGCAGTCTGCGACGAACCCGCTGATCACCACGACGCGGCGCCGCCCGCGCCCTGCCTGTTCGGCCAACACCTCCTCGGTGAAAGGCCCGATCCACGGCGTGCGCCCCAGACGGGACTGAAAGCTCACAGCGTACTGATCTCCGGCGAGCCCCAGCTGCATGGCCAGCGCCTCCGCGCTCGCCAGACACTGAGCCCGATAGCAGCCGCGCCGGCCAGCATCGGACGAACAGCAGCCGGTATGCTGGAGACAGCCCAAGCTCGAGACTTCGAGCTGCCGCTCAGGTACGCCGTGATAGCTGAACAGAACGAGGTCGGGCTTGACCTCTTCGAGGACGGGCGCGGCGAGTCGTCGCTTGGCTTCGAGGTATGCCGGATGCGCGTAGAAGGCGGGGACGACTTCAAGATCCAGTCGATGGTCGCGCCGCGCGAGCTCAGCTTGTACTGCTTCTACCGAGGATTGGGTCGATGCCGAGCTCGACTGCGCGTAGAGCGGGAACAAGACTAGCCGGTCGATGCCTCGGGCTTCGAGACGGTCGAGCGCCGACCGAATCGAAGGCTCGCCGAAGCGCATGGCGAGCTCGACTGCGACTTCATCACCCAGCTGACCTTCGACGAGATCGCGTAGATCCCGTCCGTGCGCGAGCAACGGCGATCCGCGATGGGTCCAGATCTTTCGGTAGCTCGCAGCGGAGCGACGCGACCTCCGCGGGACGATCACCAGCTGGACCAATAGGAAGCGGCGCCACGCCGGCATGTCGAGCATGCGCTCGTCCATCAGAAGCTGGCGCAAGTAGCGCCGGACGTCGGACACCTCGGGACTCGACGGAGTCCCGAGATTGATCAGCAGTAGACCGATCTTGGAGTGATTCACGAGTTCGAACCCCGGCAGCAGCCGAGCATGAGGCGCAGCTTAACGATTTAGGGCCCGAGGAAAAGCGCAGAGCTAGAAGCGCGAATCTTCGCTTCCATTTCACTCCCGCTTCCGCCGGCGACATGGCATCCCAGGGCTCTCCGCGGGTCCCTTCACCGGGAGTCGAATGTGGCGAAGCGCATCTTCCCTGCACCGCGTTCCTTGGCCATGGAACGAGAAATTCTAGTAAGGTTGAGATCCACTGCCCGGAGCCCCCCAATGACATCTCGCAGCAGCAAGCCCGATCCCGACAAGCTGAAGTCCTACGCGAAGCTCGTGTTCGGAGCGCTGGGGGGTGCGATGACCTCTGCGCTGATCGGCCTCGGCGACAAGCTGGGATTGTTTGCGAAGCTCGCGGAGCTGGGACCCGTGACCAGCGTCGAGCTCGCGAGCGCCAGTGGGTTCGACGAGCGCTGGATCCGCGAATGGCTCTATCAGCAGGGCGCCGCCGGTGTGCTCGACTACCTCGGTGACGACCGTTTCGCGCTCTCGCTCGAGGGCGAGGCCGTGCTAGCCAACGAGCGCCATCCCGCCTTCGGGGCCGGCTTCTTCTCGAATCTTCCGCAACAGCTCGCTGTGGTCGAGCGACTCGAAGACGCGTTTCGCAGCGGCCTGGGTCTCGACTACGACGCGCTCGGGCCGGAAGGAGCTCGCGGAATCGAGCGCGGGCTGGCGCCCTGGTTCCGAGCTCTGCTCGTTTCCCAAGCACTGCCGCGGGTCGAGGGAGTCGTAGAGCGGCTCGAAGCCGGGACCGCGGTGGCCGACGTGGGCTGCGGCGCCGGAGTGGCGCTGCTCGAAATGGCCAAGGCGTTTCCGAAGTCGGACTTCCACGGCTATGACATCTCGATTCACGCCCTGGCGCGCGCCGAGGACAACAAGGCGCAGGCCGCACTGTCGAACGCGTCATTCCACGACATCAACAGCGATGCCCTGCCCGACGATGGACGCTTCGGCTTCGTCACGACGTTCGACTGTCTCCACGACATGGCCCACCCAGAGACTGCGATGAGCGCGATTCGGCGCGCGATCAGTCCGGACGGAACCTGGCTGATTGCGGACATCAAGGCCAAGGCCAGCTACGAGGAGAATGTCGAGAAGAACCCGATGGCGGCCATGATGTACGGAAGCTCTGTCCTGACCTGTATGTCGTCAGCGCTCTCCGAGCCAGGTGGCCTGGGTCTCGGCACCTTGGGCTTTCACCGGGCGCTCGCCGAGCAGATGGTGAGAGATGCAGGCTTCGAGCATTTCGAGGAGCTCGACCTGGGCCATCCCGTCAACGCGTTCTATGTCGTGAGGCCCTGAAGCCTCAAACAGG
>CAXMOC010000010.1:0-27201 GCA_964194865.1 uncultured Opitutales bacterium | reverse complement strand
AGGGGTCCGGGGGTTTCAGAAAATTGTGCAGACGTCTGGGGCCAAGCTGGGGACAAGATATGAAATCGGTAAGTAGTTGATATATATGTATATTATTACTAACGCTCTCATGTACTTCATTTGAGCCCCGCTCGCTCGAGGCAATCCCGTTGCGTAGAATCCGGCCTCGGCTGGCACTTCGCCCTCGACGGGTTTGCGCGACGCGGCTGACCGGCAGAGCGCGAAATGGAAGACGACTCCCAAAACAGCCGACGCGTGGATGTCGACGAGACCTTGCCCTCGGTCGAAGTTCCGAGGCGGATCCTCAACGAGCTCTATTCCCACGCGCTCGAGACGCTGCCGGAAGAATGCTGTGGATTGATCGTTGGCGGCGACGAGAAACCCTTTGAGGAGCTGGTGCGCTGCCGAAACGAAATGACCCTGCGACACAAGGAGGAGCCACTCGAGTTTCCTCGCGACGGGTCGAGCGCCTTTTTTATGAGCCCGCTGGACTACATGAGAGTTCACGAAGCCGCGGAGGCCCGTGGGCGTCGGGTGACCGCGGTCTATCACTCCCACGTTGGTGTAGGTGCCTATCTCTCCGAGATGGACCTGGCTCATGCGGCCAGCGAACTTTTCCCCTTCCCCGGCGCGGGCCACATCGTCGTCGCCGTGGTCGATCAGAAGGTCGATTCGGTTGCCTTCTTTCGTCAAGACCCGGAGGAGGGAACTTTTTCCGGTCGAACGATCGTATCTGCGGAATGATTGCGCGGTGCGCCTGGCTCGGGATCGCCGTGGGCCTCGCGCTCGCAGTGCACGGCTGTCAGTCGCAACGGGTATTCCGCTCTGAAACACCGGAACAGGTGATCGCCATCATCTATCACTCCGAGGAGGAGGCCCGCCGCAGGGCGGAAGATCTTTCGGAGCCCGCCGCCGCTCCTCGTGATCCCACGGCGAACCGCGGCGTCGTCGATCTCAATGACCTGCGCGGCTTCTTCGAGGAGACCTTCGGAGAGCGGGATAACAGGCGAGAGGACGAAGGCCGCCTCGCGCTGCTCTACCCTCGGACCGGCGAGGTGGTCGTGGTCGAAGCAGCCCGCCAGGGCGCCACCCCATTGGCGTGGTCCGGTACACGCCGCCGCCTGCTCTTCTCTCAGCTGGACGCGGGCGGATACCAGCTGTTCGAATGGGACCGGGAGTCGAGGGTCGTCACCCGCGTGACACGGGGTTCGAATCGCCACCCCCAGGGTTGTTACGGTCCGGATGGTCGCTACGTCGTGGTGGTCGCTCGCCGGGAGCCGCTCGAGAAAGATCCGAATCGCACGCGAACCATCTTTCGAGTGGGCATTACCGGCCCAGGGGGTTCGCTACACGACGTCGAGCTGATTTCTCCGGGGCCCATGGACGGCGATCCGACCTGCTCGCCCGACGGCAGCTCCGTCGCCTACGTGCGGTTCGTGTCGCGAGGCCGCACCGAGATCTGGGTCCACCCGTTCGGCCAGCCGGAACTCGAGCGTCGGCTGACTCGCGGCCGCGACCCTTCGTTCTCTCCCGATGGGAAGTGGATCGTGTATAGCCAGCGTGTCGCCGGCATCCCGAGACTCTGGAGGATACGCCCCGACGGAGCGGGGAGAACCCGAGTGGGCCGAGTCGGTGGCGAGCTGCGAGAATCGGGACCATCGGTGGCGCCGGATGGCTCGATGCTGGTCTATGAGTCGGTGCGGAAGCACCGCCATCGGTTGTTTCTGCGGCGCCTCGATGGCAGTGGAGACAGTGTGTTGTTGTCCACCGGGGACGGCTTACACGCGGTGTGGTAGCGCGTTTCGCGTCGGACCGGATCGCCGACCTAGACCATGCGAATGCGCGGAACACGAGCGCGTTCGAGCAGGGCCTCGCAGTCGTCTCCCTCGCTGGGATAGACCGCATAGCCAAACCCCATCGACACGCGGATGGGATCGTTCAGAGCCTGGTCTTGGGAAACTTCATCGGCAACGGCGCGGGCGAGGGCAAAGACGCGCTCTCCCGGCGAGAAGCCAGGGTCCGGAAGCAGGGCCGTGAACTCCGCATCGGCGGTTCGTCCCAACACGTCGAAGTCTCGCAGGTGGGCGCGCAGGGCGTCGACGGTGCGCTGAACCAGCCGTCGAGCCAGTCCCGTACCCCCCGACTGCTCGATCTCGGCGAAATTCTCCAGCCGACAGACGGCCAGCGCAATCGCGCCGTCGCGTCCGCCCGCACGGACGATTTCGTCCTGGATTCGTTTGCCCAGATAGCGCTCGTTGGGCAGGCCGGTATCGGTGTCGAAGTTCCGATACTGGCGGGCCTGGGCGTAGAACCGCGAGTTGGAGACCGAACGCTCGACATACGAGACGAACTTGGTGAAGAGGGCGACGTCCTGTTGGGAGAAGCTCCCCACGTAGAAGCGATCACTCGCAACCTTGTCGTAGATCGCGAGGGTTCCGATCACGCGCCCTTCCTGCATGAGCGGGGCGGCGATCAGGGAGCGCAGCTCCGGCTGGAACTCACTCAGGTCCGGTTCCTCGGCGAGGCTGGTGATGTGTCGCGGCGAGCGCTGTTTGATGGCGTCCACCGAAACGCGCTTGTCGAGTCGAAAGAGTTTCTCTTGAAGTCGGCCGTCCGCGGAGCCAAAGTAGGAGCGGATGACGAAGCGACCGGTTTCCTCGTCCTGTAGCCGAAGAATCGCGTGGTCCGCCTCGAGCGCCATGGCGGCCGATGATGTCGCCAGGCGAAGCACCTCCGCGGGATCTGTGGTCGAGATCATGCGAATTCCCGACTCGTTGATCGCCCCCGTCTTGGTGGCCCGCGAGGCGATTTCTGTCTCGCGTTGCGCGTGGGCGATCTCTTCGGCCGCGGCTGCAGCGATCTCGAGCAGCATTTCCTCTGCACCGCGACCGGTCGGCGCGTCGCTTCCCCCTTGGATCGACAGCACGCCCATCAACGTGTCTCCCGCCAGCAGTGGCAGTGCCGCGTAGGCCAACGCTCCGCTGGACGAGCGCAGGATTGACGCTTCGCGGGAGCTCGCGACTGCGCCGTCGATCCCCTGGCCGAAGCCAACTCGATATTCCCCGCCGAATCCGCCGCCGTCGAGAGAGGTGGCAGAGAGTCGAAGGTCTCCCTCGTCGCGATCTCCCAGGTAGAGGTTCGCAATGCCCCCGCCAGCCGTGTCTGCGACGAACAGACAGAACCGCCTCAGTCGTTCGGAGAACGGCGCGTTGGTCGACAGGATTTGACGAACCTGACGGACGGCCTGATAGCGCGAGGCCTGGTCGCGGAGGGTTTCGTGTTCTTGGGATCGGGCAATGATCTGTGCGTCCAGTGCTGCCAGCTGTTCTGCGAATTCGAGGCTCGCGTCGGAGAAGGCGTCGGATTGCGTCGAGTGGTGGAGATTGATGACTCCGAGCACGCGCCCCTCGAAGATCAAGGGAACGCAGATCGCAGACTCCACGTCCAGCCGCTCCCGCACGATCTTGAAGGCCTGGCGATCTGCTCTGCCTCGCAGACGCAACGGGCGTCCCTCGGCGGCTACCCGGCCGGCGATGCCTTCGCCGAGCGGCACCCGGATCTTCGGCCACAACTCGGGCTCGACACCCGCCGCCACGCGCACGCGAAGCTCGCGTTTGGCGTGGTCGAGCAGCATCAATGACCCACCGTCGGCCCCGGTTACACCGACGGCGATTTCGAGTACGCGGGTGAACAGCTCGTCCGCATCGATCGTGAGGTTGTAGGACTCCACGATCTCATGCAGTGCGGACAACAGCTCGGATTTGCTGTTACCCGAAGTCGGACTGAAGCACCACAGCAGCCGGGCCGTCAGGGGGGCGACGATCTGGGTGCCCCGCTGCAGCAGCTCGGGATGCTGGGCCGCGAGGTCGCCCTCGTGTCCTGCGTCGACCACCGCGTGGAGAGGCGGTTCGCTCGACAGGACGCTGAGGTCGTCACTCAACAGCCGAGCCAGCACGTCTGCCGTGTCGGGATCCATTTTGCCCAAGCGCGCGCGGAGATCCGCCGCATCCGGGTCGAAGACAGCCGCGATCTCGATGCCTGGATTCTCCAGCAACGAGGGGATCAGCTGGCGAGCCTCCTCGGTTGCCCGATGGATGCCAATCCGCTTGCGCATCAGTCGAGATTCTCTTCCAGCAGCGGATCGAGCTGTACGGTCAGCACCAGTGCGGAGGTTCGTCCGTCCTTGTCCGAGACCACGATCGGGACACGAATACCCCGCTCCCCGCTGCGGGTGGCGACTCCTACGGAAGCAATCGAGAGCTCGGGGCCGAGCTGGGCGCCGGGGGGTCCGTCGTCGACGTCGAGCTCCTCCCACGGCGAGTCGAAGGCCGCCTGGGCCTGCTGGGTGATGTCGTCGATGGCTGCTGCGTCGGGGTGTTCCGTTGTCGAGAGAATCGCGTCTTCCATCCGCTGCGCCGGGGTTGGCTGCGAAACGGGGATCTCCAGCTCGGTGACCGGATCCGGATCAGCAGACGGGCGGTCGCTCACGGGCTCGGCCGGCATCGCAGTAGGCGCGTCGGGATCCTTGGCGAATTGCCGGTCTCGGAGGCTGCGGATCACGTGCTTCGAGAGCGTCGAGAGAGTCTGCATGACGCCGGTATTCTCGGTCGCGACGGCTTCGAAGGCGGCGGCCCCGCGAACGTCGAGCCTGCGGTGCAGCTCTTCGAGCGCGTAGGGGTCCGACAGGTCGATCTTGTTGTACTGGAGCACGAGCGGAACATCCTCGAGTGTGCGTCCGTAGTCCGCGAGCGTGTCGCGCAGCTCTTGCAAGCTGGCTGCGTTGTCGTCGATCCAATCCCGGCGCGAGTCGATCACCAAAACGATGCCGTCGACCTCGTCGATCAGCTGCTTGCGAGTGGGTGCCTGGTCGCGCCCGCCGGGTACCGCCACCATCTGGATCCGGGTTCGCAGCCCCCCGATTTCGCCCAGCTCGATCGGCAGGATTTCGAATTCCACCGTCGGGTCGATCCGCGTTGCCTCCCGCTCGATCTCACCGCGGTGATCGGGCCGAAGCCCTCGGTGGACTGCCTGGAGATTCGCGGTCTTTCCCGCTCCTTCGATGCCCCAGTAGACGATGCGGGCGTCCACGATGGCTTCCCCGCTGTTGAGCTTCGCCATCAGAGCTTTCCTTTCTTCATGAGTACCCGCCGTGCTTGCGCCGAGACGCTCCCGGGAACATCGCGGCTTTTCATCAACACCCGCAGATCTCTGTCGTGGAGGTGAGAGACGAAGTTGATTGCCGCCGTCTGCGGGCATTTGGGATTCGTGACGAGTGCCAGCTTCACTTTGTAGTTGCGAGTCCACTCGCGACTACGAGAAACCATCCGGAGCACCTCGTCACACACGTTGCGAGACGCGGCGATCGCCGCGACCTCCGATTCGGTCATCTTCGGGCTGGTCACCACGGCGAGCGCGACCAGCTTGTTTCGATCGCGTACCAACAGCCCTCGGGCCTCTTTGTTTCCCATCCGCCCGATCTGCATCTTCTGGAACACGGTCATTTCCTGAACCATTTGGTACAGATTCCCGATGACCACCTCGCCCTCCGTGTAGTCGGTCTCGGCTACGAATTGCCTGGCGAACTGCCCCAGCTCGTCACCCAACACGGCGCGCAGCGCCGCTTCAGCTTCATCGTCGCTGACGCTGGATTCTTCCCGTCGCCCATCGAGCCCGCTGACGATGGCATCTTGTCCGAGGAACGAGAGGATCCGCTCGATCACGGCGCGTCCCGTCAGAGGGTTCGAGCCCAGGGCCTCGACAATCTCCGGCGAGCGTTTCATCCGCTGCTGATTGTTCGAGATGATTTCGACAAGTTTTTTGTGGGGAGACGCAGCCAGGGTGGCGATCGTGGAGTCGTCCGTGGCGGAATTGAGGGCGATCAGCTCGAGGAGCTCCGGGTCGTCCGCGAGAAGATTCGCAAAGAAGGAGAGCAGGGCAGGGTGGGCGTTACCGACCAGAACCGTGCTGATGATGGTGTTGGGCAGCTTCTCCAGGCTGTCACGCGCAGTTGATTTGACCTCCGCATCGGGGTCGTGCATCAGCGCGAACAGCACGGTCGCGAGCTCGATCGCGGGCAGGGGCAGAGCGCCGCGCGCCGCCATCAACCTCGTCTCGCGGGGAGCATCCCGCGTGGCGTAGCGCTCCGCCTGGGGCGACAAGGTCAGGCGGAGCTTTCTCGGCGCTTCCTTCATTGACGCGCTTCCCCGCAATTCTTGCCGGGGCCGCGTGCCCCGACCCGAGGCCGGTTGACCTCCGGCCGGTTACGACTCCTGCGCCCGCGCGGCGTTGGCCTCGGCGATCACCTTTTCCTGGACGTGCTGGGGCGAGGGGTCGTAGTGGGAAAACTCCATGTGGAACTCTCCCTGGCCACCGGTGATGCTGGTCAGCTGACTGGCGTACTCCAGCATTTCAGACATCGGCACCTGGGCCTTGATGACCTGAGTCGATCCCTTGGCCTCACTCGACTGCACACGGCCCCGGCGGCTCGAGAGATCTCCCATGATGTCGCCGACGAACGAACTTGGGATGGAGACCTCGACGTCCATCACGGGCTCGAGCAAGACTGGCTTAGCCTGCTCGACAGCTGCCTTCAGGCCGAAGGATGCCGCCAGCTTGAACGCCATCTCGTTGGAGTCGACGGCGTGATGCTTGCCGTCGATGCAGTGGACTCGGATGTCGACAACCGGGTAGCCGGCCAGGGGACCCGCAACGCAGGACTCGAAGATTCCCTTCTCGACGGCGGGGATCAGACCCCGGGGGATTGCCCCGCCCTTGATCTCGTCCACGAACTCGATTCCTTCTCCCCGAGGCTTCGGCTCGACCGTGAGATAACAGACGCCGAACATGCCCTTGCCGCCGGTCTGCTTCTTGAGCTTGCCCTCGACGTTTTCCGCGCGCCGGGTGATGGTTTCGCGGTAGGGGACCTTGGGCGTTTTTAGCTCGACTTCGACCCCGAAAAGCCGCTGTAGCTTCTGCACCGTGATTCGGACGTGAAGCTCTCCCATACCCGTGAGGAGAAACTCGCCTGTCGAGGCCTCTCGGCCCAGATGAAGCGTCGGATCCTCCTCCACGAGTCGGCCTAGCGAGGCATAAACTTTATCCTCATCTCCCTTTGATTTCGCTGAGATGGCATAGGAAATGACGCCCTGGGGAATCGGGATTGGAGCCACCGCCAGGGGGTGCTTCTCGGCGCAGAGGACGTCTCCGGTGTGCGTGTTCTTGAGCTTGGCTACCGCGGCGATATCGCCGGGACCCGCCGATTCGGCCTCGACGTGCTCTCCTCCGCGCAGCAGATGGAGTTTTCCGAAGCGCTCTTTGGCATCCTGAGTCAGGTTCTGCACGTTGGCGTCTGCTCGCGCCGTTCCCGAGATGACCCGGAATACGGAGAGGGTCCCCGCGTAGCGGTCGATCACGGTCTTGAGCACCAGAACGCACAGCGGTGCATCGGGGTCGGCCGGGATCGCGTCGTCCTCACCGGCCGCCCAAGCCGGCCGATCTGCTGCCGAGGGCAAAAGCTCGGTGGTGGCGCGCATCAGCGGCGTCACGCCCAGCTCGGAGATCGCGCTGCCGCAGAATGCTGGCGTCAGCTGTCTGGAGCGGGTGGCGGCCACCAGTCCGCGCGCGACCTCGTCGTCTGTCAGCTCTCCTTCCTCGAGATACTTTTCGAGCAGGGTGTCGTCGCATTCGGCAACCGATTCCACCAGCCGTCCGCGAGCCTCGCTGGCTTCATCGGCGAATTCGGTGGGAATCTCGGCTTCTCCGGCAGCCGTGACAGCCTTCATGCTGAGTAGGTCGATCACGCCCTTGAAGCCCTCTCCCTCGCCGATCGGTAGGCTGACCACAGCGGGATTCACGCCGATCTCGCGCAGGGAAGTCAGCGCCCCTTCCAGGTCCCGGTGCTCCTTGTCCATTTCATTCAGAAAGATCAGTGTCGGAAGCTCCAGCGCCTGACAGTGCTGCCACATTCGCTCGGTGCCGACCTTGGCCCCCGATGTGGCCGACACCACTAGAACCGCACCGTCGAGGCCGTAGAGGAGAATGCGTCCATCGGCTTGGAAGTTGGAGTCGCCCGGCGTGTCGACCAGCGTCAGATGTCTGCCGCTCCAATCGAAGCCGAACGTGCTCGACGTGAGCGTCGAATGTCGTTCTCGCTCCTCGGGCAACGTATGGAGGTGTGAAGTTCCTTCGGTTACCTGGCCCAGGGATGCGGTGGCTCCCGCCAGGTGGAGGATCGCGTCACCGAGGGAAGTCTTTCCATCACCCGAATGTCCGATGAGGGCGAAGTTGTGCGTGTCGCTGACCTTCACGTTGTTCATGTGGGTCGTCCTTTCTGCTGTACTTCGGAATTGGGTCGGTTCTTCTCGAAGATCATTCGCAGGCCTTCCAGGGTGAGGAAGGGCTCGACGCGATCGATCGCCTTGCATTCGGTCGCGACCCGGCCGGCCAGCCCGCCGGTGGCTACGACGCGAGCATCGGCGCCCAGTTCACCACGAATCCGCTCGACCATCGAATCGACGACGCCAGCGAATCCATAGAGCAGTCCGGATTGGAGCGCGCCCGTGGTCGTCTTGCCGATCACGCTCCGAGGCCGAGCTATTTCTACTCGGTGGAGCATGGATGCGCGTTCGAAGAGTGCCTCCATCGACGTGTGGATACCGGGGAAGATGACGCCCCCGAGATATTCGCCGTCCTTCGACACGCAGTCGAAAGTGGTCGCTGTGCCGAAATCCACCGCGATGACAGGCCCCCCGAACATCTCGAAGGCCGCCAGCGCATTGACAATCCGGTCGGCGCCTACCTCGCGAGGGTTCTCGTAAAGTACGGGCATGCCAGTCCGGATTCCCGGGCTCACCACGATCGGGGTCCGGCCGAAGAGCTTCGTGGTGACGCGCTCCCAGATCGGGAGTAGGGGAGGGACCACGCTCGAAACGATGATGTCGGTAATCTCGGAGCAGGTCCGTTCGACGTGTTCGAACAGACCGCGCACCGTGAGCGCCACCTCATCCGAGGTCTGTTCCCGATGTGTGCCGATCCGCCAGTGCTGAGAGAGCGCGCCTGTCCCAGATGTTCCCTCGGAGGCGGGGTAGTCGAACAGGCCGAGTGACACGTTGGTGTTTCCGATGTCGATCACCAGCAGGACGGTCAAGAGGCCTCCCGCGCCATGGAAACGTCGCCTGCGATCACACGTGTCTCGTTCCCATCCGGTTGGCGGATCCGCAGTGCGCCGTCGGCATCGATCCCGATGGCTGTTCCCGAGCGCTCGGATCCGTCGAGCTCGACGACTCGCACGCAGCGCCCGCACATGGCGAAGCGCGCTTCGAATCGCGGGCGTATCGCTTCGAAACCCTGCTCGGCGCAGACGTCGAAAATCTCCTCCAGAATACCGTAGAGGCGCTGAGCCACGGCGATCCGATCGACCGGCCGGCCGCGGTGCACCGCCAGGCTGGTCGCGCTGTCCCGAAACTCGTCGGGGAAGCTGCTGCGGTCGACGTTGAGGTTGATGCCGATGCCGAGCACCAGGAAGTCGACGCGGCTGGCTTCGGCACCGAGTTCCATCAGGATGCCCGACGTCTTGAGTCCTCCCAGCAATACGTCATTGGGCCACTTGATCTCTACCTCGTCGGGCTCCTCGAGACTTTGCGCGATGGTTTCTGCGACACCGACGGCCGCTCCCAGGATCCAGGTGGGTGCCTCGGTGGTCGGGATACGGGGCCGTAGAACGATGGAGGTGTAGAGGTTGAGCCCAGGGGGCGAGTAAAAGGAGCGCCCAAGGCGGCCCCGGCCAGCACTCTGAGTCTCGGCAACCACGGTGGTGCCGTGCGTGCAACCGTCACGCGCAAGCTCGAGAGCGACGCGGTTGGTCGAATCGACGGTTTCGAAATAATGGAGTTCGCGGGCCAGCCAGGCTGTGCGCAGGCCGGCGCGAATCTCTTCGGGATACAGGCAGTCCGGCACTTCGGCCAAGCGATAGCCCCCGCCAGGCTGGGCGTCGATCCGGTACCCCCGGCCGCGCAAGACTTCGACGAACTTCCAAACCTGGGCGCGGGAGATTCCGTATTGGACCGATAAGGCTTCGCCCGACCGGGTCTGCCCGCCGGCGCCTCGCAAGACTTCGAGAACGCGCGCCGGCCCGTCGCTCAAGCAGGAACCCCCCCGGGTTCGGTACCCGGGTCTTTGATCTCGAGGGCCACGTCAGCGGCTCGCGCGGAGTGCGTCAATGCTCCGACGGAGACTCGATGAACGCCGGCCTCGGCGATCTCGCGAACGTTATCGAGTGTGACGCCGCCGCTCGCTTCGAGCTGTGCGCGGCCCGCCAGCCGGGTCGCGATGCTGCGAATCTCGGGCGGCGTGCGGTTGTCGAGCAGCAGATAGTGTGCGCCTGCCTCGATCGCCTCGATGGCCTGTGCGTCGCTCTCGACCTCGACCTGGACCCGTAAGTTCGCCGGAGCTGCTGCAAGCGCGGCTTTGACCGCGAGCCCCACGCCGCCTGCGATCGCCACGTGATTGTCCTTGAGCAGCACACCGTCGAACAGACCCAGGCGATGGTTGGAGGCGCCACCGACGGCGGTCGCGTACTTGTCCAGGCTCCTCCAGCCGGGAAGGGTCTTGCGCGTGTCGACGATTCGAACTCCTGTGCCCTCGACCGCATCAACGAATCGGCGCGTCAGGGTGGCGACCCCACACATTCGCATCAGGAAATTCAGGGCCGTGCGCTCGCCGGCGAGTAGGCCGCGCAGTCCCCCCCGGACCGTCGCCATTACGTCGCCCGGCTGGGCGCGATCCCCGTCGCGGAGTTCGGGCGCTAGTGCGATTCGTGGATCGATCCTTCGGAACACAGCGCCGGCGACTTCCAGTCCGCAGACGATCAGGGCCTCGCGTGCTTCGATTACCGCCGAACCACTGCGCTCCAACCCGACGATCAGTGGTGTCGTCGCGTCTCCCGGACCGATGTCCTCTTCGACCGCCCGTTCGACGAGCGGCAACCAGCTCCGCTCGGCCGGGAAGGCCGGCGGGAAGCCCATACGCGCTCCAGTGACCCCTGGTTCTTCACGCGCCACCATCGGGCTGCTCGCTCAGCCCAGCTTCTCGAACACCCCGGGGGTCCGTCGGGGGGCGTGCCGAGGATAGCCGAAGCCGGAGCTTCGGAGGAATGCGCAGGGTCGATTCCGCTCGTCTCGGGCTCGCTGCGCGCGGACCCTTCTGGGACTGCGCTCGCCCTCGCCCTGTGGGCTCGCGGCGCGCCGGAAGCCCGGCTCCGCCTGATGCGACTGCGCTCGCCCTTCGGCCTCGCTGCGCGCCGGAAGCCGGCTCGCCCTAGCCCTCGTCGGGGGGTTCGCCCTTGATTCGACGGATCTCTTCACGGATCAGGGTTTCGGCCATTGCGGGGATGACCTCCCAGGCGATCGTTTCGACCTGGCGCACAGACTGCTTCACGATCGCCTCGGTGAGGTCGCCGAAGGACTCCCAGGCGATCTTCTCCAGCGTGTCGTGGAGCTGTTGGCGCAACAGCGGTTCGATTTTTTCGAGGATCTCCTCCACCGGAGGAGGGCTCGTGAGCTGAGGCGAGGCTGAGTCCTCTGCGGTCGGAATTTCCGGCTGGAATTCGGGAGCCAGAACGGTCATTGCGGGGTCCGGTTCCGGTGCGGGCTCCGGCGGCAGGGTCGGCGCGACCGGCTCGGTGTCCGCCAGATCGACTGGCGCCAGCGGCTCGGGCTCGAGATCGATCGGCGCAGAGTCGAAGGTTGCCGCGTCGATGGGCTCGGGCTCCAGGGGCGCGGGTTCATCGGGCTGAAGGTCGAGGGCCAGCATGGTCTCTTCCGGCGGAGAAACATCGGAATCCGGCTCGGGAGGCGCCGGCTCTGAGACGAGCTCAACCTCGGGGGCCGGACCCAGATCGGAGAACGAGACGTCGTATCCCGAGGCACCCTTCGGGTCGAGGATAGTGGCCTCGGCGAGGTCTCGAGCATCGACCGGTACCATGGGATCGGTGCCGTCGGCCGGCGCTGCCACGGCGGCCGATTCCCCGTCGAAGCTGAAGTCGAAGGGATCTTCGCCGGTGGCTCCGGCATCCAACGACATCGGCTCCGCTTCGTCGAACGAAAGCCCGTCGAGCTCGGCGCGCGCTGCAGGCGAGAGCTCCGGCTCGAGCATCGTCTCGAGTGGTGCGGACATCGGCTCTGCGTCCGTCACCGCCACGGCCTCGAGTTCGGAGTGCGGATCTGGAGCAACCGAGACCGAACGTGCCTCGGCAGGGGGCGGCGTCGAGGCGGAACCGGCCATGAGCTCATCGACGATCGGATCCGAACCGCCAAACTCGAAGACGGAGTCAGTCCCGGTGGTCGCGAGCGACGGCTCGGGGGCGGGGGGGGACAGCTCGGCGTCGCCGAGACCGTCGTCGAAGAAGGCGAACGAGTCTGCACTGGAGTCTGGGTTCAGCGGTACCGCGGGTGCCGGCGGCGGGACCGCAGCGGGTGCATCCATGAGCCGACGGACCTCGTCGACGAGGGCCTGTGCCTCGAACGGCTTGGCGATGTGGCCGGCGGCGCCGACCTGCTGGGCGCGGGCCTCGTCGAAGGCTTCGAAGGTCCCGGAGAGGAGCAACACCGGTATGCCAGCCATCGCGGGCTCCGCCTGGATGGCTTCGCACACCTCGTACCCGTTCTTTCCGGGCATCACGACGTCAGCCAGCACCACGTCCGGTTGGATTTCGCGGGCGCGCGCGATCGCGTCGTCGCCATTGTCGACGGCGATCACCTCGATGTCTTCAGCGGCGAAGCTGATTCCAACGACCTTCTGGATCGTCACGCTGTCGTCTGCCAACAAGATGGTTTTGGGCATGATTTCCCCCAGTATTCATTCGGAGCGAGCGGCTGCGGATGGCCGGTACTGCTCCTCGAGATGTATATCGTCCCGGGATCCCTTGAAATTGAATGGTATTCGATGCTGCAGGACTTCTGATCAAGGCCGCCCCCAGCGCTACCGATAACAAGCGTCAGGGATTATCCCGCCTCTCCTGGCTCCGGTCGACCGGGCCAGCTCGAACGAAAACCCTCCGAGCCCATGATCCTACGATCCGCTGCCCGCACCGACATCGGTCTTCAGCGCCGCGCCAACGAGGATTGCTACGCGTTCGCCGCGGAGCTCGGGCTGTTTCTGGTGGCGGACGGAATGGGCGGCCACCAGGCGGGCCAGGTGGCCAGCAGGCTGGCTGCTGAGGCCGCGGTCGGCGCGCTGCGAGCCATGGACGGGTCGAGAGCGATTCTCACGGAGCAGCTTCGGTGCGCAGTGTCCGCCGCGAATCGCGAGATCTACGTCGCGGCCCAGACCAAGCCAGAGTTGTCCGGAATGGGAACTACGCTGGTGTCGCTCCTCGCTCAGGGTGGCAGGGTCGCCCTGGCCCACGTGGGGGACAGCCGCGCCTACCTGATCCGTGCTGGAGGGATTCGGCAGCTGACCGACGATCACTCCGTCGTCGGCGAGCTTGTCCGGCGCTGTGAGATCAGCCGGACCGAGGCGCGCGCGCACCCGCATCGGCACGTCCTGACGCGTGCCCTGGGCGTTCGACGTGAGGTATCACCCGACCTGGCCGAGCTGACCGCGACGCCCGGAGACACCTTTGTGCTCTGTTCCGATGGTCTGACTGGGCTCGTCCGGGATGACGAGATCGCAGACCTCGCGACGGGCGCCGATCTGGACGAGGCCTGTCGGGAGCTGGTGGATCTGGCGAATTCTCGCGGCGGCGAGGACAACATTACGCTGGTCATCGTCCGATACGAAAAGGACGTGGCCGACCCAGGCCATCAAGAACTCTGACAGGGCCCAGCCAGCGGCCGATCAGATGCGTCCGTCGAGGCAGAGCGTTCAGCGCTCCAGCAGACCCTTGAGCTTCGCTCGTAGTCGGAGCACCGACTTGGTGTGGATCTGACAGACCCGGGATTCGGTGATTCCGAGGATCGCCCCGATCTCCTTCATGTTCAGGTCTTCGTAGTAGTACAGAGAGACGACCAGGCGTTCCTTCTCGGGGAGCGTCCCGATGGTATCGGCAATGACCTGCTTGCTCTCGGAGAGCTTGAGTGAAGCGAAGGGGTTCTCGGAGTGAACGTCTTCGACGATGTCTGCGAAGGTTCCCGTGCGATCGCCGTCCGAGTTGGTGCCTCGGATCTCTTCGAGATTCACCAAGGATATGCCGCGGACTTGATTCAGCAGCTCGTGGAACTTGTCGATCTGGATCCCCAGCGAGTCGGCCACTTCATCTTCGCTGGCTGTCCGACCCAGGCGTTGTTCGACCTCGCCGTAGGCCCGCTCCAGGCGGCGGCTCTTCTGGCGCACACTGCGGGGCACCCAGTCGAGCGAGCGAAGCTGATCGAGAATCGCCCCCTTGATGCGAAATTCTGCATAGGTCTTGAACTTGCAGTTCTTCGAAGGGTCGTACTTCTCGATCGCATCCATCAGGCCGATGACACCGGTGTTGTGGAGATCGTCGAGATCGATGTGCGAGGGCAATCGAACGGCGATGCGATTGACGATGTATCGGATCAAGGGGGTGTGCTCGAGCACGATCTGCTCTTTGAGCGGCGGGGGGATCTCGCTGCTCTGTTCCTTGGCTTCTTTGAGCAGACCTTCCATATGCGAATTCCTCTCCTTCCCGAATGACTGAGGCGAATGACTAAGGCAGTTTCGAGGCGGCGGTTCGCCCGCCTCGTGCGCGTGGCTTGCCTGCAGAAGCACGCGGTGTGCCAAGAGCGACAAAATTGGGGAATTGCCCGCCGCGGCCTTCGGATCGGGTGGTTGGATGATCGGCCCGGCGGGGTTAGGTCCCCGATTCTTCAGGCGTTTCCGGCGGCAGGCTGCGCGCCTGGGAGTGTTGGTCGAGGGCGAATCGAGCCGCCGCCAGGGTTGGCGGCTACGGCAGCGCGCGCGCAATGGCGTCATCGAGCCGACGCTTTTGCGGTTGGGGGGTTACGAAACCGTCAGGTGTTTGCCGGTTCGCGTGGGTCGTGTTCCCGGGATCAGGACTCTTGCGGATCGCTCGAGAAGGATCCGAACTTGACGCCCTTTTTCTTCATCTTCTCGAGCATCGTCGTCCGATTCATCTGGATCAGCTGGGCGGCGCGATTCTTGTTGCCGTTGGTGATCTCGAGCGCCTGGAGGATCAGGTCGGACTCGAACTGGTCCACGACCTCGCGGAAGCTCAGGCCCTGGGGCGGAATCTGGGGCGCGGCCAGCGCTTGTGGCTGGGACGCTCGGAAACTCTTGGGGAGGTCCTTGGCGGTGATTTCCCGTCCCCCACATAGGGTCACCAGGCGTTCGATCAGATTCTCGAGCTCGCGAACGTTGCCCGGCCAGTGGTACTCACACAGGCGCTCCATCACGTCGTTCGAGATTCCGACCGTCTGGTCCCGTCGACTCTCGTTGGACACTTCGAGGAAGTGTTCGGCGAGCAGCAGGATGTCGTCGCGCCGCTCCCGAAGCGGTGGCACCTCGATCGGAATCACATTGAGCCGATAGAAGAGGTCTTCCCGAAAGCGCCGCTCGCGAATCGCATCCTCCAGATCCTGATTGGTGGCAGCAATTACCCGCACGTCGACCCGCAGCGTCTTCGACGAGCCAACGGGTTCGAAGCTGCGATCCTGCAGCACCCGCAGGAGCTTGACCTGGAGTGTTGGACTCATGTCCCCGATCTCGTCGAGGAAGATGGTCCCCTCGTTGGCGAGCGAGAACCGCCCTTCGCGGTTGCTGATAGCGTTGGTGAAAGCTCCGCGGACGTGTCCAAAGAGCTCGGACTCGAGCAGCTCCTCGGGGATCGCCCCGCAGTTGACGGTGACGAACATTCGATCGCTGCGCGCGCTGTTGAAGTGGATCGCCTTGGCGATCAGCTCCTTGCCGGTTCCGCTCTCGCCCGTAATCAGGACGGTGCTCCCGGACTCAGCCACCTTGGCGACAATGTCGAGCACCCCTCGCAAGGAGGCGCTGTCGCCGATGATGTTCTCGAACCGGTACCTCGATTGGAGCTGACTCTGGAGGATCCGATTCTCGGACTTCAGTCGGCCGTGTTCGATCGCCTGCTCGACCAGGCGGCGGACGACGTCGAGGTGACCCTGGTCGAACGGTTTTTCCAGATACCAATAGGCTCCGGCCTTGAGCGCCTCGACCGAGTTCTCCGCACTGCCATAGCCGGTGACGACGATGCAGGGAAGATCCGGTGCGAATTCATGGATCTGTCGCACCAGCTCGAGACCGTTGATCCCGGGCATCTTGACGTCCGCCAGCACCAGATCGATGGGCTGGCTCGACACGAGGTCGAGCGCTTCGGTCGCGTCGCGCGCGCTTTCCACGCGGTAACCCACGCGACCCAGAATGCGCTCGAGGGCGCGCCGATAGAGCTCCTCGTCATCGACGACGAGAACGGTGGACTCGCGCAGTGGGAATTCCTCCGCGGGGCGGAGGGGGGGTGGTGAGCGCGTAGTCTAGGCAGCCGAGCCCAGCCATTCAAGCGGGCTGTTTTCGAAACCGATAGGAATGCCATGGCACCCCCGGTTCCCGGATGGCAAGTCGGACATCGCGAGCCGCTCTCCGACGCGGTCGGATTCGTTCTGGTGATCGACGACGAGCCGCTGATGCTTCGATCGCTTCAGCGGATCCTGCACCGGGCCGGCCATACAACAGCGCTCGCGGATTCCGCTGAGACCGCAGAGCCGATGCTGGCGGAGCCCCGCCTCGACGTCGTGCTGCTGGACCTGCAGCTCGGCCCAACGAGCGGGCTCCAGCTGCTCGAGCAGATCAAGAGCGCGCGCCCGGAGATCGAGGTCATCGTCATGACTGGTCACGGCAGCATCGCGAGCGCGGTCGGCTGTATCCAGCGCGGCGCCTTCGACTACCTCGAAAAACCCTTCGAAGATGTTCATCGAATCCACACCACCGTGAGCAAGGCACTGGAACGTCGCGCGCTGGTTCGCCGCAATCAGGAGCTCGAAGACGAGCTGCAGGGCCGCGCTTCGATGCCGGAGCTGGTGGGCAGCTCCGCTGCCATGCGCGCCCTCGAACGCACGGTCCACAGCTTGCGGCACAACGAGAGTCACGTACTGCTCCACGGCGAGAGCGGTACTGGCAAGGAGCTCGTGGCCCGGGCGATCCATACCTCCAGCCCGCGCCGTTCGGGAGAATTTGTTCCCGTGGATTGCGGGGCGCTGCCGGAGACGATCATCGAGAGCGAGCTTTTCGGCCACGAGAAGGGTGCCTTCACCGGCGCCGTTGGATCGTCGGGCCTGTTTCGCGTCGCGAACCAGGGAACCCTGTTTCTCGATGAGATTGGTGAGATCCCGCAGAGCGTCCAGGCGAAGCTGCTGCGATCGCTGCAGCAGAAGGAGGTGAGGCCAGTCGGTGCCGCCTCCACCATTCCTGTGGACATCCGCGTGATCTCCGCCACGCATCGGGACCTCGCGGGTATGGTCGACGCGGGAGGGTTCCGAGCGGATCTGTTCTATCGACTCAATGTGGTTCGTATCGAGGTTCCACCTCTGCGCGATCGGCGCGATGACATCCCGTTGCTGGCACATCACTTCCTGCGCAAGTACGCGGGAGAAGCCTCGCGCGTGGAAGGGATCGATGAAGCGGCGGTCCAGCGACTGGTCGATACCGAGTGGCCGGGCAACGTTCGCGAGCTCGAGAACACGATCGAAGCGTCGATGGCTCTGGCCCGGGGGCCGCGCCTGCGGGCTGAGGATCTGGTCAAGCGACCCCTCGGCCGTGCCGCTTCCGCATCGCCCCCCGCGGCGTTGCCCATCACCCTGGATGCCTACGAGCGCTGCGCGATCGAGCGGGCTCTTGCCGACAGGGACGGTGACGCCAGCGCGGCGGCGCATCTGCTCGGAATCGGTCGCAGCACCTTCTATCGCAAGCTCGCCAAGCACGGTCTGCTCCCGAGCCGACGCTCGACGCGGCGCGCCCGCCGCCCGCTAGCCGATCGTTCCCGCAACCAGAGAGCAGCCGACTGACGGGTTTCCAAGACACTGCGCTGGCGCGCCACCGGAGCCGCGACGAGCGGTCCTGGATTGGTGGCCGCGGACGCGATCCACTAGCCTTCGACTTCCCCCCTAGAGCTTGGAAACGGCACGCCGCTCGGTTTCGAACCGTGTGCCCAGGAGAGCCCGGTTGAATTCAGGGGGCGATCAGGTTCACATCATCGTCGTTCGGCCGGCCGGGTCGGATACTCCGGATCCGGTGGCAATTCTCGAGCGGCTGGGCCCGGAGGCCCGGATCGACGCGGTCGCCGATGCGGAGCGCTGCCTGTCCCACTGCGCGGCGGGCGGGGTCGATCTGGTCGTGGTCGACGAGAGGCTCGGGCCTGACTGCGATCGGCTGCTCGAAATGCTTCAACCAGACGGTCCGCCGGTCGTCCTGCTGCAGAGAGACGCGCAGGAGGGAAGGGCGCTGCGCGCCTTTCGCAAGGGTGCCGCCGAGTGCGTTGCAGCCGGTGCGGCGTTCGCCGAGGTGCTCCCCGTCGTAGCTCTCGAGCAAATCCAGCGCCGGCGTGCGCTGCGCGAGCGCGGTGCCGCAGAGCGCCGAATTCGCGATCTGGAACGAGACAACCGCAACATCATTCAGAACCTCAACAGTGCGCTTCTAGTGGTTGATTCTTCAGGGAAAATCGTCTTCTGCAATCCGTTGGCGGAGATCATTCTCGGCGAGTCGGAGCGCGACCTGCGCGGGCGCTCACTCTGGGACTGGTTTCCCGGAATTCCGCCCGAGGAGATCCACGTCGCGCGCGCCCTGGCGAACGGCGAAAGATCCAAGGGCGGCGAGAGCCAGGTCACCCGAGCGGACGGAAGCGTGGTGCCGATCGGCATCTCCTGCGCGCCGGTCTCCAACGGTCAGGGAGAGGAGCCCGGCGCCGTGGCGGTCTTCTCGGATCTCACCGAGATCAAGCAGCTCCAGCGCCAGGTTCTGCAGACGGAGAAGATGGCATCGATTGGCCAGCTCGCGGCCGGCGTGGCCCACGAAATCAACAACCCGATGGGCTTCATCCACGCGAACTTGTATCAGATGGGCGAATACCTCTCGGACCTGCGCGGCGCCTGGGACTCCGTCGAGGCGCTGCAGAAGGCCGTAGCCCGCGGTGAGGTCCAGGACATCCAGGACGCCGCGGCGCAGCTCGCTGCAGCCTCCGACGAAGCGGACATCGCATTCGTGTTGTCGGATCTCGGCAAGGCCATCCGCGAGTCTCAGGAAGGCTCGGAGCGGATTCGGCACATCGTCCACGATCTCCGGGACTTCTCTCACCGCGATTCCGAAGAGCAGGTGCTGGCGGACATCAACCAATGTCTAGATTCGACCGCCAACATCGTCTGGCCGATGATGAAACACCTGGTACTGCTCGAGAAGGAGTACCACGACCTGCCGGAGATCTACTGTTTTCCGATGCAGCTCAAACAGGTGTTCATGAATCTGATGGTCAACGCCTATCAGTCGATCGATGAGTGCTGCGGCGACACTGGAAAGATGGGCCGGGTGTGGTTGCGCACCGAGCTGCGCGGCAAGGGTGTTGCCATCGTGGTCACGGACACGGGCGTGGGTATCGCACCGGAGAACCTGAGCCGGATCTTCGACCCGTTCTTTACCACCAAGAAGGTGGGTGCCGGCACCGGACTCGGATTGTCCACCTGCTTCAACATCGTGGAACGCCACGGAGGCAGCCTTCGAGTCGAGAGCACCCCGGGAGCCGAGACGAGCTTTACGGTCTTGCTGCCGAACAGGCCGCCTGGGACGGAACGCCGTGTTGGATGACGACGCCGTCGAGCGCCCCACGCTGCTGTTGGTGGACGACGAGGAGCGGATCCTCTCGGCTCTGAGGCGCACACTTCGCCGGGAAGGCTACGAGATCCTGTTGGCCGAGAGCGCCACCGCGGCCCTGCGCATCCTGAGCGAGCGGCCCGTCGACGTGATCCTCTCGGATCACAAGATGCCGGGCATCAGCGGCGTGCAGCTGCTCGCGCGCGCCGCTGAGCTGCAACCGAAGTCGGTGCGCATGCTGATCACGGGTTGGACCGAGGAGATCCCGCCCGAGCGGATGGAGGAGGTGGGAATCTGTGCGCTGGTGACGAAGCCCTGGAACGACGCTGCGCTGAAGGCGACGCTGCGAAAGGCGATCGGGGCCGCTCGAGAGGTCAGCTAGCGGGCAGCCGGCTGAGGTGTTCCAAGTCGGTCTTCTGGCTGTTCTTCGCGCCGACCAGCACTACCCGATAGCGTTGGTTCTTTCCCCGCGTATAGTACAAGCGTCCTTTGCCAGCGAAGCCGAGTTCGAAGATCGTGAGCTGCGGCGGTAGCCCACCCACTTTGCGTCGGGTCGAGGTGAGATCGGAATCGTCAGCGAGTCGCTTGATGCACTCTTCCGCCTTCAACTTCATCGACTCCTCGCGCAGTCGGACGATGTCCTGGATGGCTCGGTCGTCGATCTCCACCGTCTTGTAGAGCGTGCGCAGTCGGCGGGCCAACGGTTCGACTCCCCGGGCGCGAGTTCCCGAATTCTTCGACGCGTTCTTCAGGCGATCCTGGAGCCCTCGGATCTCTTCTTCTTTGTTGCCCAGGTCGTCGCTCGCCTCGTCCAACAGCTCTTCGAGAGCCTGCCGCTCCTGTTCGAGCTCGATCGAGCGCGCCGCCGACCGTCGCAGCTCTGCTTCGCGATCTTCGAGGTCGACGAGCTTGGTCTGCAGGGCCCGCCGTTCTCGCTGTAGGCCGGCGATCTCCTTCTCCTGCAACTGTTCGTTGGGCTCGACCAGGCGGAGGCGCCCTCGAACCACCTCCAGCTCCGCTTCGATCGTGCTGGCGCGCTCGGCGGCTCCATCCCGAGCGTCGATGGCGGTCTCGAGCAGTCGATTCCCGCGGGCCGCGACGGCCCGGTTGTAGAAGAAAAGCGACGTGATCAGGACCGCGCCGTAGCCGACCAGGATGACCATTGCGAGGACGCCGGTGGGGGGCACCGAGACGTCGATCGACGAGCTGGCGGGAAGCAGTTGGACGGCCTCTTTCATGGAGGCGATCGGGTCCTGGTTTAGTGGCGACGGAATGGCTCGGCCCTCGAGGTACAGGGGCGTCACGCCATCGGCGCCGTAAATGTGGATGCGAACTCGAACTTCACCGAGTCGGATCCAAGCCGAGGACTGGACCAGGCTGCGGATGCGGCGCCGAATCTGCGGAATGATCGGACCGTCGGCCGGGCTGATGGCGAGTGCCCGCTCGACCTTGGCCTCGAAGTGACGCTGGAGAAGGATCTCCGCAACGTCCAGACTGATGACGTAGACCGCTGCGGAGAGGAAGATCGAGATGTACACGACCCGAAAGGACGACAGGCGGTCGAGGGTGATCGCGCCAACCTCCGCGATCGAGCGGGGTAGTGTGCTGCTCGGTCGGGTCGGCTCCTCCATACCAGTACGAGGATACCGCCCGAAAGCCGGCGGCCAAAGCATTCGAGCTCGTCCCCTCTCCGGGACTGATTCGAAATCAAGGGATTTCGGCGGAAGCTGCGGATCGGGTGCTCGCCGAAGATGCCCGGCAGCTGTGGAGTCCTTTCGTCCACAAGGAATCCTGGCCTCCACTTCAGGCTACAGTTGCCGCCCGGATGAGAGTCGTCGACCTCGACCGAGACATGCGGGATGTGGTTCCGACCGGAACCACCCGGGACAGCGAGTTCCTGTTCGCTCGGATGACCGAGTGCACGCTCGAGCTGTCGGGTCCTTCAGCCGGGCGGCGCGTTCTCGACGTGGCCAGCGGATTCGGCCAGGACGCCGCCGCGCTGGCCCAGCGCGGCGCCTGGGTGGTTGCTGCCGAGCCCTCGCTTCGCATGTCGGCGCTGGCGCGGTTGCAGGCCGAGCAGTCCTCGGGGTCCCAGCCCCTGTGGGTTCGCAGCTGGGCGGATCCGCTCCCGTTCGCCGACGCCAGCTTCGATGCCGTGATTTGCAAGGGTGCCCTGGATCACTTCGATCGGCCGGCCAGCGCGATTGCCGAGATGGCCCGGGTCACACGCCCCGAGGGCAGAGTGGTGTTGGCGATCGCCAACTTCGAATCCCTCTCCTGCCGGGCTGCCCGGCGCGCCGACGCGATCAAAGAGGTATGGCTGGATCGAACCCTGCCCCGCGGCCGGCGTCACTACGATGTGCCGAGCGACCACTTCACGCGTTACGAGATCGATCTGATGCGCGAGCAGGCGGGCGGTAGCCTCGAGCTCGAGGTCGTCGAGGGCATCTCGATGGCCTGGGGGCTGCCGGGCTGGACGCGTTCGATTGGCCGGTTGCCTGCCGCGCTGGCTCAAGCCAGCTTGAGGTCGCTGGACCGCGTGGCCCGCTTGCTTCCCGGGCTCGCGGATGTGGTCGTGCTGGCGGGTCGGCCCCGGCCTGCGCGGGCTGCGTCGATCAGCTCCGCGTAGGCGTCCGCGGTGGCTCGCGCGACACGCGGCCAGGCATAGGCTCGCTCCACCCGCTCGCGTCCGCGCTTTCCGAGCTGAGCCCGATGCTCGGGTCGAGCCATCAGCTCGGCGATTCCCGCGGCCAAGGCGGCGGGATCGTCGCGGGCTACCAGCACGCCGCCGCCGCCTACCCCGAGGACCTCGGGTAGCGCTCCCGACGCGCAGGCGACGACGGGGGTTCCACAGGCCATCGCTTCGACGGCGGGCAGGCCAAAGCCCTCGTAACGCGACGGAACGACCACCAGCGCGGCGCGCTGGTAGTGCCTCACGAGCTCGGCCGCTTCGACCCGTCCAGTGATGTGAAGTCGGCTCTCGCAGCCGAGCTGTCTGGCTCGCCGGCGCGCCGAGCTGTCGGGATGATCCTGGTCGATCAGCGTGAGATTCAGGTCTGACGGGAGCCGGGGGAGTGCCTCGACGAGGGTCTCGATGCCCTTGTTGGGATCGGACGCTCGACCGACGCAGAGGATTTCCGTCTTGCTGCGCTCGACTGCGGGGTCGCAGCGAAACAGCTCCGTGTCGACACCGTTGGCGACCATCCGGATCCGCTCACTGGGGATACCAAAATCCCGGTGAATCTCGTGCGCGCTGACGGCGGACGACGTGAACAGTCCATCCAGCCGTCGCCCCACGAAGGCCTGCATTCCGATCGGGTAGAAGGTCATGGTTCCGATCGCCTCGCGAAGGCTGCGATCTCGGACGAACGAAGCGCGGCGATCCACACTCAGCGGATGGTGGATGGTCGTCGCCACCGGAAGCCCCAGCCGGCGAATTCCCAGAATTCCGTAGCCGAGACACTGAACGTCGTGAACGATGTCGTAGCGCGTACCGGCGCGCAGCCGATCGGCCACCGTGTGAAACGCCCGCAGACTGAAGGCTAGCGGCTCCGGCAAAAAGCCTAGATAGCTCGCCGCGAGCTCGTAGAAGTGAAGGGGCTCGAAGATCGCCAGCGGGCGGGGGCGGGGAATGAATGCGGCTCGGTTGCCCACGAACCACTTCGCCCAGAACTCTCCGTTGGGCACGCGGGTCACCGAGCGGGCGAAGGGCATCGGATCGGGGTAGGGAGGCCCGACCAACACATCGACGTGGTGGCCCAAGCGGGCCAGCTCCCTCACGAGGAACCACAGGTAGACGCCCTGGCCGCCGCAGTGCATGTTGCCCCGATAGGCGACGAAGCAGATCCGGAGCGGGCGGTTCGCTAGCGCTCGAGGGGCCACTTCAGCCGGCCCGGGCCGATCGCGCACGCTTCTCTGCGTAGAGGATCAAGCTCTTGGGAAAGCAGTAGTTCAGGACTCGCTCCAACGCCGTCATGAATGGCGATCCAGTCGCCCGAATCAACAGCAGCCGATACAAGCGGACGATCGCGCTCTCGTCCGCTCGAGGGAGGCCGGCGATCGAGCGCAGTACCCAGTACGGCGTGTGCAGGGCGTGCGCGAAGCCGACGCCAACCGTCGCGAGGCCAGCCTCGGCCAGCCCCAAGGCCAGCTGACGCGGGCGGAAAATTCGGATGTGTCCACCCGGTGACTCGAAATAGTCGTCTCCCACGCGCAGGTAGAGATTCTCGCTGGTCGCGGTTGGGATCGTGACGGCGACGATGCCGTCAGGTCGCGTGACCCGCGCCAGCTCGCGCGCAGCACCGCGGTAGTCGTGTACGTGCTCCATCACCTCGGAGCAGATCACCTTGTCGAATGACTCGTCTCGAAAGGGCAACTTCAGTGTGTTGCCCTGGATCATCGCTCCCAGCGTGCCCAGGGCGCCGGCCCGATCGCGCAAGCCACCGGAGGCGGCCCGCAGGGATGCGCGGTCGAGGTCGAGCCCCACGACGCGAGCCCCGCGCTCCAGTGCCCCGAAGCAGTGACGCCCCTCGCCGCAGCCCGCGTCGAGGAGCCGCTCGCCCGGGCGTACCCTAAGCCGCTCGAGGTCGACTGTGAGCAGCACGCACGGTCTCCTCGAATACTTGGACCAACCCGGCGGCGGCGTCACTCCAGCGGAACACGCTCTGGATGCGCCGGCGGGCCTTGCGGCCCATCGCCTCGGCTCTGCCCGGTTCCGACAATACGTCCGCGATGGCTTCCGCCATGGCCCGCGCGTCGCGCGGGGCCACCAGACGGCCGGCTTCGCCGTCCGTACCCACCACCTCGGGCAGGGCGCCGGCCGCATTGGCGATGACCGGTAGTCCACAGGCCATGGCCTCGCTGGCGGGAAAGCCGAATCCCTCGAAGAACGAGGGCACCAGGGCCACTCGAGCGGTCGAGTACTGCTCGACGAGTTCGTCGCGCTCCAGCATACGGTCGACGATCGTCACGCGACCGGCGAGGCCGAAGCGCCGGATCAAGCGGGGCACGAGCCCATCTTCTGGAATGCGACCATCGACGATCTTCAGGGTGATCGACTCGGGCAGCGCAGCGAGCGCCTCGAGCATGGTACCGATGCCCTTCTTGCGATCCTCGGTGCGGCCGATGAAGAGCAGCTCGTCCTCCTTCTCGACTCCCTCGATCGGTCGAAAGACCTCGGTGTCGGTTCCGTTGTAGACGACCGGCACCTCCTTCTGCGGGATGCCAAAGTAGCGCTCGATCTCGACTCGCGAGGCGTGGCTGACGGTGACGATCTTGTCGAGGCGGGGCGCGACCATTTGCTGCATGAGAAGTGGGAAGTAGAGCGTTCGCCGGATCCTCTTCGACAGCCTCCGATCGATCGAGAAATCCGCCTCGCGATCGATGTGCAACGGGTGATGGATCACGGAGACCACGGGAACGCCCATGGCGCGGATGCCCAGCAGCCCCCAGCTCAGGCATTGGTTGTCGAATACGACGTCGAAGCGGTGGCGTTCTTGCAATCGGGGCCAGCGCAACAGCAAGCGCAGACCAAAGGTCTGCATTTCGGGAAACACCCCGAAGCGGGAGACGCCGAGCTCCCAGAGACTCAGCGGCTGGAGCAACGAGAACGGCTGGCGGGGGTCGAAGAAATCTGGATGCTCGCGACCGAACACGTTGTCGTTCGGAATGGTGTGGAGCGGGATGCCCGGGTCGAGGTCGGGCAAGGGGGGACCCGCGAAGACGTGCACTTCGTGACCGGCCCGCTGCCATTCGCGGGCCAGATAGGCGGCGTAGATTCCCTGACCGCCGCAATACATGTTTCCGCGATAAGTGAGAAGCGCGATCCGCATCGGGCTCAGGAGGGCTCGGTACCCGACGCCGTCGGGCCGCTGGGCGCTGCGCCCGCGCGGTCCGGCTGGGCGGCATCGATCGGCGTTTCGGACGTGTCAGTTTCGGGGGGTTCGAGTTCACTGATCGGTTCCACACGAATCGTCGCGATCGTGTAACCGATCCAAAAGGTCAGGCCGAGTACGAAGAAGACGAGGATGGCGACCGGTAACGCGATCGCCCAGTAGCTCTCCTGCAGCAACGCGAGCAGGAACCAAGCTCCCAGCACGACGACAGCGATGCAGATCAGGCCGCCTTGGGTACGGGAAGAATCGTTCATGCGTCGGCTCCGCCTGGTTGTGAGGTTTTCCCCCCAAGCACAAGGAGGGAACGGCCGGGATCTTTCCGGGGGTTGACTCCCCTGTCAAATCCCGCGCCGCGAAGCGGGTAAGCTTCGGGCTGTGCGCGTGATCGGACTGATGTCGGGAACCTCGGCGGATGGGGTCGACGCCGCGCTGGTGGAGTGGTCGGACGAGCTGGCTCCGCGGCCTCTCGAGCTGATCGCGTTCCGGGAGGAGCCGTTCCCGCCCGAGCTCCAGAAGCGCGTTCACGAGCTCGCCGCTGGCCGCCTGGCGCCGGGCGATGCCCTGCGCGAGTTGGCGGCCCTCGACGTTGCCCTCGCCGAACGCTTTGCCGCGGCGGCCGCAGAAGTAGCCCAGGATGCTGGCCTGGCCTTGACGGCCATCGACGCGATCGCCTCCCACGGCCAGACGGTCGCTCACCATCCGGAGCTGCGGGCGAGCCTCCAGATCGGCGATCCCTCGCTGATCGCGGAAAGAACGGGCTGCACGACGGTCGCAGATTTCCGCGCCCGAGACCTCGCGGCGGGGGGCGAGGGCGCCCCACTCGCGCCGTTCTTTCATCACGTGGCCTTGGCGGATGCGAATGAGGATCGCCTGGTGGTCAACCTCGGCGGGATCGCGAACGTGACCTGGCTGCCGCGCGGCGGACAACCGAATGACGTCGTCGCGTTCGATGTCGGCCCGGCCAACGCGTTGATCGACGCGGCGGTACAGCTCCTCAGTGGTGGGCGAGAGCGAATGGATCGAGATGGCGCTGGCGCCCGCAGCGGCCGCGTAGCGCCAGACCTGCTGGAGCGGCTGCTCGACGACGAATTCCTCTGCCGGCCTCCCCCCAAGTCGACGGGCCGCGAACGCTACGGGCTGGCCGAGGCGGAGGCTTTGACACGAGAGTGGCGGGCCGCCGGCCGACCCGAGAACGACCTGCTCGCCACCTTGGTGGCCTTTACCGCAGAAGCGATTGGGCGCGCCTCGCGGGATTTCCTCGACGGCACGGTCGAACGGCTCCTGGTTGGAGGCGGCGGTGCAAAGAACCCGACCCTGATGGCTGCCCTATCGACAACCTTTCCCGCCGCGGAGGTGGCCCCCTTCGATGCGGCCGGAGTGCCGGCGCGGGCCGCAGAGGCGATGGCGTTTGCCTTGATGGGGCGCAATGCCTTGTTGGGCATCCCCAACCATCTTCCCCAGTGCACGGGTGCGCGTCGTGCTGCCGTGCTGGGGGAAATCTGTCCGGGCTCTCGCTAGA
>CAXMOC010000009.1:0-5868 GCA_964194865.1 uncultured Opitutales bacterium | reverse complement strand
CTTGACCGTTGTGCTGGGGTCACCCGTCCCCGTCGACGTAATTTTACCTGTGGACCGGGGATTCATGCCCGCGCCGGTGGGAACTGCAGAGCCCTGGCAGTTCAAAGGACCCTCGAACCCGACGCCGATCTTCACGTTCGTCGACGTGTCGCCGTTGCACACAATATTCTTGTTCCTGTTGATGAGGATGTCCCCATCGTCATCAACCATCGTGAGATTCACCGAGGTCGGGTCTGAGAACTCTCCAGGATCACAGGTCGCTCCGGGGGCGTCTACGCCGTGGACGATCAGGGTCACGTTTCTGGTGAGCGCCGACCCCTTCCCCCCAGTCGACACGTTCTTGAGCGAGATCAAGTTCGGGTTGATGCTATCCACCTGGCAGAGGCAATCGGCAGTCCCCGGTGTCGGCGTCGCCGACGGAATCGGCGTTGCAGTCGGGGTCGCTGTCGCAGTAGGCGTGGGCACCGTCACCGTGACGGAGGTACCCGATGTTGGTAGCTCACAAGCGACATTTCCAGCCGTGATCCGCGCTGTATTGGTAGTCGTCTCAAAGACCGTAGTGGTAGCCGTGACCTCGACTACGCCGAACAGAGGGACGAACAGGTCGGATGCCACCACGCCCAGCTTGTCATCGGTGACTTCCACGAAGGCGTCGAACGCCGAAACTGGACCAACGATGTAGGTGTAGGTAACTTCGTCGCCTGGCATCGCAACGCATTGATCGGCGGGTTCGGAGCCCCCAACCGAACACTTCTTATCGAGCTCGCAGGTGAAGATGTCGACGAAAGCGCAGGTGCACTCGGGCCCGAATTCGCCTCCGAGGCACGAATCCCCGATCCCAGCGCACTGAAGCCCACCTTCTGTGGACAAGGGCGGATCGCATTCCTCACCAGGCTCTACGATGCCGTTGCCGCAAAATGCTGCCGGCGTCGCGGTCGGCGTGGCGGTAGGCGTTGCGGTGACATTGGTGACCGTTGCATCGTGGAAGGTCAGATCCGAGGCTGGCACCTCCAGCCCCGTTTCGAGGATCGCATCGGTGTTGGTGATGATGGCTGACAGAATCCCCACCTCAGAATCGGGTCCGGCGCCCTTGTGGAACTGGAGCACGCCCAGGAGGAACGACTCACCATCGGGGAGGCCTCCAGGGGGTGAGGGAAAGTAGAAGGCGCTGAAGTGCCGGATCACGAATCCGTTCAAGAAGGGTCCTGGACCCGGGGCATCTGGATGCGTCGGGCTCGACGCGACACTGAAGGGTGGCGAGTAGCCGAGGCACCCGTACGAATAATAGCCGTAGCTACAACTGGCCCGAACGAAAGAATTGGGGGCCTGGCGCGGGCCCGGCCCCTGGAAGTCCAGCAGGCTCCACTTGCCGGATGCGAGCAAGCCGCTGGCGTCGATACTCAAGGCGAGTATCTGTAACCGGCACGGCCCCGGGTCGGATAGGGGGTTGGGGCATGGGTCTTGGGTGTTGGTGTTGGTGATGTAGATCCCTGCGGTGAGGGTCTCCGACACGCTATGGACGACCGTGCTCGCCGCCAAGCTCTGGGCAGCGACGCTCGTCTGGAAACCGTTGGTGAACCACAGTAGATCGACGGTCGCATGGGCGCTCGCTGAACTTGCGAAGCCGATCAGGGCCACGAGGCTCCCGATGATTCCTATCAGAATCCGCATGTCCGTCTCTCGATACCCCCATAGGTAGGCGCGGACTGTTGCTACTTGGATTCCTGGGATCTTCCCGAATGCGCCTCGCAACAGAGTTCGTAGTGCAGAAAGGTGGGGGCCTCACCGCACACACACCGTCGTGGCTGCTCCCGACCATCATACGCGATACCCAGTACGGGGATGTGGACGAATCTTGCCGCCAATCTCCGTGTCCCTGGCTAACGCGCGTCCCCGTGGGAGCCGGGGGGCCCCCTAACGCCAGCGGCCCGCTGGTAACCTCGGAGTGATTCTTTTCGGGAGGGAGCATCACACTGCGGGCAACGAACATCTGATGAAGAGCATGCCGCCAAGTCTCGCAGCCAGCGTTCACGCCAACCCAGGTATTCGGCGGATCTGGGGCGAGGTCCGTGAGGGCTTGGCTTCACGTGAGAGATCGAGCTTTGTCGAGGCCGTAGACATTGCTGTCGACTCGCTTGCGAGGCAACAGAAGGCTCAGCAAGCGCTAACGGAACCGGCCCAACCTTCGCCAGATTCCTGATTCCGGGGAGCGCTATTCGAGCGCGAGCGGCGAACTCGGTCAGTCGGATTCTGGGAGGATGCTACCCATGCGGATCCTCAGCGCGCAGCCAGCAGCGACTCTACCGCGGACCGGGCGCCCCATCGCGCTAGCTCCCCAGCGGTGAGCCAGCGGGTGCCGCGGCCCGGGTACTGCCGCGCGCGCAGTGGGTTGTCGGTCATCGTCTGCTGCGTCTCCTCGAAGTGCCCCCGCCAGAGCCTGGAGCCGCTTGGTGCGGCGTAGAGCGTTAGCTCGAAGTGCACGCTCGCCGGGCGCAAGCTTCCGCGCGTCCCGCCGCTCCGATCGCGGTAGCGCGCGACCTCGCCCGTCAAGACCGCCGTGGCCCCGAACTTCCACGCCGCAAGCTTCGCCGCTGCCGCGGGGTCCAGGTGCGGTGCCACCTGGCCCGTACCATCGAAGGCCAGCTGGAGATCGCTGGGTGTGATCACGGACACTCCGCCCGCGGCCAGCGCCTCGCTCACGAAGCGGCCGACGAGCGCCGCCGCTTCCGAACCGGAGACTCCCTCGGGGCTCTGGAACCGGAGATGGGGGTAGAACGGAATCACCGCCACCGTGGCCAACCATTCGGAAATGGGCGCGTACTTGGATTCGCGCACGACGGGCGCGAGCTTGGTACAACCCGCCAGCAGCGCTCCGACAAGCGCGAACGCGAGTAACGCGGCCGGCCGGAGCATCGGCTTCCACAGGTCCGCCATGAGTTGATTGTAACCGGCATGCACCACCAGGTCTGCCCGAAGATCGTCTCGGTAGAGATGGAGCCGGGCAGCCCGATCCCCCTCAGCCGCGTGGAGACGGAGTTTCTGATCGGCGTCGCCTTCCGTCTGACCGTGCACGACATCATCTGGAGCAGCCAGGACCGCAACCCAATGGGCGTGCTCCAGACGCTGGGGGAAGAAAACGTGACCTTCTATCCGCGCGGCGGCCATCTCGGGAATCTCCACGAAGCCGATGTCCAAGCCGACGTGATGGAGGCACTTGCGGACCTGCGCGGCCCGCAGGGTATCACCTATCATGAGGCGATCGGTCAAGCGGCCGCACCTCACTGTACGGCCGCACTCGCCACAGATCCGGGAGATTTCGCCATGGAGGGCCGCACTGTGTTGTGGACGGCCTCTCGGGGCCTGCCTGGGGGGCGCTGGTTCCTCAAGCGCGGGTACGGGTCGTCGAAGTCCGGCGTCTCCATCCGTTGTTGAGGATTTCGGAATTGACCCGGCGAGTTGTTGGTGGTAGAAAATCCCCGCCTCGCGGGATGGCTACACCGTCCTCGCGCTCGCCGGAGGGCTCTACCTGCCTAGCTAGGGGCGCCATGTTTCTCGAGCACATAGCGACTCGCTACACGGTTGAGTGTCCAAGCAGCATCGACCCGACGGGTCGCTTCGCTTTGCGCTCCAAGTTCTGTTACCGAGGGGCCACTAGCGCCGAGGCATGCCCGTGAGTTCCGAAGCCGCCATCGTCTTTGCCATACTCGGCGTCGCTGGAGTCCTCTTCGCGTCGGGTCGTGTGCGGCTCGACGTCACCGCGCTGCTCGTCGTTCTGGCTCTTACGCTGAGCGGTGTGCTCACGCCACGTGAGGCGCTCGCGGGCTTTGGCGATCCAGTTGTGATTCTCGTGGCCGGGCTGCTCGTGGTGGGAGAGATGCTGAGCCGCACCGGCGTCTCCTACGCGGTGGGACGCTGGCTGATGCGCGTTGGGGGAACGAGCGAGACGCGTATGCTGGTGCTGCTGATGCTCACCGCCGGCGTGCTTGGGAGCGTGATGAGTTCGACCGCTGTGGTGGCGGTCTTCATTCCCGTCGTGCTCACGATCTCCGCGAAGACCGACCTCAACGCCAGTCGCCTGCTCATGCCGCTCTCCTTTGCGGCGCTGGCGAGCGGCATGCTGACGCTCATCGCCACCACTCCCAACCTCGTGGTAAGTGCGGAACTCGATGCCAAGGGCCACGCGCCGTTCGGTTTCTTCAGCTTCACGCCCATCGGTCTCGCGGTGCTGGCGGTGACGATCGCTTACATGTGGCTCGTCGGGCGCCACTTGCTGCCGGGAGATGACGTCGCGCCAGCGAAGAGCGACGCGCGCGCTCTCGAGGACCTCTGGGCCGATTTTGGGCTCGATCACAGCAGTCACCGCTTGCGCGTCACGAACGGTTCGCCGCTGATCGGCCGAACACTCGGCGAGGCGGGGCTCGGCACGCGCTTCCATACCTGGGTGGTCGGGATCGAACGATCCGGGCGCCGTGGAGGGCGGGAGTTTCTAGCGTCTCCCGGCACCGATGCGGAGATCCACGAGGGCGACGTGTTGTGCGTGGCGGCCGCGCCCGCCGACGCGGACGCCATCGTAGCCGCGGAACATCTCGAACAACTCGCGATTGGAATCGAGGATCGGGAGCTCTGGAAGACCGAGCTCGGCATGGCGGCCGTGTTGGTGCCCCCCGAGTCGAGGCTCGAAGGCCAGACGCTGAGGGGATTCGAGTTTCGCTCCAGCCACGCGCTGCACGTCCTGAGTCTGCGCCGGCGCGGCGCCGTCGTCACGGCGCACACCGACGAGCCACTCGAAGCGGGTGACTCGCTGCTGGTCCTGGGGAGCTGGCAGTCGATCGCGCGGCTGCGCGGCGACACAAGGGACTTCGTGGTGCTGACGCTGCCCGAGGAGCTGGACGACGTGGCCCCCGCCCGGGACCGCGCGCCGGTCGCGCTGCTGATCCTTGCGGGGATGGTGCTGCTCGCAGCGTTGGACGTGGTACCCGTGGTGACAGCCGTCCTGTTGGCAGCACTGGCGGCGGTCTTTAGCGGCTGTCTCACCATGGACGATAGCTACAACACGATCTCCTGGAGCAGTCTGGTACTGATCGCGGGCATGCTCCCGGTGGCCGACGCGCTCGAAAGTACGGGAGGGGTGGACCTGATCGTCGAGGCGCTCGTGGAGGGCCTGGGCTATTCGGGGCCCTACCTCATGATGACCGTGTTCTTCGTCCTCACGGCTGGCCTCGGACTGGTGCTCTCGAACACGGCCACGGCGGTTCTCGTCATCCCCATAGCGCTGCGGACGGCCGCGGTGCTCGACGTGTCGCCGTACCCGCTCGCCATGACGGTGGCAATCGCGGCCTCGGCGGCCTTCGTGACGCCGGTCTCGTCGCCGGTCGTCACGCTGGTGGTCGCGCCGGGAAACTACGGCTTCCTCGATTTCGTAAAAGTGGGCCTCCCGCTGCTTGTACTCACTTGGGCGACCGCGCTACTGGTCATCCCAATCTTCTTTCCTTTCTAAGGAGAACGAGCGGACAGTTTCCCAAGCGATGATTCTGTCATGCGTCGATTCCCGGATCCCCGTGGATGACGTCTTCGACCGCGGAATCGGCGACATCCATTCGATGCGGGCAGAAAAGGCGACGAACCTGTAACAGTGAACGTGATTTTGAAAGGAGGAGGGACCCCATGACTTATGCCAAGTGTTTCGGGAGTTGCTTGCTGGCGGCGTTGCTCGTGAGTGGCTCTGCCGCTGCACAGGAGATGTTCATCTTTCCGCAGCAGGGACAAGACCAGGCGCAGCAGGATGCGGATCGCGGTGCCTGCCACGTGTGGGCGGTGAACCAAACCGGCTTCGATCCGACCCTGGCGAGCACGGCACCGCCACGCCAG
>CAXMOC010000008.1:0-12520 GCA_964194865.1 uncultured Opitutales bacterium | reverse complement strand
CAATCTGGTACATCTCGATCTTCGGGTTGCGCGGCGAGCCGTCGCGTTGGGTCAACTCGGCGCGCTGTTCGGAGTAGCGGTCGGTTCGCTGTGACCAGACCCGGTTGATCAGGGCGCGAAGCTCTTCGTCGCTGGCGCTGGCGCGTAGGGGGCTGCGCAGATCCTCGCCGCCGCTGGCGAACAGACACGTCACCAGCTGGCCCTCGATGGTGAGCCGGGCGCGCGTGCAGTCGCCACAGAAGGGGTTGCTGACCGAGGGAATGATGCCGATCTCGCCGCCGCCGTCCGCGTAGCGATAGCGGCGGGCGACCTCACCGTGGTAGTTGGGCTCCACGGGTTCGAGTGGAAGCGCCGAGTCGATGCGCTCGACGATCTCGGCGGCCGTCACGACCTGGGAGAGGTCCCAGCCGTTCAGAGTGCCGACATCCATGAATTCGATGAAGCGCACGATGTGGCCGCTGCCGTGGAACGACTGCGCGAGCTCGACGATCGTCTGATCGTTGACGCCGCGCTGGACCACGCAGTTGATCTTGATGGGCGAAAGTCCCACGCGCTCGGCCGCCTCGATTCCTTCCAGCACACGCTGGGGGCCGAACTCTCGGCCGCTCATGCGCTTGAAGACTTCCTCGTCGTGGCTGTCGAGGCTTACCGTGATGCGCTGGAGCCCCGCATCACGCAGTGCGCCCGCCTGTTGCGCGAGTAGGTAGCCGTTGGTGGTGAGCGCCAGGTCCTTCAGGCCCGGCAGCGCGGCGATCCTTCCGATCAGGTCGGGGAGCTGATGTCGGAGCAGGGGCTCCCCGCCGGTGATGCGCAGCTTCTCCACGCCAAGGTCGAGGAAGATCCGCGTCAGGCGCTCGATCTCCTCGAAGCTGAGCAGCTCGGGCTTGGGGAGAAACCGGTAGCGCTCCCCGTAGATCTCGGCGGGCATGCAATAGGGGCAGCGGAAGTTGCAGCGGTCGGTGACCGAGATGCGAAGATCTCGCAGCGGACGACCCAGCTTGTCGGCGGAGGGGGGCAAAGCGTCCTCGTTTCTGGCGGCGGTCGAAGCGCCGCGACGAACCCAGGTTAGCGAGCCCAGCGGGGGATCACGATGTGCTGCTTCCCGAACGCCCCGCGTTGGTTCAGAACAGGCTGATCGGGCGGCTTCGGGGCCCCGTGGCGCGACTGGACCGATCCCGCCGCCGGCGGCGTCGCATCCTGGTATGCAGCTGGCTGCGTCGCGCCTTCAACCAGACCTCGCGCGACGCCGGGGTGTCTTGCTTACCGAGCAGCCTTTCTTTGTCTCTGCGGTATTTGCAAAAGTCGTCGTAAGCGTCGATCTCGTGCTTCAGGTCCTGGACCACCAGCTCGATCATGATCGCGTCGTCCAGATAGCCGAGACCTGGGATGCGATCGGGGATGAGATCCTCACCCTCCGCGAAATAGACCAGGCCGTCGAACACCCGAGAGCGATCCTTGGCCTCCATCTTCCACTCTTCGTCCTCGAGCATCATCACCATCTGCTCGAGCCGCGTCAAACGTTCGGTGACGAACTCGGCCGCATCGGAGCCGCGGACGTCGTCGATCATGGCGCGGACAGCCGTGAGCAGTTGCGACTCCGAGATATCGGCGCTTCGCTCGCGCACCTCGCCAATGATGCGCTTGAAGTAGCGCAGGTCTTTGTCGCTCAGCTCGAAGGTGATGCTCATCGGCATGGTTCACTCCCCGTCAATGACGATGCCCGTCGATCGTCGTCTCGCTTCACCAGCGACCCTCGAAACTCCAACCCGCGCTCCTGGAAGTTCTATTCTATCAGGGTCGGAATCCGGGAGTAGCGGCCCCCGACGGCGGCAGTGCCCTCACGGACTGCGCTCTTCCACCCACGCGCGCACCAGATGGTGTGCGACGGCGAAAGGCGGGGGAATCAGCAGCTCCCCGGAGCCCCCTTGGAGTGCGGCGCGCACCTCTTCCAGACCAAACCAGCGGACGTCTTCGAGTTCGGTGTGATCGACTTTCACGTTCTCGGTCTCGGCGTCGGCGATGCAACCCATCATCAGCGACGACGGAAACGGCCACGGCTGCGATTTCACGTAGCGAACCGCTCCGATCGCGATTCCGCTCTCCTCGAGCACTTCGCGGCGAACCGCCTCCTCCAAGGTCTCCCCCGGCTCGAGAAAGCCCGCCAGAGCCGAGTACATCGTGGAGGGCCAGCCTGGACCGCGTCCGAGCAGGCAGCGGTCGCCGCGGCCCACCACCGCAATCGCGACCGGATCCGTGCGCGGGAAGTGCTCGGTCGAGCAATCCGGACAGCGCCGGCTGGCTCCTCCCGCAACGGAGACGGTCTCCGAACCACAAGCCGCGCAGTAGCCGTGCCGAGCGTGCCAGTCCGTGAGCGACCGCGCGTGTGCCGCGATCGAAGCCTCACCCGGCGCCAGCTGGGGAACGATGGCACGCAGCTCCTCGAACTTCGCAACGTCCGGTACACCGAGGTTCGTCTCGGCTTCGGACACCGATGAAACATCGACCGCGAAATGGGCCGTGCCCTCGTCGATACCCAGCAGCAGGGGCTGGGGGGCCGGCTGGAGGTCAGCGAAGAGCTCCCGTCGGGCCCACGCCAGTGTGCGCTCGGCACCCAGCTTGACCAGAGGGTTGAGCTTCCACAGCGGTAGGTATTTGGTGGTCTCCGCCTCGAGCTGCCGCTGGATCCAGGCTTGGTCGCGACGCTGGAGCGTAGAGCGGTCTAGGGGGCTACCCGAGAAAGCGATCGGTTCGGCCATCATCGGAGCGTAGCTCGATCTAGGAGCGCGCGATCGCTCTCGCAACTTCCTCGCAGAACTCAGTCGTCGTAGCGGTGCCGCCCTGGTCGGGGGTGAGGGTTCGGCCTTCTGCGTAGACCTCGACGAGCGCCTTCTCGAGCTGTCGTGCAGTCGTTTCGAAGCCGAGGTACTCGAGCATCATCGCCGCCGAGAGCAGCGTGGCGGTGGGGTTGATGATATTGCGGCCTGCGATGTCGGGCGCCGTTCCGTGGGCAGATTCGAAGTACGCGTAGTCGTCCCCGTAGCAGCCGCTCGCGGCGAGCCCCAGGCCGCCAATCAAACCACCGGCCGCGTCCGAAAGAATGTCTCCATAGAGATTGGGCAGCAGGATCACGTCGAATGCGCCGGGCGAGACCACCAGCTTGTGGGCGAGATCGTCGACGATCAAGCTCTGGTAGTCGATGTCGGTGTACTGCTCGGCGACGCGCTCGGTCACGTCGCGGAACAGCCCGTCGGTCCGGGGGAGCATGTTGTGCTTGGTGCCGCAGGTCAGGCGCCCGGGATGGCCCTGCTCCCGTCGGCGGCGCGCCAGCTCGAACGCAAAGCGGGCGACCCGTTCGGTGCCGGCCTCGGTGATGACCTTGACTGCGAACCGGCCCGGACCCAGCTCCGCAAGGGGACGGCGCGCGGTGAGACTTTCGAGTCCGAGCCCAGCGAGCGTCTCGAGTTCGCCCTCGACGCCAACATAGGAGTCTTCGAGATTCTCGCGGACGATGACCAGATCGACTGTCCCTGGGTCGGCGAGAGGGCTGCGATAGCCCGGCCTCCAGCGCGCGGGGCGCACGTTCGCGTAGGTCTTGCGACCCCAGCGCAAGTACATGAGGGCGGGGGCACTCTTGCCGCTGGTCGAGCCAAAAAGAGTGGCGTCGGAGTGGTCGATGGCTTCGCGCGCCGGCGCTGGGAAAAGCGAGCCGTGTAGCTCCAACCCGCGTTGGCCGACGGGCGGGTGGATCCAGTCGATGTCCAGCGCAAGCTTTTCGAGCAACGCCACACTGGGTCGCATCGCCTCGGGCGCCGCGTCTTCGCCCTCGATGACGACCACCTGCTTGGCCATCAGCCTGCCTCGACTTCGTTGCGCAGCGGCTCGCCCCGGACGTAGCGGGCCAGGTTGTCGATGAAGATCTCGGTGGCACGGTGGTGGTTGCCGGGGCTCGTGCCGGAGCTGTGCGGTGTCACGATGACATTCGGCAGACTCCACAGGGGACTCGACTCGGGAAGGGGCTCTTGCTCGAAAACGTCGAGTGCGGCGCCACCGATCCAGCCATCCCGAAGCGCCTCGACGAGCGCTGCCTCGTCGACGATCGATCCACGGGCGATGTTCACCAGCACCGCGTCTGGCTTCATTGCTCGCAGCGCCCGCGCGTCGATCAGCCCGCGGGTCGCGTCGGTGAGCGGCGCGGCCAGAACCAGGTAGTCGGCCCGGGGCAGGTAGTCGTCTAGCGCAAGCATCGGCCTCGTGGCGCAGGGCTCGTCGCCGCGCGGCGTGCGCCGAAACCCCGTCACCTTCATCCCGAAAGCGACCCCCAGCCGCGCCACTTCGAGGCCAATCGGTCCGAGGCCGACGACCCCCAGCTCGCGGCCCTGCAAATCTCCAATGTTCCTCGGCTCCCAGCTCCGCTTGTCCTGGGCCGCGAACCAACCCCGCAAGTCGCGCGAGAAGGCCAACAAATAGAGCATCACGGTCTGGGCGATCGGCACCGCCTGAGCACCCGAAGACGTGGTGAGTCGGATTCCACGCGAGAGCAAACCCTGGAAGAAGGGGTGATCGACTCCGGCGCTGAAGCTGTGAAACCAACGCAGCTGCTTGGCGCGAACTGCGACTCGCAGAAAGTCTGCCGAGCGCTCTGGAAAGACATCACCCGAGAAGTAGACAGCGGTAACCGCGTCGACCTCCGAGCTCGGACCCGATGGATCCACCACCACCCGCGGAACCCCCGGGGCCGCCCCCTCCAGGTCGCTGGCGAACCGCTCCTCGACCGCATCGCTCACCAGCAGCGAGCCCTTCATTTCGCTGGGCCCGGCTCGCGGGGCTTCAGGGTCGCCCGGGGCCTCGGGCGGGCCGCGTCGTCGGGCCCGACCCCGGCATCCTGGTTGCGGGAGTCCAGGGTTGCCCGGACCTGCGCGTGCGCCGCTTCATTGAAGGCGAAGCGCGTCATCAACAGTGCGCCGACAAGCCCGACGCCGAAGGGAATTCCGGCGTACATGCCCTTCATCACCAGCATCGCCGTGGGCGTCTGCTCGGCATTCGGTACGAAACCCGACAGCTGCAGTGCGCTACCGGCGATGATGATCATCGAACCCATGCCCAGCTTGAACGCGAAGCCCCAGGCGGCCGAGTACGCGCCTTCCTTGCGCTCGCCGCTCTGGAATTCGTCGTAATCGATCACATCCGCCAGGATCGACGGTCCGACCACGCCGCCGCAGCCCTGGCCCATGCCGGCAAATACGAGAAGCACACAAATAAGAGTCACATCTCCTTCACCGACGAAAAATGTCAATCCAAAGAAGACTGCGACCATTATCAGACCGACGACCCAGACGTTGCTCTTGCCGAAGCGCCGCGACAACCTCACCCAAAGCGGGATCGAGGCGATGCTCGCCCCCACGAAGAACAGCGGAATGAACGCCACCATGTCGGGCCGCTTCAGGATGTACTGAGAGACGTACGCCGACAGCACCACCAACACACCACTGCCCAGACTCTCGACGAATCGAACGACGAGCAGCAGGCGTGCATGGGGATTGCCGCTCACGTCTCGCAGAGCTGCGTAGGGGCTCTGACCTCCCCTTCCCTGGTTTTCGGAACGCTCGCGGACGAGGCTCGGAGTGAGCAGCAGCAGTGCGACACCTACGATGGTGATCCCGATCGAGAACTCGGTCGCCGCGGCGCGCGGAGTATCCGACGTCATGACGTACTGGGCACCGCTGAACGACAACAACATCCCGATCGTGAACATCGCCGAGTGAGCGCCGAAGACCTTGCTGCGCTCGTGATGGTCTGTCGTGAGCTCGGTACCCAGCGAGTAGTGGGGGACCGAATAGACGGTAAATGCCGTGTAGAAACCGAAGAGCGCCACCGTGCACCACGCAATCAGAGCCCCACCCTGCAACGCCGCCGGTGGCGACCAGATCATCAGAAACGTCGCAGCCAGCGGAACGAGGGCGAGAAACATCCACGGGCGACGGCGCCCGATGCGTGTGTGGGTCCGATCACTCCAATAACCGGCTAGCGGATCCGAGATCGCGTCCCAGATCCGGCCGACGCCGAAGATCGCCGCGATGATTGCGGGCGGTAGCAGCAGGATGTCCGTCGCGAAGTACAGAAAGAATGACTGAACGTAGAAGACGAACAGCGCGAGGCCGGTGACGGGCACCGCGTACGCCGCCAGGGTTCCGGGCCGAACGCGATCTGCTTCGCTCGTCGCCCGGACCGGGTCCCGGCTGGCTCGCGATTCGATGGCTTCGGCCATTCCGAGATCATACCGGTGGCTTGCCACCGGTGGGGAAATTCGGTGCCGCAGGCCAGGCCGAAGCTGGGTTGCCGCCACCGAGCGGGCCGGCCAGAATGACGGCTCAGCCGGATGCTGGAGCCGAGCCCTGTCCGACGAGGCGACGGAGGCGACGGAGGAAAGCCTGATGTCAGCCGAAGAACGCTATCCCAAGAAGAGGGTCGAAGTGCGCGGCCGTTCCATGGCCTACGTCGAGGTGGGCTCCGGCAACCCGATCGTCTTCCTACACGGCAACCCAACCTCGTCCTATCTGTGGCGCAACGTGATCCCGCACCTCGAGGATCTGGGCCGCTGCATCGCTCCGGATCTGATTGGAATGGGCGACTCCGACAAGCTCGATGACTCGGGCCCCGACCGCTATCGATTCGTCGAGCACCGCGAGTACGTGGACGGCCTGCTCGAGCAGCTCGGTGTCGAGTCCAACGTGACCTGGGTCATTCACGACTGGGGCTCGGCGCTCGGGTTCGACTGGTCGAATCGACATCGCGGCGCCGTCAAGGGCATCGCATACATGGAAGCCATCGTGCGCCCGTTGACCTGGGACGAGTGGCCCGAGCCAGCGCGCGGACTCTTCCAGGCGTTTCGCTCCCCCGCCGGCGAGAGCATGGTGCTGGAGCAGAACATCTTCGTGGACAACGTGCTGCCGGCTTCGATTCTGCGAAAGCTCGACGAAGCCGAGGAGGAGGTCTACGGCCGCCCGTACCTCGAGGCCGGCGAGAGTCGGCGTCCCACCCTCACCTGGCCCCGTCAGATCCCGCTCGATCGCGAACCCGCAGACGTGACCGAAATCGCCCAGAGCTATGCAGATTGGCTCGCGCAGAGCAGCGTCCCCAAGCTGTTCATCAATGCCGACCCAGGCGCCATCCTGACCGGCGCCCAGCGAGAGTTCTGTCGCAGCTGGCCGAACCAGACCGAGGTAACCGTGAAGGGGAGCCACTTCATCCAGGAAGACTCGCCCGACGAGATCGGAGAGGCCGTCGCGAACTGGTACCGCAAGCTCTGAGCCAAACCGAGCCGAATCAGGGCGTCGCGAGCTCGCGCACGTGGGCGGCCTCGTTGAGGCTGACCACCATGCGCTCCCCGGTGCGCGCAGCCAGACAGCGGTTGATGCTGGTGTAGGTCGGGTCGAAGAACAGCGGATCCTCGATACCCAGGATGTGCCCGACCCAGCTGTTGATCACTCCGCCGTGACACACGATTGCGATGCGCTTGCCCTGATTGGCCGCGATGATCGACTCGACACTGGAAACGACGGTGCGCCGAAACAGCCCGAAGTCGATCTGGGCGTAGAAACCGCCCTGCACGAGTTCCCGCCAGGCGTCGTAGTCGGTCGCCTTCAGCTGCTCGAGCGGGACGTAGCTGGCGGCCGTAGGGTCGAACTCGACGACACCGGGCTCCAGCTGGATCGGCAGCCCTTTCGCCTCGGCCAGGGGGATCGCGGTCTGGTGCGCGCGGCATAGCGGGCTCGCGTAGATCCCGTCGATCGGCTCGTCGCGCAGCCAGTGCGCCAGGCGCTCGGCCTGGCGCAGACCCAACTCGCTCAGGGCGGGATCGGCGGGCTCGCCCTCCGGGTTTTCCACCCGAAGGGGCAGCGCGTGACGGATCACCAACAGCTCCATTCGAACCGCTCCTCTCGGCGCTCGGACGGACGTTCGCCGGGCGCGGATGATAGGATCGCTTGGATGCCGGAACACTCCCCCGCCGAGCGGCTCGCGGCGCTCCCGATCAACTGGGACGAAATCGAAGCCGAGGCCGTAACGCTGCTCCAGCGTTACCTGCGCATCGACACCACCAATCCACCCGGCGGGGAGGAAGCGGGCGTCGAGTTTCTGGCGAAGATCCTGCGCTCCGAGGCCCTGGAGCCGACCTACTACGACGCCGGTGATGGCCGCGTCTCGCTGTCGGCCCGGCTGCCGGGCACGAACAGTGCCGGAACCAAGCCGCTGATCCTGCTCTCCCACATCGATGTCGTTCCCGTCGAGGCCGAATACTGGAGCGTGGACCCCTACGCGGGACTGCTCGAGGATGGGGTTTTGTGGGGCCGGGGTGCGCTCGACATGAAGGGCATGGGGGTGATGGAGCTTCTCGCCTTCCTGCTGCTGCGACGACAGCGAGTAGCCCACCGTCGCGATGTGTTGTTCCTGGCCGTCGCCGATGAAGAAGAAGCCAGCCAATTCGGGATGGACTGGCTGGCGGTCAACCACCCGCACTTGCTCGAAGCGGACGGAGTGATCAACGAGGGCGCCTATGGGTTCGGTGAGCTGCTGGGCAAGCGGGGCTTGATCTTCGGCGTGGCTTCCACCGAGAAGGCACCGCTATGGCTGCGCTTGACCGCCAAGGGGCGCCCCGGTCACGGCTCGCTCCCCCACGCTGACAACGCAGCGTTGCGCCTGATTCGAGCGCTCGGCCGCATCGCCGAAGTCGAGGCGGAGATCGTGCTGCGACCCGAGACCGAGTGCACGCTGCAGACCCTTCAGGACGAGGGCATGTTGCCGGCCGAGGTCGACTTTCGAGATCCCCAGGTGCTCGGCGCGCTCGCCGGCGGCAGCGATCTGGTTCGGGCGCTGGTCAGCAATACCGTCAGCCTCACCACGTTGGGTGCCGGGAAGAAACAGAACGTCATTCCGGCGGCGGCATCCGCCACGCTCGACTGCCGCTTGCTGCCCGGTCAGGACGTGGACCGCTATCTCGAGGATCTCCAGGCGGTGATCGACGACGATCGCGTCGCCATCGATGTGAGCTATCGCTGTCCGCCGCTGGTCTCCGAAATTCGCAGCGAGCTACTCGAGCACGTGGAAGCCACGATTCGCCACGAAACCAACGGCGGTGTGGTGATGCCCATGATCTCGCCCGGCTTCACCGACAGCCGCATCTACCGCCGCCACGGCGTCCCCGCGATCGGCTACACGCCGGTGCTGCTCACCACCGAGGAGGTCGGTGGCGTTCACGGACACGACGAGCGGATTTCGACCGCCAACCTGCGTCTGGGCACCCAGCTGTTGTTCGATACGCTGCGCCGGGCTGCGGGAGCAGCCTGAGCTCCGAGCCTTCAGCCGGGCGTCAAAGCTCGAACCAGCGATCGCCCTCGTCGCTCGCCCCGCGGTGAAGCCAACCAAGACGTCCGCGGTCTGGCTCGATCGCAACCAGCTCGGTACCCAGGAAGCGAGCGAGGTCGCTCGCAACCAGGGGCGACGCCTCGCGCAGGCCCTTCTCGATCTCCCCGTGTCGCTCGTGCCCGCCCGTCCGAACCAGCAGATCATCTGCTGGCCTCGAGATCGTACGCTCGGCGCCACGGAAGCCGACGCCGGCGATCTCCCCCCGAGCGTCTGCCAGCAGGATCGTCGCGTTGCCACCACCCGGACGCGCTAGCAGCCAGTCGATCGCCCCATCGAGGCCATCGAAGCGGGCCAGACAATCAAGAACGAGCAGCGATGCAGGTACCGCGCAGGCCGGATCGCCGCCCGGCTCGCCCGGCTCTGCCACCACGGCGGCCGCCAGACCCGCTTCGTTCACTCCAGCCAGGGGCGCTGTCCGCCAGGGCTGCGTGATCTCGATGGATTGGAATCCACCTTCCGGCTTGCTGCGCCGCACGATCGCGTCCGTCGGAATGCTACGGGCCAGCAGGGGCCCGGACGCCGAAACCGCGCGGGCGGCAGCCAACCCGAGGCATTCGCCGCGAACGGCACCGGTCGGGTCGCTGGCCAGCCGCTCCAGCAGCCAGGCGGCCGGCAGGCGAGCGCCGGTGGCCAGCGCTTCCGTCGCCTCGGCCTGCTGGGGAAAGAAGCGTCTCAGATCCTGCTGGAAGCGTTGCTGCGCGTCCGACCCACGTCCCAGCCGCAGCAGCGCGCGTTGCCACAGCGGTCGCGAACGAAAGCTGCCGCCCAGCAGCTGCCGATAACGCCTACCCTGATCGAGACCGAGGTCGCGGGGAGCGCCCTCACACTCGCAGTCGAGCATCACGGCTTCGCCCCGACCTCGCTCGTAATGTTCAGGATCTCGTTCAGCGAACCCGTGCGGTAGCCCTCCAGATCCAGCGAGATCCAGCGGAAGCCGAGCGGCTTGATGGCCGCGGCAATCGCGCGGGCCATGGCGGGGTCGAGCGCCCGCGAAAGTTCCTCCGGTGCGATCTCGATCCGAGCCAAGGGGCCGTGATGCCGTAGCCGCAGCTGTCGAAAGCCGAGCTCGCGCAAACGTTCTTCGCCACGCTCGACGGCGAGCAGGCGTTCGGGCGTCACTTCAGTTCCATAGGGCAAGCGCGAGGAAAGGCAGGCCGAGGCGGGCAGGTCGGCGGTGGGAAGGCCCGCCTGCCGCGACAGGGCTCGGATCTCTTCCTTGGTCAGGTCAGCGGCGAGAAACGGGGAAAGAACTCCCCGTTCGTCAGCGGCGCGATGCCCCGGACGGAAATCGCCGGTGTCGTCGACGTTCACACCATAGGCCACGGCATCGAAGCCCAGCTCGTCGCGCAGGGCTCCGAGCACTTCGAAGAGCTCGGTCTTGCAGTGGTAGCAGCGGTCCGGCCCGTTGGCGCGATAGCTCGGGTTGGCCAGCTCGTCGGTGCGAACGAACCGGTGCGCGATCCCGAAGTCCGCCGTGAGGCGTTCAGCCATGGCGCGGTGGCTGTCCGGATACGAGGGCGATTCGGCGGTCACCGCAAGTGCGCCTTCTCCCAGCCGCTGGTGCGCCGCATAGGCGAGATAGCTCGAGTCCACGCCGCCGGAAAAGGCGATCAAGACCCGGCCCGCCGCCTCCAGCTCGCGGTCGAGTGCGGCCCGCTTGGCGAGCAGATCGGGGGAGATTTCCATGACAGCCAAGGTACGAGCAGGCCATCAGAGGGTCAAGCGCACTGCCGTGGAACGCACCCCGCCAGGCAGTATCCTGCTGGCACGCGGGATGGACCGGGAGCGTCTGCTCGCGTGAGGCGCCCTGGGGGGACATGAAGAAGTTACGGGTCGGGCTCCTGTTCGGGGGGCGGTCGGTCGAGCACGAGGTCTCGCTCGCGTCGGCTAGCTCGATCCTTGGCGCGCTCGATTCCTCCCGCTACGAAGTCACGCTCGTGGCCGTAGGCCCCGACGGGCGCTGGCACCTCGGGGCGTCATCGCTTCCACTGGCTTCCGCCGTCGAGGGAGCGGAGATCAACCTTCCCGCGACGCCAGGTGAACACACCATCGTGACGCTCGGCACCGATGCGTCCGAGCCCGGCCAAGACCTGGACGTGGTCTTCCCCATGATTCACGGCCGCGGCGGCGAAGATGGCTCGCTCCAGGGGCTGCTCGAGCTCGCCGGGGTTCCCTACGTCGGATCCGGGGTGCTCGGCTCGGCACTGCAGATGGACAAGGAGGTCACCAAACGATTGCTGCACGCCGCTGGCCTTCCCGTGGTTCCCTGGATCTGCATCCGGGCAGAAGCACTGCCCGGCTCCGATGAACTCGCCGATCAGATCATCGCCGAGGTTGGGCTTCCGCTGTTCATCAAGCCGGCCAATCAGGGCTCGTCGGTAGGCATCTCGAAAGTGACCGAGGGCGCGGCCCTGATGCCCGCACTGCGTGAAGCGGCTCGCTACGACCGAAAGCTACTGGCAGAGCGGGCCGTCGACGCCAGGGAGATCGAGGTGGCGCTGCTCGGCAATGATCCCATGGAGGCGTCCGTCCCGGGCGAGATCCGCACGGGTCGCGATTTCTACGACTACCGGGCGAAGTACGGCGACGGCGAGGCCGAGCTGTTGGTTCCCGCAGCGCTGGACGAAGCCAAGACGCGCGAAGTTCAACAGCTGGCGTTGCGAGCGGCCGAAGCCCTGGAAGCCAGCGGGCTGGCCCGCGTAGACTTCTTGCTCGATCGCGAGTCGAATCAGTTCTTCATCAGCGAAGTGAACAGCATCCCCGGCTTCACCGAACACTCGATGTTCCCACTGTTATGGGAGGCCTCAGGTGTCCCCTACCCCGCCCTGCTCGACCGGCTGATCGCGCTCGCTTTGGAGCGCCAGCGGGCCACCGCCGCGTTGGAGACCCGCTATCTAGAGCCCATCTCATAAACCCCTCGGTCGCCAGTCATCCGCCTTCGACTCGATCTCTGCGTTGCGAAATCTCGCCGTAGCTATGGCTATGCCTGCGATTTCGCGCCTTGATCTCGTGCCGAATTCGGGCCTCTGGCTCGGTTGGGGTTTATGAGATGGCTTCTAGGGTGTCCGGGCGGGCGGATCGTCTGTTCCGGGGAATCTCG
>CAXMOC010000007.1:0-11308 GCA_964194865.1 uncultured Opitutales bacterium | reverse complement strand
TTTGCCCCGGCGCAACCGCCGAGCTTCGGCGACGATGCCCTCGTCGATGGCGGCCGCGAGGTAGTTCATCTGCATCGAACAGGTGTGAAAGGGTGCCGCCGCTTCGCCGAGTACCGCCCGCGCCATCACTTGGCCGCCGATCGCACCGAGCGACGCCGCACAGCCTCCGTGGAGCGCCTTGCCAGGGTTGGTGTTGACATCCCGGTACGGTAGGACCAGCCGGGCGCCGTCTTGGGTCACAGACTCGAGCTGCACACCCAGCGCCGTGTGGTAGGGGGATTTCTCGATCCAACTTCGCGCGAGCTCCATCGGCTATTCCTTTCCGGGCAGCAGGCAGGAGTGAATCGATTCCTCGTTCTCGATCTCTCTGGCCAGCGTGCGAATCGCGAGCTCAGCCTCGCGCAGCGAAAAATCATGCGTGTGCATCTTCTCGAGCGGGTGGCGACGCGACTCGATCAAGCGGATGGCGCTGGCGTAGCCGGTGGAGGTCACGCCGATCGCGCCGCGAATCGAGATTTCCTTCATGACGATCTTGTCCGAGATGAAGTCGGGCACCGGCTTGAAGCCCTTCACACCGGCCAGCACCACAGTTCCGCCCGGAGCCACATAATCGAGCGACTCGGCGACTGGCTCAGTCGCGTAGGACGAAACGTCCACCACGATGTCTGCGCCGCGGCCGTCGGTGAGCTCTCGGAGGCGGCGCTTGGCGTTTTCGTTCTGGACGTCGATGGTGTGGTCTGCCCCGAAAAATTTGGCGAGCTCTAGTTTCTTGGCATCCGCTTCGAGTCCTGTGACGATGATGGTCTCCGCACCCGCTTCGCGACAGGCCAACACCGCGGCGAGGCCGCGCTGACCCGGGCCCAGAATCGCGACGGTATCGCCAGGACCCGTCTTTGGGATCTCGACCGCCCAGCGAAAGCCCGCACCGAGCGGATTGAACATCACCGCGATTTCGGGGGGCAGCGTCGCGTCGACCTTGTGAACGATCGAGTTCGGGTCCAGGTACATGTACTCCGCGTAGGAGCCCCAGAGCCCTGGCTCCTCGGAGAGGGGGATATAGGAATAGATCCGCCGCACGCGACACAGGTGGTATCGACCGGCCAGACACGGCGCGCAGAAGCGGCAGGAGAGCATCGTCTCGACCGCCACCCGGTCACCCACGTCGACGCCCCAGCGTTGCGCAGCGCGGTCGCCGATCTTCTCGATGACGCCGAGCGGCTCGTGACCGGGGATCACCGGCATGGGAGTTCGCAACACCCCCTCGAACTGCTCGTAATCGCTGCCGCAGATGCCGCAGGCCTCGATTCTCAGCAGCGCCGAATCCTCGGAGATGTCGGGGATCGGAAGCTCCTGAGCCTCGAGCTTGCGAGGTGCGGTCTGCACCATCGCCAGGGTCTTGCTGGGGATCATGGGATCATCCAATCGACGGTTCGTTTGCCTATTGTAACCACTTCACCGAGGGAGCCAGCCAATGTCCGGGGCCGCAGCCGTGAAGCGCGTCGACGTCGCAGGTCGCGAGCTGCGGGTCGAAAGCTCCGGGCAGGGTGCGCCGCTGCTCTGCCTCCACGGGCTGGTCGACACGCTGGAGATCTGGGACCCCGTCGCTGCGCCGCTGGCCGAGCGCGGCCAGGTGGTGCGCTACGACCAGCGCGGCCACGGCAAATCCGGCGCACCGCCCGGCCCCTGCACGCGGAGGGATCTGGCGGACGATTCAGTCGCGGTGCTCGACGCCTTCGGCATCGAACGCGCGGTCTGGCTGGGCCACTCGATGGGCGGCATCGTGGCGATGGCGGCCGCCCTCGCCCATCCACGACGGGTGGCGGGGCTGGTGCTGATCGGCACCGCCAGCCAATGCAGCCAAAAGGTTGCGGGGTGGTATGAACAGATCGCGCGGGCCGGCGAAACAGACGGGACCGACGGACTCGCCCGGGCGATCTACGGCGAACGGACCCGCCGGCGTGTGTTGGGCGATGGCGCCGCCATCGCCCGGGTGACCCGAGCTCTAAAGAGCCTGTGGGACGAGCCGCTCACGCCGGAGCTTCACCGAATCGAATGCCCGGTGCTGCTGCTGGTCGGTGAGAAGGATCCAATGGGCCCGAGGGCGTCGGAGATCATTGCGGCCGAGCTTCTCAACGCCGAGCTGGAAGTGGTCCCTGACTGCGGTCATTGGATACACGTCGAGGCCCCCGATGTGCTCTTGCGGGCGTACGACCGCTGGGTCGCGAAGAGTCCGATCCGGTAGGCTGCTCCCGTTAGACCGAGACGGAGGATCGGATGAAGCAGCTTCCGCGACTCGAATACGGCGGCGGAGTGGACGGCGATGGGCACGTGCTCGAACCCCCGGACATCTGGGAGCGTTACCTCGAGCCCCGCTACCGGGATCGCGCGCTGCGCCTGCGCAAAGATGATCGCGGCCTGGAGTACATCGAGATCGACGGCCGCCCCTCCAAGCTGCTTCGCAACGGCATGCCCGCGGGTCTGGGGCTGATGGATCGCGTCGGTGGTGTCGTCTATGAGCGCGAGGCCAAGACGGGCTTTGGCTACGTGGACAATGCGCCGCTTGGCGCGATGGATGCGAAGGAGCGCCTCGAGCGCCTCGACCAGGAGAACCTGGAACGCGTGGTGCTCTACCCAACACTTGGGGTGCTCTGGGTTGCGGAGTGCGAGGACGAGGAAATCACCCAGGCGTACCTGCGGGCCTACAACCGTTGGATCGTGGAATTCTGTTCCGATTCAGAGGGTCGGCTGATCCCAATCGCCCAGCTGTCGCTGGGAGATCCGGAGGCTGCTGAAAAGGAGCTGCGGCGCGCCGCGGCCGAAGGTGTCAAGGGTGTCTGGGTTCCGCCCTTCACGATGACCCGCAAGCCCCTCGGAGACGAGGCGCACCACCGGGTTTTTGCCGCCGCCCAGGAGCTGGGTCTGCCACTCGGCATTCACCCCAGCTTCGAGCCCAAGTGGGCGGGGCCGGGACGCTTCGGTGAGTACACCAGCTCGCAGTACTCCTTCTTCATCAACGTCACGGCGCCGGACGCGACTCGCCACGCGTTCACGTCGCTGTTCCAGTACGGTGTATTCGATCTCTTCCCCGAGCTGCGGGTGATCGTGCTGGAATCTGGCGCGAGCTGGATCGGCTACTGGCTGGATCGAATGGATGCCGTCTACACCTCACCGCAGGGCATGCTGGTGAGGGCTGCGCTGAAGCAGAAGCCGAGCTTCTATTTCAAACGCCAGTGCTGGATTAGCGGCGATCCCGACGAGACGACGCTCTCGGCCGTGATCCCGCGCGTGGGCGAAGACCGCTTCTTCTGGGCGTCGGACTTTCCGCACCCGGATCATCCGCCAGAGTACATTCCGGAGGTGGCGCGCATCGTCCGGGAGCTGCCCGAGTCGGCACGTGCCGGCTTCCTGGGCCAGAACGTGCTGCGCGCATACGGGATCGAATCATGACTGGAGCTTCTCCCCGCATTCCCCTGCTCTCGCAAGAAGAGGCCTTGAAGGCAGCCGAGACCGTCGGCGTCAACGCCCAGATCGCCGAGCTCAACGTGTTCCGCGCGCTGCTCCACCGGCCCGCGCTCGCAAAGGCGGTGAACGATCTGCTCTTCGCCCTGCTCTTTCGCGGCAGCCTCGACGCGCGGCTGCGAGAGCTCGTCATCATGCGGATCGGCTGGCCGACCGACTCCGTCTACGAGTGGACCCAGCATTGGCGCGTCGCGAAACAGCTCGGCGTCTCCGAAGAGGATCTGCTCGGGGTGCGCGACTGGCGCGCCTCGGATCGCTTCGACGCCGCCGACCGCGCGGTGCTGGCCGCCACCGACGAGACCCTGGAGACGGGGACTCTGTCCGACGCCACCTGGTCGGAGTGTGAGCGTCAGCTCGGCGCGACAACCGACCGCCTCGAGCTGGTGGCCGCGATCGGAACCTGGCGCATGATCTCTTCGCTGCTTCGCAGCCTCGAAGTTCCCCTCGAGGAGGGTGTCGAGGCCTGGCCGCCCGACGAGCGCCGGCCTGCGGGCTGAAAACCGAGCCCACGGCGCCGTGCCTCGTGGAATCGCGGAGTTCGCCTACACCTTGGTCTTGCGAAAGACGGCGATCAGTTTCTTGCCCCCGAGAAGAGTCGCCAGCGTGAAGGTGTGGTCGGCGAAAAGATTCCGCGCGTACTCCCGACTCAGAAAGGGTCGAAAGCAGCGGATCACTAGGGCGATTGGCGCCAGCCAGTACTGACGCGGCTTGCGCAAGAGCGTTCGTGTCCCAATCAACTCGAGCCCCGCGCTCTCGCCCATGTAGCCCATTCGAACGAGCGTCAGCGGATTGATGTGTCCGCGGTCGGCCTTGTTCTTGCGAAGCGCGCCCGGCTCGCGCGCCAGCGGTTTCGTCACCGACCCCGACCACAGAAACTTGAGGCGCCGCTCGAGGTTGAGATAGTTGGGTGTGGCCACGATCAGCGTTCCCGGGTCGCCCAGTACGCGCGCAAATTCTCGAAACGCCGCGAAGGGGTTTTCCAGGTGCTCGATTCCGTCGCCGCAGACCACCAGCTCGAAGCTCGCGTCGCGAAAGGGCAGCGGCTCGTCCAGGTCGAGACGGCAAAAGGGCACGCTCTCGCCCGCGCCAAAGACGTCCCGCTGCAGATCTGCGGCGGTGACGTCGAACCCCATCCGGCGCAGCGCTTCGGACAGCAGTCCAGGCCCACAGGGCGCATCGAGCGCGCGGCCGCGCCCCAGCGGTTCGGCGAGCTCGAGCACGCCTTCGAACGATCCCCTGCGGCTGTGCTGGGGCAGGCCGATCTCTTCGAGCAGCGCTCGGTAGTCCCTGGGCATGGCCCGAAGGTACAATGTCGCCCATGTCTGACGCCGCGGATCTCGCTGCGGGGCCGCTCGGCGGGGTTCGCATCCTCGACCTCTCTCGCGTGATTTCCGGTCCCTACCTGGCCCGGCTGCTCGCCGACCTGGGTGCCGATGTCATCAAGATCGAGCCTCCGGAGGGAGACGCCAGCCGGCTGATCGCACCCCGGCACGACCGCGGCATGTCGGCCAAGTTCACCTTCGTGAACGTGGGCAAACGCTCCATGGCCATCGATCTGCGGCGGCCGGGTGCGGCAGAGCTGGTTCTCGAGCTGGTCGCTTGCTGCGATGCCGTCGTCGAGAACTTTCGACCGGGTGTGATGGAACGCGCCGGCCTGGGGTGGAGCCGAATTCAGCGCAGCAACCCTCGCGCGATCCTGGTCTCGCTCAACGGCTTCGGTTCCGATTCGCAGTGGCGCGAGCAGCGCGCCTACGCGCCCACGTTGCACGCGGCGGCGGGCATCCTCCACGACCAGAGCGAGTATGCGGGACAACCCGTCGCCCAGCGCAATGACGCTCACGCGGACACGGTCACGGGTCTGCACGGAGCCGTGGCGCTGCTGGCAGCCTTGCGCGTGGTCGAGTCCACCGGGGTGGGACAACGCGTCGAGGTTCCGATGTTCGACGCGTTGCTCGGGACCTACAGTGAAGCGCAGACCGCATTGCTCGATCCTCCGGACGACGTCGTGATGAATCCCATCTACGATGCCGGGCCGCACGGCGCGATCGCCACCGCCGGTGCGGCCCAGCTCGTCTGGGGCGCCGTAGCGCGGGCCCATCCGGAGCTCGAGGACCCGACTCCGCCGGGTGCCGACCTTGCACTCAAGGCTCGGCTGCGGCACCAGGCACTCGAGCGCTGGATGTCGTCCCAGGCGAGCCGCGAAACGCTGGCCGAGAAGCTCGCCGAAGCGGGGATCGCCAGCGCGCCGGTGACCCCACTGGAAGAGGCGCTGACCGGACCGATCGCCCGCGAGCGCGGGCTGTTGGTAGAGGTAGACGACCGCAGAGGAGGAACCCGGCCGGTGGTGCGCTCGCCGGCGCGATTCTCGGCATCCGAGAACCGGATTCGCGGCCCGGCGCCCCGCTGTGGGGAGCACAACGGAGAGGTGCTGCGTCAGCTGTTGGATTACGACGATGACCGCATCCAAGCTTTGGTCGATGCCGGAATCCTGGTCGAGGCAGCAGAAACCGAATCCACGCCTTGAGGCAGAGGCCTGAATTGCCGATCCAAAAGATTGTCGAGTATCCTGGGCTGAATCACCCACGGTTATAAGGTCACGGATGAGGCTGACGAGGCAGAGTGGAGCGGGCGCACCGGCGGCTTGGGTGCTCGCAGGGTTGCTGATCGCCGGGGCCGTAGGCGGTGTTCTCGCCCAGCCGCCGGTTCAAACGCCTAGCGCACTACCTGCACAAGCGGCCGCTCAGCGCCAGCACCGGGTGCTACGCACCTGGGAAGACCGGGTCAAGATCGACGGACGCGATCAGCTCCGACGGGTCGAGATCGTATTCGACTACGACTCGGGTGTGGCGCGGCGCCGCGTCTACGACCCGCAAGATCAGCTGCTTTCCGATGAGGTATTGCCCGATCAGCCGCGGCCAACCCTCGCCGAGGTCGCCCATGCCTTCGACATGGTGCGCCGCGACCCGGAGCTCGGAGGGCTGTTTCGCCGGGTCAACGCCAAGTTCGACGGCGGCTTCCTGCTTCCTGAGGCCGCGGATCTGCCCTGTGGACAGCCGGCCCGCTGTCTGCAGGTCTTCATGCTCTCCGAGTCTCGTCGCGAGCTGAAGCGGCGCTCGGTCGTCGACGTCGGAAGCCGAGATCGCATCGCCCACCGCGACTACGGGACCCACACGACGGACTGATGACGCCGTTGGCCATTCGCTTCCGCAGATTTGCGATCGTCCTGGTGAGCGCTCTCGTCTGGAGCGGCGTCGCTCAAGGCGCCCAGCCCGTCTGCGTCGGCAACGAAAACCTGATCAGCTGGCCGACTTCGGATCCGCTTTGGGAGATGTGCTGGCTGCGCCCCCTCCACAGCAGCGGGGCCAACGGTTCGGGGCTCGAGCTACGCGACGTTCACTACCGCGGCCAGCTGGTCCTCAAGCGAGCCCATGCGCCGATCGTGAACGTGGAATACCCCACGCCCGAGGGTTGCGGCTGCTTCCGAGACTGGTCGGATCAGGAGATCACGTTCGACGCCGACAACGAGCTCTTTACCGGCTACTCCGAGCCCACCTCGCCGCCGCTCACCGTCTGCACCGAGGGGGGAACCGGGGGAGATGTGGGCACGTTCATCGGCGTCGCCGGCGAGCGGAGCCCGAGCGAGTTGATCTTGACCGCGCAGATCTACGCAGGTTGGTATCGCTACCACATGAGCTGGACCTTCAAGGACGACGGGACGATCGTGCCCTTCTTCGGCTTTGCGAACGTGCTCGCCCCCTGTGTCGCGCACATCCACCGTCACCACAATTACTGGCGGCTCGACTTCGACATCAACGGCGCCGACAACGACAACATCACGGAGCTCAACGGCGGCATGTCGCCCCAGAGCATTCAAACCGAATCGGTCCGCACCTGGGTGGATGCGAATACGGCCTGGGAGGTCAGCGACTCCCAGACGGGCCTGGGCTACCGGCTGCGACCTAGCGCCGACGACCTCCTCTACCCGGCTGACGCCTTTGCGGTTGCCGACGCCTGGGTGCTCGCCTATCAGCCGGGCGGTGAGCTCGAGGACCTCAGCATCCCTCCCGGTCCCGGTCCTACCACGCACTGCAGGATCCGGATGGACGGGCACGCCAACGGCGAGAGCGTGGCGGATGCCGACGTAGTGCTCTGGTACCGCGGTGGCGCCGAACACCTCGGCGGGGAGGTCGACGATTGCGCGCACACGGGTCCGACCCTGGAGCCGGTGGGAAATTGGGTGAACAGCGACAACGACCAGATCGAGAATCAGGACGACAACTGCCCCTTCGTGTCGAACCAGCCGCAGACCAATTCCGATGCCGACGAGCACGGGGATGCCTGTGACAACTGCATCAACGACGACAACTCCGATCAGGCCGATCTCGATGGCGACGGCGAGGGGGATGTTTGCGACTCGGACCGCGACGGCGACAGCGTGCTCAACGGATCGGACAATTGTCCCGACGACCCGAATCTAGATCAAGCGGACCTCGACACCGACATGATCGGTGATGTCTGCGACCCGGACCGCGACGGCGACGGCATCCCCAACTCGAACGACAACTGCCCGGACCTGGCCAGTGCGAATCAGACCGACACGGATGGCGATGGCATGGGCGACATTTGCGATCCCGATGATGACGACGATGGCCTGCTCGACGGGGTCGAAACCGATACCGGCAGCTACGTGTCTCCGACCGACACGGGTACGGACCCCTTGCTCTTCGACACAGACGGGGACGGCGCGAGCGACGGGGTCGAGGTCAATCGTGGCCCCTACCTCGGGAGCGACCCCACGGATTCCGGCTCGACTCCGATCGCCATTCCCGCGCTGCCGCGCTGGGGCCTCTTCCTCGTCGCGATGCTGCTGCTGGGCGCCGCCGCGAGACTGCTGAAGCGCGGCGCCCCGACGGGCTGACCGCTCGGGGGTTGACGGCTCGGGGGTTGACGGCTCGGCTGGATCGGCTGCCGCTTCACAGCGGTCTGACCGGTCTCACATCGGTGAAACGGTGTATCCGTCCTTCACTGGCTCGAGCTTTTCGAAGTGCGGGCCGAGCTGCTCGTGCAAGCTGTCCAGCGACCAGGCCTCTTTCGCGTCGAAAGTCGTCTGCTGCTGCGGCCGCCCCACGAGCGTGACCTGCTTCCCCCAAACGATGAACACGTAGCCAGAGATTCGCTCCGCGCGCGGCGAGGCCAGATAGCAAAACAGCGGGCTCGAGTTCTCCGGCGCGAAGTTGTCGAAGCCGTCTTCGGGCTTCTCGAACATCGCCGCCGTGGGGCCGCTCATGGTCATGCGGGTGCGGGCTCGGGGCAGCACCACGTTGGCCGTGACACCGTACTTCAGCATCAGTTGCGCGACGCCCATCGTCAGCGAGACGATTCCGGCCTTGGCGGCGGAGTAGTTGGGCTGACCGGGGGCGCCGAAGAGGTACGACTCGGAGGCAGTGCTAATGAGTCGACCGTACACCGGCGCTCCCTTGGCCTTGGAGCGTTCCCGCCAGTGGATGCAGGCGAACTTGGTGGGTACGAAGTGGCCCTTCAGATGAACGCGAACCACCGAATCGAAGTCCTCTTCACCCATGCTGAAGATCGTGCCGTCGCGCAGGAAGCCGGCGTTGTTGACCAGGATGTGCAGATCGCCGAACTGGTCGAGCGCGGTCTGGATCAGAGACTGGGCGGTGTTCCAGTCTGCAATGTCTCCGAAGTGGGCGGTGGCTTCCCCCCCGGCCTGCTGGATCTCTTCCACCACCGACCGTGCAGGCTGCTCGTCTCGGCCACTTCCGTCGGCTCTGGCTCCGAGGTCGTTGACGACGACCCGGGCACCCAGCCTGGCGAGGTTGAGCGCGTGAACGCGGCCGAGGCCGTGGGCGGCTCCCGTGACGACGGCGACCTTGCCTTCTAGCTCTGCCATGCTTCGTTCTCCTCGTCTCCTAGAGCCGTTCGATGATGGTGCCGGTCCCGACCGAGGCGCCACAGCACATGGTGATGAAGGCGGTGGTCTGATCGCGCCGCTCCAGCTCGTGAAGGGCCGTGATGATCAAGCGCGAGCCGGTTGCGCCCACGGGATGACCCAGCGCGATGGCGCCGCCATTGACGTTGACCTTATCCATGTCGGGCTCGTAGACGCTCGCCCAGGAAAGCACCACCGCAGCGAACGCCTCGTTGATCTCGATCAGGTCGATATCGCCGAGGGACATCCCGGTCTTCTTCAGGATCTCCCGGGTGGCGTCGATGGGTCCGTCCAAGAGGTAGTAGGGGTCGGTTCCCACGACCACATCCTGAATGATCCGAGCGCGCGGCTTGAGGCCGAGCTCACGCGCCTTCTCCTCGGTCATCCACAACACCGCGGCCGCACCGTCGGAGATCTGCGACGAGTTGCCGGCCGTGTGAATGCCGCCTTCCACCACCGGCTTCAGACCCGCGAGGGCTTCTGCGTTGGTGTCGCGTATGCCCTGATCCTGCTCGACCAGGTGAGCTGTTCCAGTGGGCTGCCCGTCGTCTCCGAGGACAGGCGCCTCGATCGGAAGGATCTCCCGCTTGAAGCGCCCCTCCGCGCGCGCCGCCGCCGCCCGCTGCTGGGAGTGGAGGCCGAATGCGTCGACGTCCTCGCGAGAGATGCCTCGATTCTTGGCGATGCGCTCAGCCGAAGTGAACTGGTCTGGTGTCGAGTCCCAGGGCCAGTCCGGCGGCTGGAAGAAGCCGGGCCCGTTGATCACATTGGCGCCGAGGCCGACGTGGCTCATCAGCTCGATCCCACAGGCGATCCCGGCATCGATGCTGCCCGTCTGCACGAAGGCGGAGACGATGTGGTTTGCCTGCTGGCCGGAGCCGCATTGGGTGTCGACGGTAGTTCCGCCGGTGTGCCAGCCGTCGCCGCGCGCCAACCAGGCGTTGCGCGCGACGTTGCCGGACTGCTCGCCGGCTTGGGTGACGCAGCCTCCCACGACCTGCTCGATCTCGGCCGGGTCGATCCCGGCCCGCTCCACGACGCCCTGCTGCACGCGAGCGAGCAGCTGGGTGGCGTGGAATCCGGAGAGCTCCCCCTTGCCGAGCTTCCCTCGGGCGATCGGAGTTCGCAGAGCTTCGACGATCACAGCCTGACGCATTGGGTTCTCCTGACTTCTCTTGACGTTCGCTTGACGTTCTCTTGACGGCTAGGGGAGCGGCCCCGCTCTTGGTTCGCACGCTGGCGAACTCTCACGAGCTCGGGTCGTTCGCGAGCTTCACTGGCTCAATCGAGCTTTCCGAGAATCATGGCGCTGGTCGGAACGCCGATGCCGGCCGTGACGAGCACGCAGTCGTTGGCGGCGGGCTGGTTGACGGAGGTTCCCCGGATCAGCCGGACTCCCTCGTTCACGCCATTCATGCCGTGGACGTAGGCCTCCGAGAGCTGCCCGCCGTGGGTGTTGGTCGGGAGGCGGCCGCCCAGCTCGAGCGCACCGTCTTGCACGAAATCCTTGGCCTCGCCTCTTTCGCACAATCCGAAGGACTCCAGCTGCATCAGTACGATCGAGGAGAACGCATCGTAGATGATCGCGGCGTCGAGATCGGTTGGCCCCAATCCCGACATGGCATAGACCTGCCGAGCGACGGAGTCCATCTCCGGAATCGCCGCCACGTTTTCGCGGTAGAAGCTCGTCATGACTTCCTGGTCGGGCCCCGCAGATTGCGCGACGCCGCGGATCAGCGCGCCGCCCGCGGCCAGGTCGCGAGCGCGCTCGGGCGTCGTCACGATCGCCGCACAGGCGCCGTCGGTCTCCTGACAGCAGTCGAAGAGGCGCAGCGGGTC
>CAXMOC010000006.1:0-3425 GCA_964194865.1 uncultured Opitutales bacterium | reverse complement strand
CATACTGGGTAGGTTGGCGCTGGCCCGGGTGCACTGTTCACCCGGCAGCTGAGCGCCCGGTCCGTTGGGCGGCGGAGCCCACGCGTGCACATCGCGCCTATCGTCCCCGGAGTGCCCTCATGAACTTCGAGGTGATCTTCTTTGCCCTGTTCTTCGGCGTGATCGCGTACTTCATCTACTCGATCATCCGACACCGTGGTTTCAAGGGCGCGATGTTTGGAGCCACGGTCTTGTCCTCTGTTGGCGAGGTCGTAGGTCCGAAGCGGGGTTTCATGTCGCAGAAGCTCAAGGTCCACGTTCTGGGTGGCGAGAGTCCCACCGACAGATCGGTGGGGCTGGAGCTGACAAGCTCAGGCCCCGGATCTTGGAGCATGACTCCAATTCGTCTCTCCACCTCGGAGACCAGAAGGCTGATCGCCCTCCTAGAGGAAGCCATCGCGCGGGGTCCCTCGTCCGCCTCTTCCTGAGGAAACACCCGCGGGGGCAGAGCGAACGAGTGTTTCCTGTCCGATGTTTCGCGGGCGTTGGGCGGGTGCGCCGCTAACAATCGCTGCAGTTGACCCACAAGTTCTACGGAATGACCGGCGCCGCCGGCACGCCCGCGGCGGTCAGGCTGACGAGCAGCGTTCCGAACCCGGCGATGGCGCGCGGAATCGTCTGCAGCCTGTCGGCCTTGAACCCGATAACGTGCATGGCGCGCACGAAGAGCATCGCCAGCCCGAGTTCAACCCGGATCCTGCGGCGCTCCCGCGCGCGCGCGTAGCGGCGGGGGCGAGTGCACGTTGCTCACCCCTCATTTCGGAGAGCAGCGATCGCCTTCGCGTTCGAAACCCCGCTCACACTTCCAGGAGTCTCCGCCGGTGGTGAGGAAGGCGTGTTCGGGCACCTTGATGGACTGGCACTCGTCGTCGGTGCGCTTGAAACCTCGCTCACAATTCCAGGAGTTTCCATAGCCGGTAAGGAAGGCGTGTTTGGGCACCTTGACGAATTGGCACTCGTCGTCGGTGCGTTCGAAGCCTCGCTCACACTTCCAGGAGTTTCCATAGGTGATGTAGGCCTGCTCCGGGACCTCCGGCGATGCCGCAGCAAAACACGACGACATCGAACTAATGAAGATCATGGGCACTACCAGCGCGACCATGCGGACATTGGGCTGCGGGACCTGACCCGGTCTGGCAAACGCGACTTTCATCGGATCTCTCCTCCACTACAACTGCAACGGCTCGTCGGTCGTCTTCTTGTTTTCGAAGTTGTAGGTCCGGCCGAGATAAAGGCTGCCCAGCTTCTCGTAGTTCCTCATGATGAAGCGGCGGTCAGCCTTCGCGCCGCAACCTGGACAGCCAGTACTCCATCTGCTTGCCGGCGGCGTCGCGTCCGCCCAGGCCGAAGGAGAGCGCCACCGCCACGGCCACCGCCCCGAGCGTGAGGTAGAAACCCGCATTGACGATCTCGTTGGCCAGATCCATCGCTCGCAGCCCCATCGCGAAGACCACGCCGAGGATCGTGAACCGCGCCAGCCCTGCGACCAGCGCTGCCTGCGGCCGGCCGAGTCGGTGGATTGCAGCGTGTGCCAGGTTGGCCATCCACAGGCCCACGGCGATGATCGCCACGCCGAGCAGCACTTGGCCACCGAACTGGATAAACGTCTCCACGAAGTCGGAGACCTGCGAGAAACCGAGAATACCTGCGGCCTCTACCGTGGCGAACAGCACCACGAAGAACACGATGATCTTGCCGACCAGCTTCGAAGGGGTCGTCCCTCCGGGAAGTGCCGCGCGCAACCCGAGCTTCTCGGGAATGCCGTCGAACCCAAGCCCGCCGAGCAGGCCCGAGGCCAGGTTGGCCACGAATCCCGAGACCAGGAAGGCCACGGCGAGGATGACCGCCGCTGCGAACAGCTTGGGCACGGCCGCCATGAAACTGCCCAGAACCTGGGTCGCCGGCGTGGCAATGGCCTCGATCTGCAGCACGTCGAGCGCCTGGATCAGGGCCGGGACAAAGACGAAGATGAACACGACCAACCCGAGAAGCCGCGACAGCGTCATCGTGCCCTTCAGGCCCGCACGCTCGCCGAGCCTGTCGGCGCCGGCCGCCTGGAGCAGGCTCGAGACCATGGTCCGCAGCAGCTTGGCCACGAACCAACCGACCAGAGCGAATGCCGCGGCGGCGAGCAGGTTCGGAAGCATGGCCAGGATCTCGTTGACCATCTCACGCACCGGAGCCAGCAGTCCCTCGAGCTTCAGCGCGCCGAGCACGGCGGGCAGAAATAGCAAGAGCACCAGACCGTAAAGCACGTGGCCCAGGTTCTGGCTCATCGGCTTCATCCCGGCCTCCGCGCTGAGTTTCTCGTCCAGGGTCGTCGTGGCGAGCGCCCTTGTTGCGAACTTGCGCAGGATCGAAGCCAGGATCCAGGCAATCAATCCCAGGACTCCACCCGCGACCAGGTTCGGCAGGAACGCCAGCAACTTGTCGACCAGCGACTGCAGCGGCTCCGAGACGAGCGGCAGGTTCAGCGCGTTGAAGAACGCGATCAGCGCGAGCAGTATCACCAGGTAGAAAGCGCCCTTGGCCACGCCGCCCTCCAGATCCATCTTGCCACCCGCCTCCGACACAGTCCGCTCGTTGAGCCTGAGCAGCCCGAGCGACTTGCGCACCAACGCGCGAATGATGACGGCGACGATCCAGCCGACGACCAGTATGGCCAGCGCCATCAGCAGGTTCGGCAGCGACTCACCGAGCGACGTCTGCAGGGACTCCCACATTGCCGTGAAATCCATCTTCGAGCCTCCTTATCTGGCCCTCGCTCCGGAGGGCGGTCGGGGGATGGGAACTCTTGTTAGCTCGCCGCTCAGGCTGCGGCGGGAATCTCCATTCTCGCTGCTACCCAACGCTAACGCAACGATTGGCGAGCCTGCCGCGGGCAGACCCGGGAATAACCGATCACGATTCAGAGTTGGACTAACCCGATGGAAGAAACTCAGGCAAAGGAGCCGAGCGTCTGGAGATGGACCCTGAAGGTCGCGGCCGCGGCCGGGCTCACGGGCATTGTCTGTTGTGTCGCGCCGGCCGTGCTCTTTGCCCTGGGGCTCGCCGGCGGGATCTGGGCAATCTCCTTCGCCGACTTCTTCTACGAGGGCACCAACGGCGTCGGGGTGTGGATCCTGCGCGCGGTGGCGGTGCTGATCGGGGTCGGTGGGATCGTGCTCTACAAGAGAAAGCAGGATCAGTGCTCGGTCGACCCGAAGCGCAAGCGGAAGAACCTCGTTCTGCTGAGCGTCGCTATTGCCGTGCTGGGCGTGGGGTTCTTCCTGACGCTGGATCGCCTCAGCGCCTGGTATTTCAACAAGGCCATCGTGCCCGCTCAGCAGACCGAGCTTGCCGAGCGGTAGCCGAAGCCCATGCCTCGAACCATGTGCTCTGAAGCA
>CAXMOC010000005.1:0-6035 GCA_964194865.1 uncultured Opitutales bacterium | reverse complement strand
TTCTCAGCCGACGCATCCGCCACCTTCATCATGGCAACCGGTACCTTCCACGAGAACCTCGGGGTCGACTCAACCCCGGACGATCTGACGATCACCAACGATGGAAGCTCTGAGGCCGACATCACGATGATCGTCATCGATCTCAGCGGTTCCGCGAACACGGCCATCTTTGATCCGTCCGACGCCACCTTCGCGGTGGTCGGAGTAGACAACACCGGCTTCGACGGCAACTTCACGCTCAATGGCAACCAGGAGCTGACGCTGGTGTTCACCAGTTTCGATCCCGGTGACATCTTCAGCTTTGCGGTCGACATCGACGACGGAAACGGCCTGACGACTGGCGCCGACTTCGACGGATCGACCTTCACGGCCACCTTCTCGGGGGTGGTCCCGACCCTGGGGGTCAGCTACCTCGACCAGGGGGGCTTTGACGCCCTCGGTTCCAACAGTCTCAACACTCCGGAGCCGGGTACGTTTTCCACCGTCTCTCTCGGCCTGCTCGCCATCGCCGCGGCACGCCGTCGACGCAATCGGGCCTGATTCGCCCAAGCTGAGCGGACGGCTCGTTCTGCGAGCTGTCACGGCGTCTCACGCCGGCCATTCCATCGGAAAGTCGCGATACAATTCCCCCGGCTGCAGATCCGAGGGACGTCCGGCATGAACCCACTCGAGTTACGCCTTCGCGCTGGGCTGATTTCTGCTGCCGCCGCGGCGCTGTTGTTCGCCGCCTGTCAGCGTGAAGTCGCAGTGCCAGGATCCGACACGCCCGAGGCTTTCCCTGGCGGCCAGGAAGCTCCGTCCGATCGCGCAGGGGCGGACCTGGCGCGGAACGTCGTCGTCATCACCCTGGACACGACCCGCGCGGATGCTCTGGGAAGCTACGGTCAGAAGCTGCCGTCCTCTCCCAACCTCGACCGGCTGGCCGAAGAGGGAACCCAGTTTCTGCAATGCTTGAGTTCGGCGCCGAGCACGCTGCCGTCGCATTCGACCATCTTCACGGGCAAGCAGCCCTACGCGCACGGCGCGCGCTCCAACTCGGGCCACGTGCTCTCCGATGCCAATACGACCCTGGCCGAGGTCCTCAGCGACCACGGCTACGAAACCGGTGCGGAGGTGGCGGCCGCGGTGCTGGGATCGCACACCCTGCTGGATCAGGGCTTCGGGCAATATCGCGACGCCGCATCCCCGGATGTCGAGCACAAGAGGATCGTCGTCGGTACTGAAGACATCGAGCTGCCCGAACGAGATGCGGCCGACATCACCCAGCACGCTGTGCGCTTCATCCGGGAGCATCGGAAGCAGAAGTTCTTTCTATGGCTCCACTACTTCGATCCCCACGCCCCCCACGCTGCGCCGGCGCGTTTCTCGCAGCTCAAGCAGGCCAGCCGCTATCACGCGGAGGTTCGCTACGTGGACGAGCAGATCAACCGCGTGATCAAGGAGATCGAAGGGCTGGGGCTTCGTGAACGAACCCTGGTGGTCGTCACGGCGGACCACGGGGAGGGTCGCGGCGAGCACGCCGAGGACACCCATTCCTATTTCGTCTACGACACGACCATGCGGGTGCCGTTGATATTCTGGGGGGCAGACGTGCCTGCCGGTCTGAAGCTCGATTCGTTCGTGCGCAGCGTCGACATCGCTCCGACCATTCTGGATTGGCTGGACCTGCCGATACCGGAAGACACCCAAGGGGCTTCGCTCTTGCCTCTACTCCGCGGTGGGGCGCCGGACCTCGAGCGGGTCGCCTACGGCGAAACGATCGAGCCCTATGTGGTGTTTGGTGCCTCGATCCTTCGCTACGTCCGAGAGGGTCGCTGGAAGTACATCCACAAGGTCGAACCGGAACTCTTCGACATAAGTCGGGACCCCGCGGAGCTGAAGAACCTGGCCGCCAGCCACCCCGAAATCGTCGAGCGGCTGCGGAAGCGCCTGTTCGAATTGATCGGCGACGCGCCCAGCGGCCCCGACGACGCCCGGACGTCGATCGACCCGGGTACCGCCGAGCAGCTTGAAGCGCTGGGTTATCTCGCGGCCGCGCCGACCGAGCCGCTGGATGACGAGGTCGCACTACTCGAACTCCAAGGCGTCGACCCCACTGCGCTGACCGGAGACGTTCGGCTGCTCGCCGAAGCGGCTGGTTTCACGAAGACCAAGATCTTCGACAAGTCGGCAGAGCGTTATCGCGTGTTGGTAGAGCGGCATCCCGACAGCGTCCCGCTGTTGACAAAGTTGGCCGCATCGCTCGAGGAGATCGGAGCAGATGAGGAACGCTTCGCGCTGCTATCGCGACTGATGGCATTGGCGCCGGAAGAGCCCGGCGCCTACATCGGACTAGCCCACCTCACGTTCAAACGGGGAGATCAGCCCGAAGCCGAGAGGTTGCTCCTCGAAGCGCTACGCGTGGAGCCGTGCTCGCCAGGCGCGAGGGCGACTCTGGCGCACCTCGCCGCCACGAAGGGGGATCATCCTGGGCAGATTCGGCTGTTGAAGGAGGGCGTCGACCAGTGCAACATCGCCGATGGGTTCTTGAACAGTTATGCGTATGCTCTCGCCACCAGTCCCGATGGAGCGGATCGCGACGGCCAGGAGGCCCTTCGCATTTCGAAGGAGATCACGAGCGAAAGGGATGGCGAGCGTCCCGACTTTCTGGACACGCTGGCGGCGGCCTATGCGGAAACCGGCGACTTCGAGAACGCAATCCTGAGCGGTAAGCGCGCGATCGCGCTCATCGAGGCCGAAGACCAAGCCGGATCGCTCGATGAGATCATGCGACACCTCGCGTTGTTCGAGGCGGGACGGCCCGTCCGCGAGTAGTTCAGGCGAGCGAAATCGCTCCTACGTAGAATAGGGCTGGGCTGCAGCCCACCATGGAGGTCCCAGCATGTCGATGGCCACCGTCGAGAAGCCGCGGCCGCATGTCTCTGTCATCCGCTTGAACGACCCGGAAACGCTCAACTCCATGTCCTTCGAGCTGGTCGGCGCGCTCTATCAGGCGATCGAGACCGTCGGAACAGATAACGATACGTATGTAGCCATCTTGACGGGAAACGGGCGCGGCTTCTGTTCTGGCTTGAACCTCGAGGACGTCGGTGTACCCCCAGGTTCGGAGGGGCTGACGCTCTCCCGCATCGCAATCCGAGCGATGGCGTACATGTCGGATCTGATCCCGGCGATGCGCAAGCTTCCCCAACCTCTGATCGCGGCCGTCAACGGGCCCGCCTACGGGGGCGGGCTGTGCCTGACGCTGGGCGCAGACATCAGGCTCGCTTCGGAATCGGCCACCTTCCGAGGGGCGGGAATCAACAACGGACTCGCCGGCACCGAGCTGGGAGTGAGCTATCTGCTACCGCGCCTGATCGGGGCGTCGCGAGCCAACGAGATCATCCTCAGCGGCCGCGAGCTAGGTGGTCTGGAGGCGGAACGCATCGGACTGGTCTCCCGGGTCGTTCCCGACGGGATGTTGTTCGACAGCGCACTAGAGCTGGCAGAGCAGATCTGTGGCTACAGTGCACACGGGGTTTCGATGACCAAGCAGGTCCTCTGGGACAGCCTCGAGTGCGGCAGCCTGCAGTCGGCGATCGACCTCGAGAACCGCAATCAACTGCTCGTGCGGATGTTGACGGACAATTTGAGCGAGGCGATTCGCGCCCGGCGCGAGAAGCGAAAGCCGCGTTACAGGGATTGAAAGCCAGCACAAGGACGGCCAGCGGCTCGAACCGCTGCGCATGAATCGGCGCGTAAATCGGAAACGCGAGGAACTCTTGGATTTGTCGCCTCTGCCCGCGATCAACGCCAGCCTCAATGGTGTGGCCACCCTCTTGCTGATCGCGGGCCGGGTGCTGATCCACCGCAAGCGGATCGACGCCCACCGCCGGGTGATGCTCGGTGCGTTTGCCACCTCTAGCCTGTTTCTTGGCTTGTACGTGCTGCACAAGGCTTCGCGCGGGTTCGAGAGTCTCAGCTACAGCGCCACGGGTACCCCGAAGGCGATTTACCTTGCGGTTCTGTTCTCCCACTTGACGCTGGCGATGATCGTGCCGGTCCTGGCGATCGTGTTGCTGCGGTTGGGTCTCACCAATCGAATTTCGAGCCATCGTCGGTTGGCGCGGGTGGCCTGGCCGATCTGGATGTACGTGTCGGTTACGGGCATTCTCATCTACGTGGCGCTCTACCACCTCAATCCCACGGCTTGAATCACGGGTTCGAACGAATCCCCGAAAGCAGCGTGAATCCACCAAGAGCGTGATTGGAAAAAATTCCGGTGAATCGCGTCACCTGAGCCTTGAGGATCGGCGCGCGATCGGCTAATCGTCCGCACCGGCTGGGCTTTTAGGTCATTTTGCCCCATCGCGGTACGCGCTAGGGGGGCCGCGGATCAGCGGCTGGGTCGCGGCCTCGTCTCTTCATGGTCAGCTGGCCAGGGTCAGCTGGGTGGGCAACGAGGGAATCTCGCGGTCTGCCCGGGTCTACCAGCATGTGGCGTGCGCGCGTCGTAGGAAGCCGGGCAGGAGCGCCCAGCTCCACTTCAGCGATACATGGGATTCTGCAGGGATGGCGATGGCTTCGAACCAGAAGAAGGCAGCGAGGATCGTGTGGCTCGCGGCCGTCTGTGTAGCCAGCGCAGCGTGGGCCGACCCAGACGCGCGCGGCGAGGACCTGTATCGCCTTTGTAGCAGCTGCCACCGCGCAGACGCTTCAGGCAATCAGGATGTCGGCGCCCCCGCGATCGCCGGCATGGCCCAGTGGTACGTGGAGTCTCAGCTGGAGAAGTTCCGCAACGGCCAGCGCGGAGGCCACTTCGACGACGTCTGGGGCATGCGAATGCGGCCGATGTCGTTGACCTTGACGAGGGAAGGCGACGTGGAGGCGGTTTCCGCCTATGTGGCCGAGTTACCGGCAACCAATCCTCCACGGGCCCTAGCTGGCGGCGACCCGGTCAAGGGCAAGGCGCTGTACACGCCGTGCATTGCCTGCCACGCCGTCGACGGAACCGGAAACCAGGCTCTTTTCGGGCCGCCGCTTTCTGGCACGAGTGATTGGTACTTGCTGCGACAGCTAGAGAATTATCGCTCTGGCGCTCGAGGCTCGCAGCCCGGCGATCAGACCGGCGCCATGATGCGCCCGATGGCGATGACGCTGCCCGATGAGCAAGCCATGCAAGATGTCATCGCCCACATCATGACCCTCTCCTCCTCCAAATAGGCCCGAACAATCATGGCTAAGGAATACACCTCGGAAGAACTCGTTGGCAGGACGTTCGTGATCACGATGACCGGCGTGGGCCTGTTCATCTTGGCCGTCTTCCTCTTCATCCTCTAGGGACCGGACATGATCGAGCGATACGTAGAGGCTCTCTCCACCTACGCGACGGACATCGACAACCTGATCTGGTTGATCACGGTGCTGGTCGGCTTCTGGTTCATCCTATGTGAGGGGGTCTTTTTCTATTTCATCATCCGGTTCCGGGCCAAGGAGGGCGTTCGCGCCGAGTACATCACGGGTGAAGAGAAGAGCCAGAAGCGTTGGATCAGCTACCCCCATCTATTGGTGCTCGTCTGCGACCTCTTCATCGTGGTGGGGGCAGTGCGCGTCTGGTACGACGTCAAGCAGCACCTGCCCGAGCCCTATCAGACGGTGCGCGTCGTCGGTCAGCAATGGGCCTGGAGCTTCGTTCACCCCGGCAGTGACGGAAAGCTCGGCACGGACGACGACATCAAGACTGTCGACGACTTGCACATCGAGGTGGGCCAGGTCTACCACTACAAGCTGGAAGCGCGCGACGTGTTGCACAGCTTCTCGGTCCCCGTCTTTCGTCTGAAGCAGGACGCCATTCCTGGCCGGGTGATCACCGGCTGGTTCGAGGCTACGGATACCGGCACTCACGACATCCAATGCGCGGAGATCTGCGGCATCGGTCACGGCGTCATGGCCGGCCGAATCGTCATCGAGTCGGCAGAACAGCACGCCGCCTGGATCTCAGAACGCACTCCGATCTCTCTCGCAGCTGCGAAGCCGTAGCCGGCCGCCGAGGAGGA
>CAXMOC010000004.1:0-6106 GCA_964194865.1 uncultured Opitutales bacterium | reverse complement strand
CGTCGCGTGCATCATCACCCGGATACCGGCGCGGTGAGCGCTCACGACGAGGGCATCGAGTCGCTCCTGAGAGATTCGAGGCCATTCCTGGGCGACGCCGTTCTCATCGTGGCCTTCGCCATCGACGAAGATCTTCGCGCTACCGAACTTGATCCAATCGTTGCCGAACCCCGTCTGCAGTCCGAGATTCACCAGCGAATCCATCTCCACCGTACGCTGCATGCCCCAGACGCATGGGCACAATTGGACTCGGAGCGGCAAGTCTCCATCTCGATAGAGTTCCTGGTAGATGCGCGAGCTATCGGGCCAGCTCACGAACTCGTGGATGCTCGTAACGCCGAAACGCACCGCTTCATGGCAGGTCTGGCGAATCGCGCGACGCAGCTCCTCGTATTTCCAGGGGCTGCTTCGCGGAAAGATCCAATCGATGCATTCGTTCACCACTCCGGTGGGTTCGCCGGTTGCGGAGTCGCGGCGAACTCTCGCCCGAGGAGCGACCTCGTCCAACTCCTCCTGTGTGGGCCGGTCCCGGGAGATTCCCGAGAGCTGAAGCGCCTTGCTGTTGAGCAGCTGAGAGTGTGCGCTGTAGCGGATCATGACGGGGTGGTTCGGTGCGATCGCGTCGAGCTGCTCCCTGGTGGGCGAGTTTCCCTCGGTTTCGAGCGAAAAACGCCCTTGGCCGATGATCCATTCACCAGCGGGAGTTTCCTCAGCCGCCTGTTTGACGAAGTTCAGGATCGCTTCGAGGGATCCGGTGGTTCCGAGGACTTCGACGTAATCGACGGGTGGGATGTGACAGCTGGTTGCCAGCTTCGTGTTGACGGCCGCACAATCCAGGTGGACGTGCGTATCGATGAACCCGGGTAGAACCACGCGGCCGCGGAGATCGATCGTTCGGGTATTCGCGCCGCTCAGCGGTTCGATATCGGCATTCGTGCCAACCGCCGCGATCCCGGCGTCCGTGACCGCCAACGCTTGTGCGACACTACCCTCGGCGTCCATCGTAACGATCTTGCCGTTGATCAGGATGAGACTCGCCTGCATGATCTACGTCACCTTGTCGAGTCGTTGAGTCCCGTGACGCGGCGATGACATGTAGTAGAAGAACTTGCCCGGCGAATTTCCGGTGTTCTTCACGCGATACTTCCAGCCCGTCGGGTAATGGGCGCAATCGCCCTCTTTGAGCTCGTAGAATTCGTCCAGGTTCTCGGCGTCCTTCCCCCACCAAACCGTAAACTCTCCATACAAAATGTAGTAGAACTCGTCACAGGGGCCGTAGTGGTGCGGCGCGGTTCCATCGTCTTCTTCCTCGATTGCGAACACGCATGTCTCGTCGCCGGGCTCCATGTAACAGACCCCGATATGCCCGACATCCTCCACTTCGAAGAGGGACTTGATGGGAACTGATATGTAGTGATCCTCGTCGTGCCCCGGCCCAACCATCCTTACGTCGGCTTCGCTCACGACCTGCGGCTTCACTTCATTCCCACTCATGGCGTGGCTCCTCGGTTGATTTGGGCCGTTGCGGTGGGCAGCTTGGTCGGGCGGTGGACTTCTGCGCTACAGCTGTGGAAACAGTACCCGATCGGGACACGCGGGGACGTGCGCCCAAACAGAGGTTGACGCCATGAAGGAACTGATGTGCACGCTCGTCTCCGTTCACGCCGGCGACAGCGAAGACCTGAGCAAAGAAGACCGAGCATCGGTCACGGTCGAGCTGGACGGCTTTCCTGGCGACAGGCACCAGGGCTTCGAACGAGTGGCGTGGGGGGCAGGCGACAAAGATCCGGAAGGAACCGTGCGGCGCAACGAACGTCAGTGGTCCGGCGTGTCCGTGGAAGAGCTGGCGATCATCGAGCGAAAGATGGATCTGAAAGAGCCACTCACTGCGGCCGCGCTGGGAGCCAATATCTGCGTCGAGGGAATCCCCAATTTCTCTCAGCTGCCGAAGAGCACCCGGCTGCTTTTTCCCTCCGGAGCCGCGCTGGCCGTGGAAGAATGCAACCCACCTTGTTCGGACATGGGGGCACAAATCACCGCCAAGTACACGACCCGCTCGGGTGAACGAGCCGCGGGACACTTGTTTGCCAGCCGGGCATTCGGCTTGCGCGGAGTGGTCGGTGTGGTCGACGTGGCCGGCGTCATCCGTGCCGGCGACAAGGTGGTCGTGCAGGTGGACGAACCGCCGACGAACGGCCACGGGCACGCGTGAAGCGTGCACGCTAGGCGCTGGAAACCGGCGGCGCTCCTCGCGGGAAGTGCCGCTCTCTCCCTACCCAATTCCCGATCAAGAATCCGACGAGGCTCATGGGAAGGCTGAAGAACAGGCCGTACTCCTGCCACAGGCTGATCGAAACACCCCCGAGATCGAATGTCCAGATGTAGGTCCCGTAGGTAGTGTCCCGGACGCCGACGTTCGAGATCGTGACGTAGTAGACGATCACGCTGACGAGACCCACCGCACAGCTCAAGATGCCGGCGAGTGGGGTTTTGCGACCCTTCCAGAAGAGGCCAACGAAAATCGGGACGAATACCGTCGACGTCAGAACGGTCGCGGTGAAGACCCACAGTGCCATCAAGCGGTCGAACATGAACGCGAGCGCGTATCCGAGCACCCACGCGAAGACGGTTCCCAATTTCGTCAGCCGCACGAGTTGTTGATCGGTGATTGGGGATTTCCGCAGCGGCCGATAGATGTCGTTGGCCATGTTGGCTCCCGCCACCAAGGTGTAGGAGTCGACGGTCGACATCGCTGTGGCCAGCACCCCCGCCAGGAAGATCCCAGCGAGACCCACGGGAAGCGCAAGGGTGACGGCCTTGAGCAGCGCATCGTTGGGGTGAATGTCTGCGGGGAGGAGCCCCGCGCCCATCGCCGACCGGGCCAGTATTCCCCCGGCCACCACCAGCCAGTCATAGGTGCCCCAGATGAGAACGGCTATCAGGATCGCATTTCGCGCTTGACGGTAACTCTTCGCAGCGAAGATGCGTTGGTAGAAGCCTGGTTCGACGAAAACACTGAGGCCCGTAGCCACATAGGAGATCAACAACCAGACCGGCAACCTACCCAGCAGGTCGAAGTGCTCGCTGGGTATCAGTTGCGCAGCCGCTTCGAATCCGCCGACCTTCCCCATCAACAGCGGAATTCCTATGGCCAGGGTGAGACACATCAACACGAACTGAATCGTGTCCGTGATGGCCACGGCCCAGAGACCACCCCACACCGTGTAGAGCAGGGCGATCGTTCCAATCACGGCTGCGCCAATCCTCGCATCGAAGCCGAAGATTGCCTCGGAAATGCGTCCTAGGGCGAACAAGCTGAGCGCGGGAATCGAGTAGAAGATCGACGCCAGCGCGCCGAGCACGGAAGCACCGGATCCGTAGTGTCTCTCGAGAATCTCGGGCAGAGAAGTGAAATTGGCGGTTCGCAGCCGCTTGCTCAATACGAACGCGGCAACGACGTACAAGCCGAGATAGAGCAACGAGTAGCCAAAGTAGGCGACCACGCCTTCGTTGAAGGCGATCTCGGAGGTGCCGAAGAGGACATCGAGGCCGTAATAGGTGGAAGCCAACGTGCAGACGAGAACGGGCGTCGTCATCGAGCGGCCGGCGATTAGATACTCTTCGAAGCTCGGCGCACGTCGCATGACGTAGTAGCCGATGCTGAGCATCACCAGCAGGTAGGCGCCAATGATCCCGAGGTCGATCCAGGAGATGGACATGCGGGCGCTACGATACAGCGCCTCTACGCCAGCGGCTGCCCAGGCAACAGCGGAGGCATCGGACACCCGAACGCATCGGCGATGGCGCGCATCAGTTCGCCCTCCGCCTGGGTGACGGTGCGGTCCGCCGCAATGCACGCCGCGCACGCGGCCAGCAGGGGCCGGATCGACGGGGCATCGACCTCCACCAGCTTCGCCAATGCGAGCTCGAGCTCGCGCAGCCCACAATGCTCAGGCGCGATGCGCTTCACATCCACACCGGGCAGCTGACCCGCGCCGGCCTCGAATGCCGCATCCACAGAAGTTTCGTCAGGGCTCCCGGCCAGCGCCAGAACCGACAGCACGACGCTGCACGGACCATCCAGCTTCGCGAGCCCTCGGTGCCGCACGCGGGGTGGTTTGACCCTCTCGAAATGCGGATGCAGGTGTGCGAGCAGCGTCCGCTGGAGTGTCCACTCGAACAGTTCGATCTGGCGATCGGCCTCGACCAGGGCCCGGACGTTCGACGCGAAAGCGCGGTACTGGGGCTTCGACAGCGCCCGCAGCGCCGGTAGCGTCATGTCCACCAAGGGGAGCCGGAAGCGGGGCTCGAGCGATTCCGCCTCCGCGAGCAATCGCTCCGTCTCGCCGGCGATGCCGGCTTCGCCGAAGCTCGCGAGCTGGGTAAACTGGGCCTCGCGCGCCTCGGCGTGGGGGTTGATCAACAGCGCGTAGATCACCGCCCTGGCGCTGTACGGTTCGTGAACGGCTGCCGCGAGGGCCGCGGGTAGATCCCGAACCAGGGCTGCCGCGTAGTCGATGTGGGCCAGGGTGGGTTCGCCAATCTGATCGAGCGCGCTGCCGTCGGGCGCCGCCGGAAGCGCGGCGCTGGATTCGCTGGACGCAAAGCCCGCCACTCCGGCGGGCGACGGCGCCGCGGCGGCGGAGCCCGGCGCGAGAGTCCCTTCCCCCTGCCAACTCGGGTCGATGCGGCGAATCCGCTCGTCGAGCGGTGGATGCGTGGCAAACATCAGTTGAAGCGGGCCGCGCACCCCTTGACCGAAGAACAGATGGCTCGACTCGGGCGCGTTCGGGCTCTCGAGCAACGAGCCGGGCTCGAAACCGGCGATCTTCTTCAACGCATCGGCGATTCCATCCGGGTTGCGGGTGAACTGAACGGACGACGCGTCGGCGAGAAATTCGCGCTGCCGGCTGACCGATGCCTTGATCCAGTTGCCGAAGAAGGTGCCGAGAAAGCCGATCAGCATCAATCCGATTCCGATCGCCAAGAGCGCCATGCCGCTGTTGTCGCGGTTGTTGCGTCGCCCGTGGCTGAACATCGACGATCGCATCAAGAAATAGCCGATCATTCCGATGATCAGGATCCCGTGGACGACCCCCATCAGCTTGATGTTCAAGCGCATGTCGCCGCTGAGGATGTGACTGAACTCGTGCGCGATCACTCCCTGCAGCTCGTCGCGACTGAGCTGCTCCACGGTTCCGCGCGTTACGCCGACCACCGCGTCGCCTGGGCTGAACCCCGCCGCGAACGCGTTGATGCCGGACTCGTCGTTCATCATGTAGACGGGAGGAATCGGGGTTCCCGATGCGATGGCCATCTCTTCTACGACATTCAGCAGGCGACGTTGGTTGGGATCGCTGGTGTCGGAAGCGATCAGCGTACCGCCGAGAGCCTCGGCGACGACTTCACCGCCGCCGCGAAGCTGGAGGATCTTGTACAGACTTCCACTGGCGACCACAGCCATGGTCGCCAACACGACCATCACCAGTAGATCCGGTTGCCACCATTCCAGGATCAGCGCGGGCTCGGGTAAGTTCGGATCCGCCGCCTGGGCTGCGGCTACGACCACGGCCAACGCATACAGCATCGCGACGATCGCGATCACTGCCAGCCCGAACAGCACCACCAACTGTGACGTATTGCGGCGGGCGGATTCCTGATTTTCGAAGAAGCGAGTCGACATCGTGGGTTAGGAGAAGGACACCTTCGGTGCCTCGGCGATTACCTCGCTATCGAACTCGAGCAGCCATGCGTTCTCGGTGTGGCCGAACATTCCCGCGAACACGACTGGAGGGAAGCTCTGCTTGTAGATGTTGTAATCGGTCACCGCGTCGTTGAAGGCCTGACGGGCGAACGAGACCTTGTTCTCGGTCGACGTCAGCTCCTCGGTCAGCTGCTTCATGTTCTCGCTGGCCTTCAGGTCCGGGTACGACTCGGCGAGAGCCATCAGCCGGCCCATCGCACCCCCCAGCACCCCCTCGGCGCTCGCCAGGCCCTCGATCGCCTTGGGGTCCCCGGGGTTGCCCGCTGCTCTCTGAAGCCCCGAGACTGCTTGGTTTCGCGCCTGGATCACCGCTTCGAGCGTCTCCCGCTCGTGGGCCATGTA
>CAXMOC010000003.1:0-4978 GCA_964194865.1 uncultured Opitutales bacterium | reverse complement strand
GGGCGTTGGGCACAATCATGCAGATCGACAAAGGGCGGGAAGGCGGAACGCTCATCGCCGGTCTTCCTCACTCCGATGGGTACGCGAGCCGAACCGCGTTAAAAACTGCCTCAGCCCTCCGATGTCGGGCGGGAACGCCCGCCCACCGCGCCCACGACTTCTACCAGAGGACGCGGGCCCATCCGGAGTGGAACGTCGAGGTAGTTGGTTTCGCCGAGGACGGAGATGTCCCGTTCGATGCGAGACTCGATGCAGCGCTCGTCCACAAGCTGAGTAACCTGCCCGATCTGCTGTCCGCAGGTGATGTCGACGAGGTCCTCTCCGCCCTGCCGCGCAGCCAGCTCTTCGAACTCGCCCCGATCGCGGAGGTCTGTGGCAGAGCCGGAGTTCCGCTGATGATCCTCGCCGATCTCTTCGGCGCAGACCTCCCGCCGCCGCGGACGTTTCGGCGCCCCGCTGATCCGGCTCTCCTCTGCTGGGCCGGTGATCTACTGGCAGCTGCGCTGCCGGCGTGGCGGAGAAATCTTCCGGATGCCCAAGCTGCGCACGATGATTCTCGAGGCCGACGAGCTCAAGGCGAGCATCCTCCACCTGAACGAGATGGACGGCCCGGTGTTCAAGATGCGCGATGACCCGCGCATCACGCCGATCGGACGGGTGTTGCGTCGTTATAGCCTCGACGAGCTACCTCAGCTCTGGAACGTCCTCAAGGGCGAGATGAGCCTCGTTGGCCCGCGTCCGCCGCTGCACTCGGAGATCGCGCACTACACGGTCTTCGAAAGTCGGCGCCTCGCGATGAAGCCCGGACTCACTTGCCTCTGGCAGGTGAGCGGCCCCGAGCTGCACGGATTCGCCGAGTGGATGCGGCTCGACCTCGAGTACATCGACACCTGGTCGCTCGCGAGCGACCTGAAGATCCTGCTCAGGACAGTGCCAGTGATCCTGCGGGGCGCAAACACGTAGGTACCAAAGCCGCCTGCGGGAGCTTCGGCATCTGCATTCATCCAGCCTTCACGATTCGACACCGAATCATTTAGGAGTTGATCGCCCCCGAGCGCTCCGCGCCGCGGGCGGATCGTGTGCCTCTAGCGCTAGACTCGGTCGGTCGAGCCCGCGCATCCAGCAGTGGGCCGAGCGCATGGGGGCCCCATGTCTGTCGATTTCCGAACCCGCGTAGACTCCGACCAGGCACCCGTCGATGCCGGCCTGTTCTTCCGAGACACCCTGCCCAGCAACCTGGATGCTCATCAAGCTCTGATTGCGCCGGGGGGTTGCCAGCTTCCGTTGCAAGACTTCTGCATCGAGGTCGACGCCGAAGCGTGGACGCTCTCCTATCAGGGCGACCGAGTATCGGTCGATCCCGGCAGCCGCGGGCAGGCGCGAGTACGACTCACCGGCGAACAGTTCGCGGACATCGTCAACGACCAGAGCACTCCAATCGCCCTCATGAGCACCGGCCTCCTCGACATGCCCGAAGGCGGTCTACCCGACTTCCTCAACTGGTGGCTGGTCTTGCGCTCCGCACTCGACGGGCGCCGCATTCATACGGCGGGGGACGTGGAGATTGCGATGGATCAGCGCCGCAGCTTTACGCCCGGGGATTCAGACGAGGACATGCGTCGCTTCCTCGAAGAGTTCGGCTACCTTCACATCCGCGGGCTCTTTGGCGTGGAAGAGATGGCGGCGGTGGAAGCCGACTTTCCGAAGGCCGCACCCCACTACGAAAAGGGGGACGTCCGAGCGTGGTTCGCGACGACCCACGACGGCGAGGAGCACCTCGTGCGGATGGAGGGCTTCGATCGCTACTCCGAGGCCTCCGTTGCGCTGATCGAAGACGATCGATTCCGGCGCATCGGTCGAATTCCCGGCTGCGGCCACAAGACGACCCGAAAACCCGGCTACCGGATCGGAGCGCTCAGCAAGCCGATCGGCGTCGTCAAGGGCATCTCCGACGTTCCGTGGCACAAGGACTGCAGCCTGGGCCGGCACTCCTACGAATGCTGCAATCTGACGATCGGGATCTCGGTCACGGGGGCCGACGCCGAGTCCGGCCAGCTTCGCGTCGTGCCGGGTTCGCACCGGGCTCTGATGTGGCCCGCACCCTGTGTGCAGCCGGGGCTCGATCTCCAGCCCGTCGACCTACCCACCGAGACTGGGGACGTGACGGTTCATTTGAGCTGTACCCTGCACATGAGCCAACCCCCCGTAACGCGAACCCGCAAGGTTCTGTACACCGGCTTCGGCCAGGTCGCCCCAGACGCCGAGCTGGCGGACGCCAACCGTGCGCGGCTCGGCGCCGTACGAGGCAAGACCCACACGACGGTTTCTCAGACTCCAGGCTACCTGGGAGACTGAGGTCAGGCCGAACCCCCTTCCGTTCGTCGGCCCTGGTGCGCTCGAAGTGCCGCGCCCACCACGCACAGGTACGGGGCATCATTCGACTTGAAGAGGAAGCTCGTGTCCGTCATCCGAAAACCGCAAACGGTCACGACCGCAGCCGTCGAGAGCGGGCCGGCCGTCGCGAGTACGCGGTCGCCTGTGTCGCGCAGAAGCGCGATGGCGACGATGCTGAAGCCGCCACCGCAGAGCAGGCAGACCAGGAGACCGACAATTCCCCCGTCGAGCAATATCTCCAGATAGGCGTTGTGGGGATGTGTGGGGACGAGATCCCATACAGCAAGGACCTGCCAGCAGCGTCGATGCCCAATGGCTTGCAGACCGGATGGTTATGAGCTGCGTCGATCCACCTCTCCCGAAGCCTTCTGCAGTTCGCCGCAAGAAGCCGATCGACGCCGTCAGTCTCGGGAGACCCAGTACTCCGCAAGGCCCCGAAAGCCGGGCGTTTGCTTGTAGACCGGCGCGCGCCCGGCGTCGCTCAGATTCGGGAAGCCGTCCACCAGCGCGCCGATCGCCTCCTGGGCTTCGATGCGCGCGAGATGCGCCCCCAGGCACAGGTGTGCGCCGCCGCCGAATGACTGGTGATGGGTATCTTCCCGCTCGACGTCGAAGCGATCCGGGTCCGGGTAGATGGCCGGGTCCCGGTTGGCTGCCGCGAGGAGCAGTGTGATGGACTCTCCTTGCCTGATGGGGATGCCGTCGATCTCGATGTCGCGCGGCGCGATTCTACCGGTGCTCGTGACGGGCGGATCGAATCGCAGCATCTCTTCCACCGCGTTTTCGATCAGCTCCGGCTTCTCCCGCAACCTTCGATGCTGGTCCGGATTTCCGAGCAACGCTCGCATCCCGTTTCCGATCAGATCCGTCGTCGTGACGTTGCCAGCGATCAGCAGGAGGTTGCACATCGTGATGATCTCTTGAATCGTGAGCTGATCGCCTTCCATTTCGGCCGCGACCATCTGCCCGATCAAGTCGTCGGAGGGCGACTCGCGCCGTTTCTGGACCTCCGCCGCGAAGTAGTCACCAAGGGCAATGCTCGCCAGCTCTCCCCTGCGCTTGATGTCGTCGCCGGCGAAGGGGTTGAAGAAGGCTTCACTCGACGCGACCGACCAGATCTTGAACTTGGCCTGGTCCCGCGTGTCCACTCCGAGCAGGCGCGCGATTGCTATCGCTGGCAAGGGAGCTGCGAGCGCTTCCATCAAATCGAATTCGGCCGAAGCGTCGGCCTCGACGCTGTCTACCAGCTCGCGCGCTACCTCTCGGATGATCGGCCGCGATCGCTCCATGGTGCGGGGCGTAAACGAACGGCTGACGAAATTCCGCAACCGCCGGTGCTCCGGATCGTCGAGAAACAACATCGACGGTTCGCTTTCAGCGGTCGCGGCGCTGATGAACATGCGCACCGGGTCGTCTGGGAGGGACTTTCGCGGGTCGACCCAGAACTCGAGGTCGCGGACGACGCGCATGACGTCGTCGTGCCGCGTGAGCACGACCCGGTTGCCGAAGCCGCGGTCCCGATGCACCGGCGCGCGCTCCAGCAGCAAGTGAAAACTCGGGTTCGGATCGGCTCGGAAGGCCGGGTCGAGCGGTGTGAGGGCGATGCCTTCTGGAATAGGCTGCTCATCGGGCGCACCGACGGCGCGCAGGAAATCTTCGATCGCCGCGTTGGCGCCTGCCGCGTCATCGCGCGCCATCGCCTCGAAGAACTCGAGCAAGGCGACCTCGTGATCGAGTACGAGCTGGGCAACCTCGGAGAAGTTGGATGGAGCGGCGTCCGCGGCCTCGCGAAAATCGGCTACGAAATCCCTCAGGGCTGGGATCATGGCATTCACCCGCGACTCGACGGGAAGCTCCCAGATCGCGGTCGCCAGCCTGCGCCCCTCCTGGGCCTTGACGGGATCGGGCGCCGTCTCGAGTGCGCGCGCGTCGAGCTCTTGCCTCAGCCGAGAACCCACGTGACGTTCGTGCCGCTCGAGAAGCCGCCAGCGGAGGCGCCAGCCGGCATCTTCTTCGAGCTCCGCAAGCAGACCGAAGAACGCGGCCCCCAGCACCTCCCCCTGGTACCGGTCGAGCAGGTACTGGTTCGCGTCGAGCGCCTCAGACATGACAACCAGGATAGCGGCCGAATAGAACGCGGCGCACCAACGCGAAAACGCCCGGAGGTCGGTGAGCCTAGCGCGCGCCGGTGTGCTCCACGATCGCGCCGATGATTCTCGGCCACGCCACCTCCGGCATGTCGTGCCCCATCTTCTCGATCGTGACGAGCTTGCAGCCGGGGATCGCGTTCGCCGTCGCCACGCCGTGCTCGTAAGGCAGGATGGGATCCTCGGTACCGTGGATCACGAGCGCCGGAGGTTTCACCGAGCCGAGTGCGGCGCGACGATCGGGAGAAGCCGCCACCGCGAGGCCGTGATTGTTCTGGGCGTTCCAGTTGCGCGCCCGGTCGTACTCGCGCTCGAACAGTGCGCGTCCCGCGGCTTCGTCGTACGCGGCGAGGGTGAAGCTCGCAAACCAGGAGGTTCCACGAGCGCTGGTGGGCAATCGCGCGAACCTGAAAGCGATCCAGATCCGCGACAACGAC
>CAXMOC010000002.1:0-3422 GCA_964194865.1 uncultured Opitutales bacterium | reverse complement strand
TATCTTGAATCGTCTCCGGCGGCTCCGGTGGGCGGTACGCGCACCACCGACGAGAGTGAAGCCTGTGTCAGGCGCGGCAGCCGATATCAACACAAAATCCAATGCCTCCGGCGAGCGGCCCGGAATCTGGACGCTCGCCTGTCCGGCGATCGTGTCCAATCTCCTCTACTCCACGGTGGGGCTGGTGGACATCAAGATCGTGGGCTCACTCGGCGCCTCCGCGATCGCAGCGACCACCACGGGCAACCGGGTCCTGTTCATCTTCCAGGGAGTGCTGATGGCGATCACCACGGGCACCACGGCCCTGGTGGCGCGCGCCTGGGGGGCTGGCGACCGCGAAGAAGCCGCGCGCGTTACGCGGACGACGCTATGGCTGTGCGTCGGCGCATCGCTGGTGCTCACCGTTCCCGGCGTGCTCTTCGCAGACTCACTGGCGGGGATCTTTCGCCTCGAGCCCGAGACGATCGCGCTCTCGGCGACGTTCATTCGCTGGCTCAGCGTCTTCAATTTCGCGTTGGCGATCAACATGGCACTAGGGACGGCCCTGCGCGCCGCCGGTGACATGATCACACCGCTGTGGATCGGTGCGCTGACGAACGTGGTGAACGTGTTCTTCGTCTACTCCCTGGTCTTCGGCGCCTTCGGTCTGCCGGAGCTCGGGGTAGCGGGCGCGGCGGTCGGCAACGGTTTGGCGTTTCTCTCCGGCGCACTCCTGACCCTCGGCCTCTGGTGGCGTGGAAAGCTGATCGTCGGAGTCGGCCGAGCGGGCACCATCACGCGCGATCTGATGCGCCGATTGCTGCGGATCGGCTACCCGGCCGCCCTCGAGCAAGCGGCCTGGCAGGGCGGCTTCCTCGGCTTCATGTGGATCCTCGCGCTCTACGGCACGGCTCCCTTCGCCGCCTACGGGATTGGAGCGAACATCCTTTCGTTCTCGTTCGTGGTGGGCTTCGGTTTCTCGATCGCCGCGTCCACACTGGTCGGCCAGAACCTGGGTGCGGGGGATCCCGAAGCTGCGGCGCGAAGTGGCTGGCAGGCGATGGGACTCTCGGTGGCAGTCATGGTGGTATTGGCGGCGATCATCATCACGGCCGCAGAGCCGATCGCGCGCTTCCTGATCGACGACCCCGAGGTGATTCGCCTGACGGTGGTGTTCATCTACGTGCTGGGATCGGTACAGGCGTTGATGGCGATGGAGTTCTCACTCGGCGGTGCCCTGCGCGGCGCCGGCGATACGCGCTTTCCCTTTCTCACTGTAATCTGCGGCTTGTTCGGAGCACGTCTCAGTCTGTCGGTGCTGTTCTGGTGGCTCGGTTGGACCGCAGAGTGGATCTTCACCGCGCTGATCGCCGACTACGCGGTCAAGGCAACCATGCTGACGCTGCGGTTTCGGGGCGGAAGATGGAAGACGGCGATCGCATGAGAGCCCGTATGATCGACAGCAGTTCGGCTGAAGCACACAGGCGGAAGCCCGCGACGGGCGCTGTAGCCTGCGATCCGCTCGGTCAGATCAGCCCGTCGGCGACGCCGCGCAGCGGCCCGCGCGACGACCGAAGTAGGTGCCGTCCCCTAGCGAGAGGCCGCTGCTGTAGCCGCCCACCGAGAGGCCCGACGTCGCGCGACCCGCGCCGAAGAGGCCGGGTATCGGCGCTCCCTCGGAATCGAGAACGCGTCCGTCCGGGTCGGTGCGCAGGCCTCCGAGAGTGAAGGCGGCGTAGAGCGAGTTTTCCGTCGTACAGTCGAACGCGCCGAAGGGCGGTTTGATGAGCGGCTGGACGTAGTCCTCGGCCTTGTGGAAGACGGGGTCTCGTTTGTTTTCGGCGTGGCGGTTGTACAGAGTCAGGGTGGACTCGAGACTGCCCTCGGGCAGACCGAGCTCGCGCTCCAGCTCGGCGGGCGTCTCGCCCACCGCAGCGAGCTCGCGCGGGTAATCCGGCTTCTCGTAGACCTCGTCGTCGACTACCAGCCAGGCACGGCCGTCCGCGCGAAACAGCGCCCACTCGCCGAGTCTGCCGTAGTAGGCGTCTTCGTTGATGAAGCGCTGACCCTGGGCGTTGACCAGGATGCCCCGCTTGAGCCCCCAGGGCTGGGTGGCCGGCAGTGAGATGGAGGCCGCGTCCATGTGGATGGTCTCGGCGCCCGCCGAGACTCCGAGCCGGATTCCCGAACCGTCGTCGCCCTCGGCCCCCACCCGAAAGTTGCACTTGCGAACCAGCGGCTGGTTGGCCTCGATGAGTGTGTCGTCGTTGATGAAACCGCCGGTGGTCAGAATCACGCCGCCGCGCGCGCGAATTGCCCGCCGCTCGCCGAAATTGGCGGCGACGGCGCCGACGACGCTGCCGTCGCGCTCTTGAACCAACGCCAGGCAGCGGTGGTTCAAGGCCACTCGCGCACTGCTCGCTTCGACCGCCGCAATCAGCTGCTGCATCAACAGCGGACCGGTCTGGTGTTCCATCCTGGGTACGTGCCCGCGCGGTGCGGGCTTCGCGACGTCGCGAAATGGGTGCGCGCGCTCGGACCCCGACCAGACCAGGCCGTCGTCGGTCGGGGGCTCACCGCTGCAGCCGTAGTAGAAGACCTCCTTGAACGGCACACCCTGGGCGACCAACCAGTCGTAGTGCTCGACGGAGCCTTCACAGTAGAGCGCGAGCTTGGCCTCGTCGGGCGCATCGCCGCACGAGACCTTCAGATACTCGAACATCGCCTCGGCGGAGTCCTCGAAGCCACACGCTCGCTGCAAGGCTGTCCCGCCACCCAGATAGAGGACGCCTCCAGACATTGCCGAGGTGCCGCCGCCACCGCTGGCGCGCTCGAGCACCAACGTCTCGGCGCCCGCTGACGCTGCATCCAGCGCCGCAGCCGCACCGGCCGCTCCTAGGCCGACTACCAGAACGTCGACCTCCTCGTCCCAATCTGCGACCTCGCCGGGATCTACCACACCGCGCGGCATATCAGCTCTGGATCTTCAGGCTGGGGGAGGGTCGATTCTTGAGCAGATCTCGGTAGAAATCGTTGCCCTTGTCGTCAGTCACGATGAAGGCGGGGAAATCCTCGACTTCGATCCGCCAGATCGCCTCCATACCGAGCTCCTCGTACTCCTGCACTTCGACGAGCTTGATGCTGTGGTCCGCCAGGCGGGCTGCGGGGCCGCCAATCGAGCCGCGATAGAAGCCCCCGTGCCGCTTGCAGGCGTCGCGCACCTGCACGGAGCGGTTGCCCTTGGCCAGCATGACCATGCTGCCGCCACGGCTCTGGAGCAGGTCGACGTAGGAGTCCATCCGGCCCGCGGTGGTGGGACCGAACGATCCCGAAGCCCTCCCCGCCGGCGTCTTGGCGGGGCCGGCGTAGTAGACCATGTGGTCCTTGAAGTACTGGGGCAGGTCCTCGCCGGCGTCGAGGCGTTCCTTGAGCTTGGCGTGGGC
>CAXMOC010000001.1:0-1986 GCA_964194865.1 uncultured Opitutales bacterium | reverse complement strand
CTCCAGTGGACCAAGGAAGCGCGCTACGCGCTGCGCGCGGTCGAAGAGGCATACCTGCGGCGGCGTACCCGTGCGCGGATCGAGAAGTCGGCCCGGTTGCGGAGGCTCAAGACCGTGACGCTCGAGTTCGCACAGAACCTGATCGAGGAAGAGACCGGCCTGCCGCTCGCCGGCCCGCCCGGAAACGGTGCAAAGGTCGTGGAGCCTTCTGTCGAGTCCGAGCCGCTGGAGTTCGAGGAATCGAACGGTAAGCGGCTGATTGCGCGGGACGCCGAGCGCACACCGCTCTTTTCCGCTTTGGACTGGACCGAGGACGCGACCACGCGCATCCTGCGCGTTCCCTCCGGCTTCATGCGGGACCGAACCCAGGCGCGGATCGAGGAACTCGCAGCCGCGAAGGGAAATCAGCGGATCGACCTCGCGCGCGTCGAGGAGGGGATCGAGCTGGGCCTGCAGATGATGGCCGAGATGGTCTGGTCCCAGGGCGCCGACGCCAAATCCGAAGGCCTCGAAGTGTCTACTGCCGCCGCTGCCCAGTGTCCCGCGGTGCGCGAGAAAGCCTCCGAGCCGCGGACCGGCGAACGGGAGAAGCCGCTCAACGAGGTGAGTCCGCTCAACGAGTTGTCCGCCATGCGGATGCTCCTTTCCGAGAAGGAATAACCGCGGGAGGAGTGAACGTTTCGTCTCGAAGGAGCACACCAGGCCTCGCCGTAGGCTGGCGGTGCGGGCAGGTGGGCTTCGCCCGCGATGACCCGCGAAGGAGAGATGATGCCCGGATACCGCTTCTGCAGATCCGATGACATTCCCCTTCTGGTCGATGCCCTGAACGCGTGTTATGCGGTTCACTTTCCCGATCAGCCGACGCTATCCGTCGCCGGCTTCAAGCGGGAGATTCGCGAACTCTCCGTCTGGTCGAGCAGCTGTATGGTGGCGTCGGCCGACGGCGATCCGATCGCCGTGGTCACTGGCGCCAAGCGGGAGCACGAGACCTTCATCCACCGGATCGGCGTTCGCCCCGACTTCCTGCGGCAAGGCCACGCCCGTCACCTGCTCGAGTCACTCAGCCAGAAGTTCTCGATCCTGGGGCCGCCGCGCGTGGTGGCCGAGGTGCCCGAGAATCTGCCGGCGGTGGGCGCTCTTTTCGAGGCTGTGGGCTACCAGGCCGAGGAGAGGTTCGCAGACTTTTCAATCTTGAAGGCGGCTCCAGCCCGCGCAGTGGGCGAGATCAGCCCGGTCAGCCTAGATGATCTACTCCGCTACGGGGTGCTTGATCCCAGCGTTTCCCGCAGTTGGGAGCGCGCGCTCGAGACCCTGCAAAATCGTAAGGACGAACTCCAGGGACTCGCTATCGCATCCGACACACGCGTGGAAGCCTACGTGTTGTTCCGCGACCTTGCCGCGCAGGGCCGACGTGAGATCGTTGCGCTTGGCGCAGCAACACCGCGGCGAGATGGGAAGACCGACGCGCGAATCCTGCTCGAGATCGTGGTCCAGGTTGCCTGCCAGGCAGGTGCGCTCGACGTGACGGTTCCCAGGGTCTCCGACGAGGAAATGCCGTGGGCGGACCTCGAGTCGATGGGCTTCCAGAGAGGGCGGACGTACACTCGCTACGCGGTACTTTCGGCATCCCCCACACCCTGATGGTTCGACGAGGCATGGCGTGAAGGGCTACTACGACATCGCGGGCGACGGTGGCTCGAACATCCTGGAGCAGGTCGAGGCCCAGCAGGAGAAGATTGCCCAGCGCTTGACCGGCGTCCGCAACCTGCTGGCGATCGGATCCGGGAAGGGGGGCGTGGGGAAGAGCACATTGACGATGCAGCTCGCCTGCGCGTTGCGCGAAATCGGCAACGCAGTCTCCATCCTGGACGCCGACCTGAATGGCCCCTCCCAGGCACGGTTGGGAGCGGTTCAAGACGCGATCCTGGTTCCGGGCGAGAGCGGAGCGCGGGTCCCCGTGACCCGGAGCGGAATCGGCGTGGTCTC